>CAYQQX010000013.1:0-52415 GCA_964419495.1 uncultured Anaerolineales bacterium
GATTCTTCCAGACCATTTCAAAAATGGGATCTTATTTTTGCACACCTCCTTAGCAGAACTGCGGCCCTTCACGGTTGTGTTAGGACGAGTCAGTATCGCTGCGGTGGTACTGCTTTCTATCGTGAGATTGACCGGTCACCGTATGCCTAGGTCACCAAGAATGTGGGCAGCATTTTTAATCATGGGGCTGCTTAATAACCTAGTTCCTTTTAGCTTGATCTTTTGGGGACAAACCCAGATTTCTGGGTCATTGGCAGCGATCTTAAACGCGACAACCCCTGTGTGGACGGTACTCTTGGCACACTTTTTGACCACGGACGAAAAGCTTTCCCCAAATCGCTTTGCTGGCGTCTTCTTTGGCTTGATCGGCGTGGGAATCATGATCGGTTTGGATGCCTTAGCAGGCTTAGGGATCAATATTTTGGCCCAAATCGCCGTGATCGGGGCAGCAATTTCTTATGCATTGGCCGGAATTTTTGGCAAGAGGTTCCAAGATACCCCATCGATAGTCACGGCTGCGGGGCAAATTACAGGAACGACCCTGATGATGATTCCTATTGCCCTGATTGTTGATAAACCTTGGCAGCTACAAATGCCAAGCTTAAGCGTATGGGGCGCGTTGATGGGATTAGCCCTCCTTAGCACCTCCTTAGCCTATATCATTTATTTCCGTTTGCTCGCCACAGCTGGTGTGACTAATTTGCTGTTGGTCACATTTCTCATCCCCGTCAGTGCCATTGTATTAGGCATGGTCATCTTAGGCGAGCAGTTACTCACCCAGCATATTGCCGGAATGGGATTGATTGGGTTGGGTTTATTGGCAATCGATGGTCGTTTATTGAAAATTTTCAAATGGGGCGATGTCTACGCTACTGACTGACAGGAGTTGATTGCTCCTGCACTTCTTCTGGGCTGTGCGGCTCGACTTTGAACAACTTGAAAGCCATTTGCACTGAGGGGCCAATCAACAGGGCGTGAACGACGGTCCCAATCCCGGCTGGACCCCCCAACAGCCAGGCCACAATCACTAGAGAAACTTCAATTGACCCCCGAGCCAGGCGTAGGCTCTTGCCACTGATGCGATGCGCGGCCAACATTAGGCTGTCACGCGGGCCAGCACCAGCATCCACACCGATGTAGACCGCCGAGGCGATGCCCATGATCAGGATTCCTGCCAGCAGCATCACTCCCTGAACGATGATATTCCCAGTTACAGAGGGGATATAATGCAAAGCCAGATCTTCCCAGGGGCCGATGAACATCATATTGGCTACAGTACCCCAACCGATACGTTCACGTAAGATAAAAGATGCAGATAACACGACAAAACCGACGATTACACTCATGGTTCCAGGGGTCAACCCAAAGATTTGTGAAAGGGCTACTTCCAACATCGCCCAAGGGCCAGTGCCCAAGTTGGCGCGAATCAAAAGGGCGATAGATAGTCCAAAAAACGCGAAACCAACTTGAATAACCAGGAAGTCACGCACGAATGTTTTCCAGCGGATCGATTTAAACATGGGGCTGATCTTACCATAAAGAAACGCCTGAGGTTGCTGGCAACTTCAGGCGTGAGATCAACTATTTGTGGGTTTTCTCTCCGTTTAGGGAGCTGGGGGAATTTGCAATTTTGGGGCCGTCGAGGTGAATTTTTTGTATTCATAATATTGCCCCCGATATGTAGCATGATAGTAGACGGTTAACTTGCCCGCATACTGCTTTACTGGATCCCCAATGGGATAACCCGAGATGAAACCAGTACAGGTCTTTTGGGCACCACAGGTACAGGAAATCTCCTTCACTGAAAAATCACCCAAACCATTTATGGTCAGAGTTGCACGATCTGGCAAGATATTCTTTGTCACAAAAGTAACCCACCCAATCCCCGCCTGACCTGTCTTGCCCTTCAAGCTTACGAAGCGTATTCGTCTAAGATCTTCAATATCATTGAGATTGTTAGGGCCACAGACTTCAGCTTGAGCAGGCTGAATCAACACAACCAAAGATACCAACGTCACAGCAGCAAAGCTAAGAATTACAAAAAACCACATCCTCTTCATGGGGCAGCCCTCCCAAACATTAATCTCAGTTTCCCTATTATAAGCCTAATTTAGCATGATCTAATAGCGAGTTACAAGAATCGTCTTCCAAGTTGTAAAAATGGGGTATCGAGCGTTATCAGCGCGGTCCCCACTCTGGGAATACCAAGTGTAAGAAGAGGGAGTGGCGATTATCGTGGCGTTCACTATTCGGGGTGCACAAACACAACTGTCATTCCGAGTAACCCCACAGCGTTTGAGACGTCGCTCAATCAGAAAGAAACTCTCATCGATGTCATTGCGAACGGAGTTTACGGAGTGAAGCAATCTCCTTGTTAAGTGGGAGATCGCTTCGTCGCAAAAGACGCTCCTCGCGATGACACAACTAAGTTTCTTAGTAGCGAAGCGAGGAATCTCGGGTATCTTAATTTGCTTGCTAATCGCTCGTTTTCAGGGATTCTTCACTTCGCTACGCTGCGTTCACGCCGAAGGCGGGCCTGTGGCCATGACACTTTTAAAGATGGCTTTTGGAAAATACCAGCATTTTCACCACTCCCTATGAAGATAAATTGCGCAACGAATTCACGTTCCGTGATATACTCGTTGCATCTTTTCACAAAGGTACTGAGGTACTCGAAATGCTAAAAATTGAAATAATTTATTGCGAAGTTTGAAACTACACACCTCGAGCAGTCAGTTTGGCTAGCACACTATTAACAGAATATAAAGGCAAAATTCAAGATATCAGCCTCGTTCCCTCCGATGGGGGGAAATTCGAGGTCAGCGCAGATGATAAACTGGTCTTTTCAAAGATTAAGGCCGGTCGCCACGCCGAACCAGAGGAAGTAGTCGCCTCAGTGGGAAAGCTTATTGGTTAAGGAGGATGAATGACCCCAGCAAAAAAGAAGGGGCGCGTTTTTTCCGGCGCCCGCCCGACAGGTCGTCAACATTTAGGCAATTATCTTGGTGCAATCAAGAATTATGTTGCTCTACAAGATGAATATGAGGATACGATTTATTGCATCGTAGATATCCATGCCCTTACGACTGTCGAGACCACCAAAGACATAAAACAGAATACCTACGAAATGGCCCTCGATTGGTTGGCTTCAGGAATGCGGCCCGCTGATAGTATGATCTTCGTCCAATCGCATGTGCCCGAGGTATTGGAACTGCATACTTTTCTATCTATGGTCACCCCTTTGGGGAAATTGACCGATCTACCCACTTTCAAAGAAAAAATTCGGCATCAGCCACACAATGTCAATTATGGGTTAGTAGGGTATCCCGTTTTGATGGCTGCTGATATTACTTTATACAAAGCTATCGTCGTGCCTGTGGGAATAGATCAAGCCCCCCACTTGGAGTTCACACGTGAGGTTGTACGGTCCTTCAATTATCGCTACAAAACAGATGTGCTCATCGAACCCCAGATGAAAGGCACGAAGATTCCCAAAGTTCTGGGCATCGACGGGGAAAACAAGATGAGCAAAAGCCTCAACAATCATATTGAGCTGGCATCTTCGCCCGAAGAAACCACAAAACGCGTCATGCAGATGGTCACCGATCCACAACGAGCACGTCGAGCTGATCCTGGCACTCCCGATGTGTGCAATGTTTTCACCATGCACAAGATTTTCTCATCTAATGATGAAATCGAAATGATCAACACCGAATGCCGCAAAGCTGGTATCGGTTGTGTAGATTGCAAGAAAATATTCGCAAAAAATCTAAATGATGACCTAGCACCATTCCGAGATCGTCGCGCAAAGCTAGATGAGAAGCCCGAAGAAGTTTGGGATGTGCTGATTGATGGCGGTCAACGTGCCAGAGAAGTTGCCAAACAAACTCTATCAGATGTAAAGGATGCAATAGGTCTTCCATAAAATCGCTATCCATTTTTTCTATTCAGAAGGAGGAGACAATGGACGCAGGAAACACATTGACTAATTTTTTGGCCACACTAGCACAAGCACTATTGATCATCGCCATCCCAATAGTGGTTGCAGGTGCTTTCATGTGGGTCAGGCAGAAAGCCGCCGAAATCAAAGCTAACCTCTCTAAAGAACAGCTCGCTATGATCGACAAAGGGGTAAAGATGGCGGTAAGTGCTGCCGAGCAAGCCGGTTTTTCAGGATTACTTGAGACTGGCCGCGAGAAAAAGCAGTATGCTATCGATGCCGTACAGAAGTATATGGATCGCGCAGGGGTACCCATTGAAGTAGATGAAATCGCAACTTTAATTGAGTCAGAGGTCAACTCACAATTCGCCAATTATGCTCCACCTGTTGATACTCCTGAGGCTCGCAGCGCGCTGCTCGACAAAGCAGTTGAGGCGGCTGTGCTGGCCGCAGAACAAAGTGGTGCCAAGAAATTGGCAATTGAAACCGCTACTGGGGTCGCCTTATCCAAGAAAGATTACGCTGTCGATATGGCCACGAAATATCTAAGCGAACACGGCCTTAAGGTTGATCCCAGCTTAGTTGATGGCATGATCGAAGGTCAGATCATGAAGCTAAAACTTAAAGCCTATGAGTGGCAGGCAACTGGAGGAAATGCAGGTGGGACAGATAGTTAAGCTGCTCCCTGCCTAAATTCTGATCAATATGCGTGCACTGATACAACGTGTAAGCTGCGGGCGCGTCTCTGTAGAGGGGCGCCCGCTCGCTGAAATCGGTTTAGGAATGGTAATCTTCTTGGGTATCAGCCCAGACGACGGGGGTGAACAGGTCGATTATTTAACGCAAAAAATTGCCAACTTACGCATCTTCGAAGATGATGAGGGAAAGCTTAATCGTTCGATTTTAGATGTAGGTGGCGATGCCCTGGTGATCTCCCAGTTTACGCTGTATGCCGATACTCGTAAGGGGCGCAGACCCTCCTTTACGAGTGCTGCCAGGCCCGAGGTGGCTGATCCGCTGGTAAACATGTTCGCTGAAAAACTGAACTCTGAAGGGGTACCAACCAAAACGGGGCAGTTCGGCGCCCATATGCTGGTTGAAATCAACAACGATGGTCCTGTGACCATCTGGATGGAAAGATAATTAAATCCCAGGAAACAGAAAAACTTATGACAACACATTCAACTGAAACTACAGCCGCGCCTGAAGAAAAGTTGGATTTCAAAAAAATCTTACCTGTATTCGTCATCGTTTTAATTGACTTATTGGGATTGACAATCATCATTCCCCTTCTGCCCCTATATGCAGCATCCTTTGGCGCCAACGCCTTTGTGATTGGTGCTCTAGGCGCCGCCTACCCGATCATGCAATTTGTCGGTGCTCCAATCCTGGGCCGACTTTCCGACCGCTTCGGGCGCCGCCCAGTGTTGATCATCAGTCAGATAGGCACCTTTGTTGGTTTCCTGGTTTTAGGAGTGGCAAATACGTTGTGGCTGCTGTTCATCTCACGCATCATCGATGGCATCTCCGGTGCCAATATCGCCACAGCACAAGCCGTCATCTCAGACAGCACAACGGAAAAGACCCGTACGCAAGGTCTCGGCCTGATCGGCGCGGCCTTCGGCTTGGGATTCATTATTGGACCAATTATTGCCTTTGCAACCCTAGCCTTGAGTGGCAACAATTACAGCCTGGTTGCCTACGTTGCAGCAGCCTTTTCCCTGTTTTCTATCCTATTGACCTATTTCTGGTTGGAAGAAACCCATTCCCCAGAAAAACGCGGGGCAGGAGAGCATTCACCAAGCTTTGGCTTCAAAGCGCTGTTCGATGCGCTGCGCAAACCCGAGATTGGGTTCCTGCTGGCATTGATGTTCGCACAGCAATTTGCCTTTGGTGGCTTCGAACAGTTAGTAGCATTATTCACTCTTAACCGTTTGGGCATGAGCGCATCAAGCAATGCTGGATTATTTGTCTACGTTGGGATCATCGTAGTGATGGTTCAAGGGTACTTTGTCGGCAAATGGAGTCGCAAAAAGGGGGATCGCTGGTTGGTAATGATGGGATTGTTGGTCATCGGCATCGGATTGTTAATCTCTGCGATCACGCCAGAAAATCCAGTTCCCTGGTATTCGAAGGCCGAAGTCACAGCCGAATTAAGTGCGGGCACTAATCTTCCTGGTGAAACTCCCCCTGTACAGGATATTCATATTGGCCTTCCAGATGACTCTAGCAATGGTTGGCTGGGTTTGGCATGGTTGTTAGTGGCCATGATTCCAATCTCAATTGGGGGCGGCGTCCTTCAGCCATCCATCAACAGCATGATCACCCAGCGCGTTAGCCCAGAAGAGGTTGGTGGCACGCTGGGCATATCCGCGGCATTTTTGAGCGGATCGAACGCCATCACACCCCTAATCATGGGCGCCATCTTTGAATGGTTTGGGTCAACTGCGCCATTTTTGATTGGTGGGATTATTCTGGTAATTTTGTGGGGGATTGCTCAAAGGGCGATCTCTACTGATTAGAACCTGTTCTGGTTACCTAACCAGGAAACTCCGTTAACTCAATTTAGCCTTTTGAAGAATGAGGATTTCGTCACGTACTATGGCGTACCCTTGATTGCAAAGGGACGAGTTCTGGGGGTTTTGGAAATCTTCCACCGCCAAGAGCATTCTCCTGATTTGGAATGGTTGGAGTTCTTAGAAACCCTGGCTGGACAAGCTGCTATTGCTATCGACAATATTAGCCTTATCAATAACATGCAACGCTCGAATATCGAGTTAGAACAGGCTTATGATGGCACAATTGAAGGCTGGGCAAGTGGTCTCGAATTGCGCGACATGGAAACGGAGGGTCATTGCCGGCGCGTTGTCGATATGACGATTAAATTAGCAAGAAGCATGGGAATCAGCAAAGATGAGATGGTTAATATCCGCCGAGGGGCACTGTTGCATGATATTGGCAAAATTGGTGTGCCTGATTCCATCCTGAGAAAACCAGGTCCGCTGGATGATGAAGAATGGCAGATCATGCGCCAACATCCTGTCTATGCTTATGAATGGCTGTTGCCAATTCATTATTTGCGTTCTGCCCTGGATATCCCCTACAGCCACCACGAAAAATGGGATGGCTCAGGATACCCGCGAGGATTGAGCGGCGACCAAATACCTTTGTCGGCGCGAATATTCGCTGTTGTCGATGTTTGGGATGCCTTACTGTCAGATCGACCCTGCCGTGATGCCTGGCCTCTAGAGAAAGTTTGGGAGTATATTCGTAGTGAGTCGGGGAAACACTTCGATCCGCAGGTAGTTGAAGCCTTGTTTGAGCTTCAAAGAGAACTGGCACCTTCCTTGGCAGATTAAATCCATGGCAACTCGCAAGATAAATCTAGATATTTTCCGTAGAGTGCTCATTGTTATCTGAGTACTCTACGGTTATGCTGATCATTAATTCGCCTAAGTTGGGGGATCGTTATGGTGCTCCACCGTTGGGTGTGATGCCCCCTTTCCACAAGGCCGCGCTGACCTGCACAGCGCTGGCACCCGCTTTTAGCATAGCATCAACTTCCGAGGTTTGATACACACCCCCAGCTCCTATTACAGATATACCTAAGCCTGAAAACTTTTCCACAGCCTTGAGTGCCAAGGGATAAACTCCTGAGCCGTAGAGCCTTCCAGACACAGGAACACCATTATCATCTATTAGAGTTCCCCGTGGTGCTCCCAAGCTGATGGAACTGATCCCAGCTTCGATAATCGCTTCAACGATGTCCACACTAACATCCAAATTCACGCGCAAGATCACCGGCAGTTCGCCAAGAGTTGCTTGTGCCATCTGATAAACGAGATTAGGCGCTGCATCAGGGGGTAAGCCGACTTCAAACCCCATGATTCCATCGACCATTTCTAAACGCTCCACCATTCCAGCCAACTCATCTGGCTCTTGAGCAAGCAAGTGTAAGATTACGGGAATCGGCGAACGCACCCAACGTTCACCGTATCGCCGAATTGCGCCAGACAAACCAGGGTTTGGCAAACCTGTGTGAAGTAAGAATCCACCTGGATAGGACATAAACCGCGTACCTCGAGCCGGCTTGCGCGGCCTGCGGCTGATGGGGTTTGTGACATATGCGCCAAACTCCGCAATATCTACGGGTCCTTTGGGATCGGGCGCGAAACCCAAGGTTCCAGCAGCATTCATCAATGGTCTCTCAAAATAAAAATCACTCTTTGGCATATATTCTCAAATGTTCAACGGTGCGCGTTAAACGTTTTTCTTCATCCAGGGTTTCAGCAACTCTATTATTTCATCATCCGGCTGACCATTTACTTCCGGATAACGGCGGTGCAAACCTTCAACTTTGACCAATACTTCGGGGATTGATAATTGACGTCCCGCTCGAATCGATGAGCGCCGCACAAATAGAGCGTTCTGGCTGCGATGGCACAGGGCGGCGTTGATTTTCTGCTCAAAGACGGGGCTAATGTCAACCACAATGTGTGCGGGATCATCAGAGTTGAGATGCCGCGCCCGAGGGTGGCCGAGAAAGTTGGCGTTGAAAGTATAGAGCATTGGCGCCGCGTCCCCAAGTATCTCCACTGCGCTGACTGCAGCCCGATGCGTAAATACATGTGCAGGATGACCATACTCACCACTGGAGCCATGAGTAATGATGGCTGCTGCTTTTATTTCCTGTATATGTGCTACTACTCGCTCTGTCAATTCGTCCAGATCATTGGTGTAGGGGTAAAGGGCATCGTTCTCCCCAATCATGGGGTCGATATAATCCAAAAACGAGGTGCTCTTTCCACCCAAAGCCTGGACAGCACAGCGCATTTCTTTCTCGCGCACTTTACCCAAATCCTCTTGAGCACACAAAGGCGGCTCCCCAACTTCACCACCTTCGCCGCGCGTCGCGCAAAGATAGTGCACATCGGCTCCTGCCCGCGCCAATAAGGCAGTCGCGCCACCTGTCAAGATGGTCTCGTCATCAGGGTGGGCAATAAATACAAGGATGTTCATATCACCATTTCAGTTGATTCAAGTCAAATACGGGCCCATCTTTGCAGGCCAGCTTGTAACCCTTGCGGGCGGGGATCGCGCAAACACCGCACTCAGCGACAGCACCACAGGGCATGGGAGTCAGAATGATGGCTTGAGCAAGACAAGGTAAAGGCTCATGCAGATCAAGGCCCAAAGTTACCCGCAAATTAGGCAAATCTTCTAACGAAAGATCCAACGCCAGGCAGTCTGCCCAAGTCAAAGATTCGGGTAAAGCGCTGAGCGGATGCGCTTCGACAACAAGAGGCAGATCGGGCAAGGTCGCATTGGAAAATACAGCAATATCTGTGTTTGGGAATTGGCTTAACAACGGAAGTAACCGTGAGATATCCTGGCCCAATGTGGCCAGGGCTAAATGACGAATATCGGCTGAGAAATTAAATCCGCGGCCTAATGGTCCCCTAAGATTTAGGGTTGAACCCGGCTTCCACGAAAGGGGTATTGGATAGGAAGATTGCAGCGCCGCAGAGGACGAATCCCAAACCTGAAAAAGCGGAACAGCCAAAACGGAGTACGCAGTGGCGGCCGCATCTCCTGGCTCATAGGCCAAGAGATATTCCCCAGGAGCAGGAATCATCTCAGGAGTGCAGTCAATCCTAATAGAAAATTGTCCACTTAATCCTGAAATGATCTCCGTAATTCTTCCTTCAACTATCGGCATGGTACAAGTGTATTGTATAAGGGTTCACTCGGCAACCTTTTGTAGATAATTTATTAACATTGTGCGATACCCAGGATAATATAGGGCTGTTTTTGTTGTTTTTCACTTAAAATACATCAAATTTGTAATTAAACCCAAGCATGGTATCATCTTTGGGTTTAGAATAAACGATTCAAAGGAGAAATAGATGAATATTACTGTTGTTGTTTCAGCGGTTGCCGGCTTATCCTGGCTGGTAGTCGTTGGGTTGCTGGTTTTTACGGTGCTTCGTGCATCCCAGCAAAGAGCCGTTAAAGGGCTAGTTTCTGGCCTGCTGATCGCCTTGTTATTCGCCCTGATCTTGAATACCGTCAGTGCAGGCTTAGTCTTCATTCAGCCTGAAGAACGCGGTGTAGTTGTTTCGGCGATAGAATCAAAAGGTTACCGCGAAGACGCTTTACAACCCGGTTTGCGTTGGGTAATCCCGTATGCGGAGTCGGTTGTAATTTACAACATCTCCAAACTAACTTACACAATGTCCATCGCTTCTTCCGAAGGGCAAATTGTCGGAGATGACTCGGTTTCTGCGCGCACATCGGATGGGCAGGAGATTTTGATCGACGCATCAGTGATCTTTTCGATCGACCCAGAAAAAGTCGTGCCCTTACATATTACTTGGCAGAAACGTTACACCGATGACTTGGTACGGCCGCTGTCGCGCGGCGTGATCCGTGACTCTGTTTCCCAGTTCCGCGTGGATCAGGTGTACAGCACGAAGCGGCTTGAGATGGCAGAGCAAATGGAAGTAGCTATGACCGAAGTTTTGGCAGACAACGGCTTGTTATTGGCCGATTTTGTGCTTCGTAATATCACTTTCTCACCAGAATATGCTGCCTCTGTGGAGCAAAAGCAGATCGCCGAGCAGCAAGCTCAGCAGGCCGCCTTCGTCGTTCAGCAACGAGAACAAGAGGCTGAGCAAGCCCGGCAAACCGCCGAAGGTGTGGCTGACGCGGCAGTGATTGAATCTGAAGGTGAAGCACTGGCCATCGTGATCCAGGCCAACGCGGATGCTGAAGCGCGCGTCATTGCGGCTACGGCTGAGGCTGAGGCACTGACATTAATTGCGGAAGTCTTGGATGATTATCCTGACCTGCTCAAGTATCGCTATATCGAAGAGCTGACTCCCCTCATTGACGTGATGCTGCTGCCCAGTGACAATCCCTTCTTATTCCCAATACCGGAATTAGAAAATTCATCACCTGGCAGTTCGCTTGCGCCCTAAGCAAAGAGATTTTTAGAAATCCTAGAGGCAAGTTTGCAGGTTTGAACCATAAACCTGCAAACTTGTCACTCTAATACTTTTCGCTGATGAGTAGTCAAAACGCTGCCACTCCCTCTGAACAAAAAATCCGACTGACAACACTATCGACTTGTTCTGGTTGAGCGTCCAAGCTGAATGCGGACACGCTGGCGCAGGTTCTGCGTCCAATTGAGAACATTTTTGATAATAATGATTACCCTGATCTATTGGTCGGAATGGATGATCCAGACGACGCGGCAGTTTGGCGCATCGACGATGAGCGCTCCCTGGTAGTGACAACCGATTTCTTCACTCCAGTAGTTGATACACCCTATGAGTATGGTGCCATCGCCGCGGCAAACAGTCTCTCAGATATTTACGCCATGGGAGCGGAGCCCTTTCTGGCATTGAACATTGCCGCTTTCCCACCAGATTTGCCCGCCGAATTTCTAAGCGAAATCCTGCGCGGCGGTGCTGAGAAAGCAAGGGAAGCCGGCGTGGTTGTGGCTGGTGGACATACGGTTCAAGATAAGGAACCCAAATATGGTCTGATTGCCTTAGGATTTGTGCATCCTGATAAACTCATGACCAAAAGTGGCGCGCGTCCCGGAGATGTTCTAGTACTCAGCAAACCCCTGGGCTTTGGCACAACATCGACTGCAATTAAGCAGTCTAAAGCTTCCGTTGAAGACATGAACGAAGTCATCGATTGGATGTCCCGTCTTAATAAAGGTGCAGCTGTTCTGGCAAACGAATTTGGCGTACAGGGGGCTACAGACATCACTGGTTTCAGTTTGTTCGGTCACGCCTGGGAATTGGCATCGGCATCCAATGTTGGTTTGCGATTAGAATGGGAAAAGATTCCATTTACCAGTAACGCGAAACACTATGCTGAGAAATATATCTTCCCTGGCGGTGCTTCGGATAATCGACTCTACTATCAATCACACATAGATTTCAAACGACCGCTGGAAGAATTTGAAGAAATGCTGCTCTTCGACCCTCAAACCAGTGGGGGATTACTATTATCCGTTCCTGCGGATCGAGTTGAGAAAATGTTATTTAGGGCTGAAGAAATCGACCAACCATTGTGGGTGATTGGCGAAGTGGTCGAGGGCGATAAAATCGAAGTAATCTAACCTACGAGAATGAAAAATGCGCTTTGGCATCCATGCATTTCAACTTGATGCTCTGATTCCACCAGGCTTATCCCCAGAAGAGGTCATGGCTCACATTGCCAGCTTTGAGCATATTGATCTGATCCGGCCTTTATTCGAAAAAGGCTTCGATCCCATAGAACTGGGCGGTGACCTCAACTTATTTCTGCCACAAACATATTCACCATCAGCGATTGAAACACTGATCGATTTCAAGGCCGAAACCGGTATCGGCTACACTCTGCATCTGCCCCTTTGGTCAGTGGAAACCTCCACCCCCCAAACTTCCGTTCGAAAAGGTTCTGTTCAAGCCATAATCGACAGCATTCAGGTCACGAAACCCCTTGAACCTGAAGTTTACGTGCTCCATGCAACAGGAGCACTGGCGGCCGAGTTTTATCGCATGAATTTGCCAACGATTGCCAAAAACCTTCTCTTACGCCAGTTCCAAGGTGGTGCTGCTGAAAGTTTGCAAACGATCCTCACCGAGACAGGCATTTCAAGCCGTAAGCTGGCGATCGAAACCATCGAATTCCCCTTCGAAATGACCCTCGAACTGGCGGAAGATTTGGACCTATCCCTTTGCCTTGATACCGGCCATGTTTTGGTGGGCTTTTCTGGCCCCATTGAATTTTTTGATGCCCTGGAACAGTGTCTGCCTCGTCTGGCCGAAATTCATTTGCACGATGGCCCCTGGCAAGGACCTCAGCAGAACATTGGCTATGGAAAAGATCATCAAGCTCTTGGGAAAGGTGATCTCGATGTCGGGCGGCTATTAGATCGACTTAGTAAGGCCAATTTCGAGGGTCCAATTATCTTTGAGCTTTCTCTGGAACAAGCGCTAGAATCGTTGAACGTGATCCGCAAGCTTCGGCCTGAATTCCTTGCCAAGCGCACCTTGCTACCTCTATCCCCCTAAATCCGTATATTGAGTAAAGACTATTCAAAAGGAGTTAGATGTGAACGATCGTCCAGGTTGTTTATCAGGTTTATTGAAACTCTTCATCCTCGACAAAGTTTTCGACTGGCTGCAAGGTCGTTTTGGCTTTGGGCGCGGGGCATCATGCACAGGTTGTGGATGTGGATTTATCTTCTTGATCATCTTCATCGCCCTTAGTTGTTCAGTTATTACTGGAACGGATTGGCTAAGCTTGAGCTTCTAGATATAATTGGGAAATCTTGCCCCGATGCGGAGACTCAGACTCAGTTCCGTGTGGTGCTCTTCTAGGAGTTTATCGTGCAATTTGAGTATAAATTTAATTCCCGGCGTTCCCCGGTTGTTGGGACGCGTGGCATGGTTGCCACAACCCAACCCCTGGCAGTTGCCGCCGGATTAGAAATCCTGGCTCAAGGGGGCAACGCGGCTGATGCAGCTGTCGCCACGGCCGCGGCTCTCAATGTCACTGAACCCACATCTACTGGCATAGGTGGTGACGCATTTGCCTTATACTACGATGCAACATCTGGTGAAGTAACTGCACTCAATGGCTCCGGACGCGCACCCTCTTCTTTGACCATTGACCTTGTCAAAGGTGCTGGACTATTCACCAATCTAAATTCACCGATCGCAAACCCATTTCACCCTTATACCATCACAGTGCCTGGAGCATGCTCAGCCTGGTGCGATCTTGTAGAGCGCCATGGGAAATTGACCATTTCCGACATTCTGGCACCTGCTATCCAACTGGCCGGGGAAGGATTTCCTGTTGCACCCACTACCGCGTATTTCTGGAATCGCGGAGCGGAACGCCAGTTGGCACAGGCTCAAAATGGCATAGAGTTGACAATTGAAGGTCGTGCTCCAAGAGCTGGAGAAATATTCCAAAATCCCGGTTTAGCGCGCACTTTCCGAGCAGTCGCTGAAGGTGGCAAGAAGGCTTTTTACCAGGGTGAAATTGCCAAGGCCATCGCTGCTGTAATCCAAGATGCTGGTGGCTGCCTAACTGTAGAAGATTTAGCAGCACACCAAGCTACATGGGATGACCCAATCAGCACAGCATATCGTGGATACGAAGTTTGGGAATGTCCACCCAATGGACAAGGACTGACTGCTCTTTTGGGCTTGAATATTCTTGAAGGGTTTGATATGGAGGCTACGGATCCACTTTCCGCTGAACGCCTTCACCTACAAATCGAAGCCATGCGCCTGGCATTTGCCGACGCGCGCTGGTATGTCTCAGATCCGCAATTCTCGAGTATTCCACTGGAAGAATTATTATCCAAGGCATACGCTGACGAGCGCCGCAAATTGATCGATCCAAAACGCGCCACTCTCGATCAGCAACGCGGCGTACCTGTGTCATCTTCAGACACAGTGTATCTTTCCGTTGTCGATGGAGAAGGCAATGCTTGCTCCTTTATCAACAGCAACTACATGGGTTTCGGCACTGGTATCGTACCCAAAGGTTGGGGGTTCTCTCTGCAAAACCGAGGGCATAATTTCAGTCTAGATCCAAAACATCCCAACGTATTGATGCCTGGGAAACGACCCTATCATACAATAATCCCTGGGATGATCACTCGAGATAATGAATTATTTGCATCCTTTGGGGTGATGGGTGGATTCATGCAGCCCCAAGGGCACTTACAAGTCGCTAGCGCGTTGATCGATGAGGGTATCGACCCCCAAGCCGCTCTCGACCTGCCACGGTTCTGCATTGATGACGGCGAGGCTATTGGAGAGGTTGCTTTGGAGGTTGGTATTCCCACAGATGTAATGGACACGCTAAAACAAATGGGGCATCCAACACAAGCGGTTGAAGGTTACGCGCGCGCGCTATTTGGCCGCGGCCAAGTGATCATCCGCGACTCTGAAAGTGGTGTGTTATTTGGCGGCAGTGACCCTCGCGCAGATGGCTGCGCAATGAGCTTGTAAAATACAAATATATTTACAATTTGCTAACATTTTGCATCAAATCTCCATGCTATAATCCGCTCAACTATAGAATAATGAATTATTTGTAAGGAGTTAAAGAAATGATTATTAGTAAAGAACTTGAAAATGCCATTAATGCCCAGGTCGGCGCTGAGTTTGCGGCCAGCTTACAGTATGTCAGCATTGCAGCTTATTTCGATGCAGATGACCTTCCCCAATTGGCAGCCTTCTTCTACCGTCAAGCCGAAGAGGAGAAAGAACATGCCATGAAGTTCGCCCTTTATGTGGTCGAAGCCGGTGGAGAGGTTCGTATCCCCGCAATTGAAGAGACTTTTTATGAGTTTACGGGACCCGAGCATTGCGCCCAACTGGCACTGGATTGGGAAACCGATGTCACCAAGATGATCAATAATCTGATGGACATCGCGGTTAATGACAAAGATTATATTTCCCAAGATTTCTTGCGCTGGTTTGTGTCTGAACAGCTCGAAGAGATCTCCACCATGGGCACTTTACTCAAAACTGTTCAACGCGCTGGAGACAACATATTATTGGTTGAAGATTTCTTAGCTCGCAACCCCATCGTAGAAGAAGGCCACGGAACAGAAGAATAAGCGTTTTCAATCTTAAACGTAAACGGGCACCCAATCTCACATGCGGTGCCCGTTTTCATTTCTAAAATATTATTAGACCTACTCTTCGTCAGGATCCTCATCGGGCAACTTATCCCCTCTCATCCCCCAATAAAGCAGGCCGCCACCGAGGCCCAGTGCAAAGCCCCCCAACCCGCCTGCAGAAGAATAGTATGCCAGCAACGCTGTGAAGAGGAAGATGCCTAAGAACACAGCTATTTGCAATTGCCAGCGCTCTTCAGAATATTTGAAGGCAAAAAGCGTAAACCATCCTGCGGCAATGCCGAAAACTAGGAGGCCGACAAAACGCACAATCCAGCCAAAAAACGCGATTACGTCAAAGAATTCCATCGCTTCACCCTTCGATATTACTCAACACCTACGACTTCAACATCAGGGAAAAACTGCTTGACGGTTCCTGCGACCCAACCTTGTAGTGTTGCTGCTGATAGCGGACATCCAACGCAAGCACCGCCCAGGCGAACTTTAAGCTCATTTCCATCCAAGTCAACCATTTCCACCGAACCGCCGTGGTACTGCTCTACATAGGAACTCACCTGAGCAATCAACCCCTTCAGCATTTCTTCCTTAGAATATCCTTCTGGTAAGTTATTTCTTTCCGTCATACGTCATCCTCCAAGTGGTTTGATACCATTTTTTAGGCCATGTTCTAGCATAGCCACCACCTGGTCATGAGTGTGTGTACGTTTCAGTCGTCTCGCAACTACTTTCGCCAGGCGATCTAAAACAAGTATACCCGTTTTTGGATGTTTTTCGTGGAATTTTTTGAGATCATCTCCACGGACACATAACAATGTTGTTTTCTCTAAACAAGTTGCCCCTGAAGTGTAATGGTCGCTTCCAAATGCAGCAGACCAGCCGAACACATCGTCTTCTTCTATTTGTGCAACGACGATTGGTTCTCCATCATCAGGGTTGAAGCAAATAGCTACACAACCTTCTACAACAACATAAAGGAATTCTGCAATATCGCCCTGACTGAAGATCACTTCGTCTTCAGCGCAAGTACATGTTTTAAATAGGGGGGCGAGGCTCGATAGTTGTGTTGAATTCAAGCCTTCGAACAATTGCAATTGGGTGAACGCTTCTGGCAACATAGAAATCATTATGGGTTGGGTTGGGTTGGGTTGGGTTGGGTTGGGTTGGGTTGGATTGGGTTGGGTTGGATTGGGTTGGGTTGGATTGGGTTGGGTTGGATTGGTTTGGGTTGGATTGGTTTGGGCTGCGCGTTCAATTCGTACGGCCCCAAATTATTATGCTAATTTATCTTATCCATAAGGGATTTTATAGTGGCATATATCCCGATTGTATAGACATTCGTCCCTGTGAACTTATGTACAGTAATTTCAAAAAAAATCCTGAAGAATTGGCTCCTTACCTCTTCAGGATTATCTATCTGATTCACGCCCTTAATCGTAGCCTAAAT
Source organism: uncultured Anaerolineales bacterium (assembly GCA_964419495.1). Taxonomy (GTDB): domain Bacteria; phylum Chloroflexota; class Anaerolineae; order Anaerolineales; family UBA11858; genus NIOZ-UU35. Next base: position 17,050 of record CAYQQX010000013.1, read on the forward strand.
CACGCACTGCCTGATCCGGGTCAAATTTTCTCTTAGATTTCTTTCCTAATAATTCTTTCCAGAAGAGATCATCATACCTGCGGGAGCGAACGGGAAGCGGCATAGGTACGCCCCACCCCAACAGCAGAACTTCTTCCTTGGGCTGAAGGCGTGCCAGCATTCCCCGTAGAGACCCGCGCCCGGAGAGCCCCGAAAGCACAGCGCGAATATCATCTTCATCCCCCAACCAGCCTGAAATTCGAGTTCCCAACTGCGACATGACTTCATCATAGATCTGCGAAGGTCGCTGGTCGATGATCAACAAAGTGACGTAGTATTTTCGCAACTCGCGAGCAATAGTACTAAACGTCGTTTGGCGTGCCATCTCACGATTGAGAAGTTTATGTGCTTCTTCGAGCACAATGACCAAGGGACGCGGCTCGCCTTTGCCTGAACCACGATATGTGTTCGTGCGCCATTCCCAGCGATCGCGAATTTTGCGAGTTAGCAAGTTGCTGACGAGCAGGTAATCCAGGTCGCTCTCGTGCTTACCAAAGGAAAGCACGATATGCTGCCCAGCTTCCAGGGCTTTGACGATCTCATTGACGCCATCTGAAGCAGGCTGCTCAACGATATATTCCATATTGAATACGCGGCGCAATTTGCTGTGCAGCCCCTCTGCAGCCATCACGTTGACACCCTCAGAATTAGCCCAGGCAGCCACACTATCGGGGGCAGGGATCTTCTTGCCATCTTCTGTTTCGATGAAAGAGCCGATCTTCATCTGACGGAATTTGCTGAACCAGTTCTCGGCACCAAAGCTCTTGATCAGGGCATCTAAAGTTGTGGGGGTGGTCTCGCGCAGATTAAGTTCTCGAGATAAGAGTTCGATATCCGAAGACCGAATATCGCTCATGGCAATTTCCAGGTTGAAATCCGGGTTTTGTCCGCGGATTTGCGCACCAGCTCCAAGTCCAACGACCCGCACACGCGAGGAGAATTTAGTTTTCAAACCAATCACTCGCTCTCCGGTATCAGAAGCTGTGTCATCAAGACCATATTCGTTGTGCATGTCGAAAACCAGAATCGAGGCTGCGTTGTAATGGATCAACCCAGCCAATACCATCCGTGTTAGGAACGATTTTCCGGTCCCCGTGGCGCCAAAGATGCCTGATGAGCGCTGGACAAATTTCTCCATGTTGATGCGCACGGGATGATCTTGCTCGCGGGTGTATCCAATTACGAAATTGCCCTTCTTCTCTTTGCCAAAGATCTCAGCAATGTCACCTTCGTGGGCAAGGTAAACTTTTGAATGGTGGGGAGGGACAGTCTTCACCGGAAGGGGGCGCGGGGCATCACGCAGACCAGCATCGATGGCGGATACCCACTGTTTATATTCATGTGATCCAGGTTCGGGACCCACATCATACATCAAAGCAGGCAATACTTCTAAATTTGTATACAATGTCTGGCCATGCAAGAGACTTGCAATCTCTGTCGGGAATCGTACTTCACTCTGCTCATCAGCAAAGCGAGGGTCGGTAGCACCAAGCTGAATATCTGTGACTAAACCATAGAAATTCCAGGGAGGGCTTTCTATAACAACAAATGCGCCTTCCTGAACTTCGTGGGCGGGAACTTCGAGCCGAACTCGAAAGCTATCTTTCAATCCACCACTAACGATATAACCAATAGATTTTCGATTGTTGATCTTTGATTTATGGTTATCCATATCCTTACTTCCTGGAAACATTTTTCCTAGCCGTTTTGACGGATGCAGTCATAATGGCAATTACTTCGTCTGCCTCACGCATCAGATCAATGAGACGTTCTGCCGTTAATAATCCTGCTTCCACTATCATTTCCATCCAATAGAGAGATTCATCAGCTTCCTCAACAACAATACCAACCTTTGCAATAAACTCAGCTTTCGAGCGCCCTCGGCATGCAACTCATAATTTGCACCAACTGAAGTTGCGGAGCGGACAAGTTGATTTCCAATCACCCGGCCATTTTGGTTTTTCGGCAAGGCTTCAACAAGATGGATAACCCTAAGCCAAATTGCTTTGTTCGCTTTTTAAGTTCTTCAGGGTCCATTGAAATTATCCAAGAATGGAATACATCATTAAAAAATCTGCAATCAATAATCAGAAATCATCATTGCATCGCCCAGGGCCCCCAACACAGCCATCAACGTTGGGTAATCATCCCTCAATAGGGTAATGAGTTCACTCATCGCATCTTGTGTCCATTGCTCATTCCCTGCAGCATTGTGCGCCTGGCTGGCCTGTTCAATATGAGCTGCAATCATTTCACCAATGGGGGCATCCTTGGATCGTAGGAGATGCCTGAAATATCCAAATCGACCTGTTCCGGTGAAAGCCATCAGGTCATCCGCACTGCATTGGTAAATCACGTCTAAACTGAGCGGTGGACGAGGCGGAAGCAAGTGCTTGATCTGCCCGTTCTGAGCATAGCCTACTGTTAATACACTGATCTCAACCGGAACATTGCGGTTGACGCGATTATCGGCAATGATATTCTCGTCCACTTGGTCGGCGGTCACTAATTGTCGCACAATGCCGTCTTCGTCAATATGAATATCATGAATCAAACCATAAACCTGCTGGCCATCCCCCAAGGGAGCACGAACCAACCCTCCAAATGAGGGCGCGTCCAACTGCGAAACGCGGCATCCCACCACAAATCCAGTTGTTCCTGCTCGAAGCAATCGTCCGATTTCAATTGCGGTCATCTTCTATTCCTTCCTGTATATCCACTATCATCTTTCGTACCTTGTTTTTGTGATTCTCCGCCAAACTCTACACCGCGACGATGCAGCTCAAGGGCGATCATATTCTCAACCTGTTTCTTCTCATCTTGAGTGACTACGGCAACCTCGTGGGAGCGATGAAGAAGATAGGGGTATGTACGCGAGCCAAGAACCTGGCATTGCTGAACCAAGATAGCGTGAAGATCATCCAACTTTTGGGCGTCGCTTGCGACCCAAGCAGGGATTTCAACGCGCACCGGATAGGGATGCACATCATCCCGCCCAACATTGAGATAAAAGAAATGCAGCGCTAATTCGGCCGTATATTTATCGGCGTTACGTGACTGAATGCCAAAAACTGTTGAGCGTTCTCCAGGTTTAAGAAGAAAATTGAAAAGATCGGCATCGGCAATACCACGATAAGGGCGGTGCTCACGGCCAGCTTTGTCAAGTTCATCGGTAGGGAGCGTGGCAATCTCCAACAAGCGCACCAGCAAGTCGCCGCGTGGCCTATCAATATAGCCAGCAGTGGAGACCCCAAGCAGATGGAGTTCTCTTAGGGCGCCTAGATATTCCTTGAAGCGTTTCTCATACTCTCGGGCTTCCAAAGCTCCCTCGCGCCCAACCCAGAGCTCTAGCGGACCATCTGTTAATGTGATCACTGGGGATTCGACATCCTTGGCCAAGTCCGCTAGAAGGGTACGCTCGCGCAAATCGCGCATCAGGGCTACCATACGCTCAGAGATGCGCCCACCCCCAATATACATCTGCTCATCATAGAATAGTTGGCTGCGTACCGTGGTGACTGGTGAATCTGCTTCACCATATTGCATCTGGATGGCACCTACATTGACAAGGCAATAGTCAACAGAAGCATGCCGGTCAGGATTTATTTGTGAGCCATCCGCTGCCAGTAAAGTTGCTTTTTCAGGCAGTGCTGGACAAGCACGGTGATGATTAAGATTCTCGTCCTTGGGGATGGCGCAGCGCAAATTGGGGTTGGCGCTGATGGCTGCGTTAACTTTAGCGCTCAACGCCTCTAACTCAGCCGCATATTCATGCAAAATTTCGAGGGCTTTATCCCGCTTTTCACGAAGATACTGCGCCCGTAACGGGGCATTTTCACCCATTTCGATAACTTGCTGCCTTACTTGCTGAAAATCTAAAGCCATAATTCTTTCTCAAGTTTAGAACATTTGTTTGAAGAATTATAAAGGGAAGAAGATGTATATGCAAGGCATGTGGAATTAGTGGTATAAATATACCCCGTGGACGAGACCTACACCTTCTACCCTCCCCAAAGAGCTGGCCAATTTTTTCACTTGATGGCCATCCTACTACTAATCGCGAGTGCCATTTGGGGACTTTGGCAGGCCACTCAAGCACAAGTTGGTCCAATATTTTTATTGTATTTGTTCCCAGCCCTGCTAGCAGTGGTATTTGTACCCTTGCTAGGTTATCGCTTTTACACGCTGCAAAATGCGCAATATTCACTGGAAAGGGATTATATACGCTTGCAATGGGGTTGGCGCAGCGAAACTATTCCGACAAACGTTATCTTATGGGTTCGACCAGCCACTGACCTTGAGATTCCGTTACAAATGCCTCGTTTGCGCTGGCCTGGATCGATCCTTGGTACTCGTAATTTACCAGATGGTCGACCGGTGGAATTCTTGGCATCGCGAGCTAACAAACTCATCATTGTAGGAACTGCCACAAAAGCATATGCTATTTCCCCGAATGACCCCAACACATTCCTTCAATCTTATCAACAGTTGATCGAATTAGGCTCTCTTAACCCCTCTCAAATCCAATCTGTATACCCCAGTTTTTTGTTTGCTAGAGTATGGGGCAACATCCCAGCTCGTTTGCTCTTACTCATAGGAGCCGCATTCAGTATTTCATGCTTAATTTGGACAATTATCGTAATTCCAAATCGGGCTCAAATTTCACTGGGATTCACAGCTCTTGGTACACCACGTGATCCGCTTCCAGCAATCCAATTATTGTTCTTGCCGGTTTTCAGTTTCTTCGCCTTTTTGGTAAATGGCTCACTGGGCTTGTTCTTCTACCGCAGTGAAAGGAATCATCCTTGGGCTTACCTGATGTGGAGCACCAGCGTCATCGTTGGGGCACTTTTCTTACTGTCAACCTATTTCATCCTACAAATCGGGTAAGTTTTCCACATACACCTATCAGTTATCCACAGAAATAACGTAGTTTATCCACAGATTTATGCAGATTCTCATTGGTTTCATCGCAGGTGCACTGATTGCCTTTCTGGCCTGGAAAGCTGGCTCACTTTCGACCAGCGGCGCTTTCGCAGCCGCGATCTCGGGCGGATTGATTTTTGGGATTGGCGGGATCCCCTGGGCAGCTTTGCTGTTGACATTTTTTATCACATCCAGCGCCCTCTCAAAAGCCTTTGAAAGCCGCAAATCCACGTTGGGGGAAAAGTTTGCTAAAGGCAGTCAGCGGGATTGGGCGCAGGTTCTGGCTAATGACGGTTTAGGCACCTTGATAACTCTTATATTCATCCTGAGCGGAGCCGAAAGTTGGACGTGGATCGCCTATGCGGGGGCTATGGCCACAGTCAATGCCGATACCTGGGCCACAGAACTTGGCATTCTCAACCCAAAACCGCCACGACTGATCACCAATGGTCAAATTGTAGAAGCGGGTACCTCGGGGGGAATTTCTCTGTTGGGGACTTTGGCAACCCTGGGGGGCGCGGCGCTCATCGGGCTGGTGGGAGCAGCGTTCTCCCTCGGGGCTGATGCATGGACCCTCTTGCTGGCAGCCACCCTGGGGGGGGTCAGCGGATCCTTGTTTGACTCGCTCTTAGGTGCCACAGTTCAAGCCATCTATCACTGTCCATCCTGCCATAAAGAAACCGAGCGATATCCCACGCATAGTTGTGGAACCCAAACGGCAATAATACGCGGCTGGGGTTGGTTGAATAATGACTTAGTTAACTTTCTAGCATCAGCAGTGGGTGCGGGCATTGCGATTGTTTTGTGGGCAATTCTTTAATACTGCCAATCGATTGTGATTAATGTAACTTAAGTCATGGACTCCAAGCATCAAAGTGTTATGATTTAATCCGTCAAACTTGAGGAGAATTATTGCCTATGAAATATCCTATCATTATTGGCATTGTTGCCTTGGTAGCGGTGATCTTCGTCGGTATGTATGTAACCGACTTCACATCATACTTGGGGAACAACCCGACAACATGCAACAATTGTCATGTTATGGATGCGGTATATGAAAGCTGGTATCACGGCGGGCATAGGAATTGGGCCGTTTGTAGTGATTGCCATACCCCTCATGCGTTCATTCCGAAATATTTTGTTAAGGCCCAATCCGGATATCATCACGTAACCGCATTCCTATTTGGAGATATCCCAGGGGCTATACGGGCAAAAGAAGACTCCAAAGAAATCGTGCAAGAGAATTGCGAGCGCTGTCACGCTGAAACGGTCGCGACGATGCTCGAAAATCCCATGTCTCTAGATCGATTTTGTTTCGAATGCCACCGCAGCGTCGCTCACGGCGAGCGGGGCGTTTCGTTACTTCCCTATCAACACAAGGAGAATGATTGATGAACAAAACTTCCACAACGCTGATCCTGACTGGGATCATCATCGTATTAGCCACCGCCTTGATCGGCGTTCTGATCTTTACCGGCAATCAAAAAACCACTGCACGCGGGATTGAAGCCCTGGTTGAAATCGCAGCCATGGAACCGGATTCTGCACAATGGGGCATCAACTTTCCCAACCAGTATTCAACATTATTAAAAACTGAAACCAATAACACCCGCACAATCCATGGTGGATCAGAGCCATTCCAAAAACTCGAAGATGATCCCCGTTTGGTGACTCTATTCGCAGGGTATGGCTTCAGCAAAGATTATAAAGAAGATCGCGGTCATGCTAACAGTCTCACCGATGTGCGTGAAACCCTACGTGTTGGCGAGAAAACTCCAGGTACTTGTTACTCCTGTAAAGCCGCTGACAATCCCAGCCTGTGGGATCAAATGGGGATGGCCGCTTTTGACAAGACTCCCTTCATGGAATTAGGCGAACATATCTCAGAACCGATTGGCTGCGCCAACTGCCACGAGGCCGAGACCATGCGTCTGATCGTCACCAACCCCGCCCTGGAAGAAGCTTTCGAAGCCCAGGGTTTGGATTGGCGCGATTTCTCCCGCCAGGAGATGCGCACCGTGGTCTGCGCCAACTGCCACGTAGAATACTACTTCGCTGGTGAAGGCAAATATCTGACATTCCCCTGGGTCAATGGCACCACAGTGGAAGATGTCTCCACATACTACGCCGCAATTGAATTCAAAGATTGGGAACATCCTAATTCGGGCGCACCGATGATCAAGATCCAACACCCTGAGTACGAATTCTATACTTCGGATAGCACTCACTATAACGCTGGTGTGGCTTGCGCCGATTGCCATATGCCTTACACCCGTGATGGCTCGGCAAAATTCTCCACCCACGACGTGCAAAGCCCGCTGCTAAACGCCGAGGTTGCCTGCGGCGCCTGCCACACCGATGTGGGCTATGTGACCAACCGGGTAGCGACCATTCAAAACCAGGTCCGGGCAACCATGGATGACACCGAAGACGCAATCGTGGACGCCATTCAGGCCATTGAAGCCGCGGCGGCTGAAAGCGGCGTTGACGAGGCCCTTTTGGCTGACGCTCGCCTGCTTCACCGTGAAGCTCAACTCTTTTGGGATTTCATCGCTGCTGAGAACAGCATGGGCTTTCACAACCCCGAAGAAGCACTGCGCATCCTGGCCACCGCCACAGACATGGCCCGGCAGGCCCAACTAAAAGCCGTCGAAGCCGCTGGGACGACTGACATTTTGGGTCAGTAAGAAAGGACCAAATCACTTGGAAGGACGGGTGAAAAATCCCGTCCTTTTTGATTCCCCAAAATACAGAAAAATCGAGTGTGAAATTGACATTCCGAAACCCCGAAGGGGCGAGGAATCCCTGAGAATATTGTTTCCCAAACCATCTTTTTAGGGATTCTTCACTTCGCTTGCTCTGCACGCCTTCGGCGACGCTTCGTTCAGAGTGACAGCTTTTAAGGCAAAGGGAATGCTGGCGATGTAAGGCTCTCCGCTACCCCTCTATACTACTTGAACTACACTCCCCCTCTCCGTTTTCTCTACTTCAATGCGTGCCGGGAAGGCATCTTTCAATTCATCAATATGCGTGATAACCAGGATCTTCTCGAAGTCGGACTTGACTAAGTTTATGGCTTCCAGCAAGCGTTGGCGACCGACTTCATCCTGGCTGCCAAAACCTTCGTCTATCACTAAGGTCTGCAGACGCGCGCCGGCTCGTTGAGCCAGCATCTCTGAAAGAGCCAGTCGGATGGCAAAATTGACCCGGAAGGCTTCTCCCCCACTATACATCTCATAATCACGCGTGCCCACACGGTCACTGATCTGGATATCGAGGGTCTCTTTGAGATCATCGCGGCTCTTGAGCTCTCGCTGCGTCTCGAAGCGAATGGACATTTCCCCTTCACTAAGACGTTCGAGGAGTTCATTGGCACGTGCCTCGATAGTGGGTAGCGCTTGCTCGATTAGTAAAGCTGGGACTCCATCTTTACCGAAGGCGGTTTCCAGCTGTTTGAACTGCCCAATTTGGCGCGCAAAAGTTTCCCGTTCAGTTTCCAAAGATATGCGGCGCTCTTTTAAATCATCAAGAACGAGCACCTTTTGTTGCGCAGCGCCAACTTCCATGCGCACACGATTTTCTTGCTCCTGGAAATCGAGTAGTTCACGTTGGGCCAGACGCAAATCTGGAGCGCCTTCTTCGGCGGCAGCCAATGATTCAACGGCATCATCATGAGCAGTTTGGCTCTCTTTTATTTCGGCTTGCTGAGCCCCTATTTGGGACTGCAGATCAGAGATCTCTCGCTCTAGAGGCTCAGCCGCCGCTTGAGCTTTCTCTAACAGCCGATATTCATCGTCAGCAATTTGTCCGTCGTTTACAGCTTGGCGGGCGGCATCGTGCGAGGCGGCATCATAGCCAATCTCTTTGAGTTCAGCATCGATTTGGGCCAACTCGGCGCGAGCGTCTGGGGCAAAATCATCTTCACTTATCGCTCTTTGGACTTCATCAAGCCGGGGCTTACCAACTTCTTCCCATTTATTTTGCCCTTCATTGATCTGATCAATCTGTGCATTGAATTGGTCCAGCCCTCGGGTGTGCTCACGCTGATCATCTTCAAGCGGCTGCAATTCCCCAATTTGAGCTTGCAAATTAGAAACCGTCTGGTCGGCATCTTCGAGCAACTGGGAGTTGGCACGATATTTATCGCCCATCTCCGTGCCTTGTACTGTCAGTTCATCAATCAAACGCTGCCGATCTTCAGCACTGAGCTCCTGCCCGCATAAAGGACACAGTGCCCCATCGGTTTCTGTCAGGCGGTCAATGCGCGCTTTTAACTGATCCATTTCAGCTTTCAGGCGCGGATTCTCCGCTTTGGCGTTTGCGAGCTCATCCTGGGCAGTCGCCAACTCTTGTTCTAACACAGTTCGGCTTTCTAAACGAGATTGAAGATCGGAAATAAGCGATTTCAAAATAGTGATTCGGGATTGAATGTCAGCCACGCTCGTCGCTTCCTGCTCCACGCTCAACGCCTGCGACTGAAGACTTTCTAACTCTTGCGAGAGTCGGGCACGCTCAGCCTCAATCAGTGTGCGCGGCTCCTGACGCCGTTTTTCTTGCTCACGGAATTGTTCGGCGATTTCATCCCACCGGCTGAGTTCTTCACGCGCCTGGTTCCATTTTCGATACGCAGCTTCGATCTCGCTGGCGCGCGATGTAGTCTGGATGTAGGACTCTCGCTCCTTTTGGCGATCAACCAGCCTCAATTCCAGGTCGTTCTTCCGCTTATTGGCTGAGGTCAATCTTTGAGCCAAGACATCCACCATTTTGCGCTGCTCTTCGATCAGGTCAATGGTTTTCTGGATATTTTGGAGTGATTTTTGTTGATTTTGGCGTGTCTTTGCCAGACGTTCAAGCTCAGACTCCAGTTCTTTCAAACGCGCCTTGCGCGCTTCTTCTTCCGATAATTCACTGTTGATCTCTGAAAGACGGCCATCCAACGATGCCATTTGCCCCTCAATGGATTTGCGACGTTCCACTGTGTGCTTGCGATATTTTTCCCAAACCTCTAATCCCAAAATACTGACCAATATGCGCTTGCGATCTCCAGCGCGCTGCTGGGTGAACTGATCAGCCTTTCCCTGCAAAAAGAAGGCCGCATTGACGAAGGTTTCGTAATCCAGCCGCAGAGTTTCTTCAATACGTTTTTGCGTATCACGCATGGTGCGTTCGGAGAGCGTTTTCCAAGTAACAGAATCCAGTGATCGGTAATCAGTTTTCAGTGATTGCTCCGAATCAGACTGATCACTGTTTACTGGTAACTGGTTATTGGACTGTGCGATCTGGAATTCCAATATGCCCGTTTTGCCCAGTTTGTTGGTGCGTTCAACTCGAAAGAGATTATTTTCGTATTGAAAAACAAAATCTACAGTCGCTTGGTCACTTTGGGTATTGACCACAGCTTCACCGCGCTGCCGCGCCTGTCCGAAAAGAGACCAGGTGATGGCATCCAGGATCGAAGATTTACCGGAGCCATTGCGGCCAGCGATACAGGCCAGGTCAAAGGACGTGAAGTCAATCTCTACTTCATCGCGATAAGAAAGAAAACCAGATAGTGTAAGCGCGATTGGAATCATTTAGACAGATACACTCATTTGATTAAAAGAGCGTAAAAGGTAGTGGTTACAAGTTACAAGTTACAAGTTACAAGTTGCAAGATCCAAGAAGATCAATTCAAAACAGCAATGCGGTTACAAGCAACTTACCCCTTGCCACTTGCCACTTGCCACTTGCGTCTTGCGTCTTGTGTCTTGCGTCTTGCGTCTTGCGTCTTGTGACCCCATGATTATAGTACAATTTCGCCATGATTCCGCAAGCAGAAAAACGCGCTTCGAGAAAAAGTTTGGGTAGAAAAATGGGCTGGACTCGCTCCAGCTCTTACCTGATGAGTGCTTTTCTGCTGATTATTTTCCTGATCATCTACATTTGGTGGCCGCTGGCAGAAGAATATCTGGCGCTGATCCCCTGGGATGGACCCTGGTGGTGGTATATCGATTGGCTGCTGATTGGCATCTTCTTGGTGATGTCTCTGCTTATTATGGCCGGCGCTGACTTACGATCCGATGCATTGATCGTGTTTGTAGGCTTCGCTGGGGGATTAGTCATCGAGAGTTGGGGTACTCAAACCGAGATCTGGACTTATTACACCAACGAACGCCCTCCGCTGTGGATCATCCCCGCCTGGCCAATTGCAAGTTTGTCGATCGATCGTTTGACTCGGTTCATGAATGAAATGCTCACAAATGTCACCGCCAAGGCGCAAAGAGCGCAAAGAAATTCTTTTTTTAATCTTAGCGTACTTCGCGTCTTGGCGGTGAATGGCAAGTTCATATACTGGGTTATCTTTCTGGCTTTTTACCTACTTATGCTCGCTTTTGTCTGGCCAACGTTGGATAAATCTTTAACCATCATGGCATTGAACCTGGTCGGATTTTTGATCCTGACACCCACGGATCACCGTGTGGCAGTACTGACTTTCATGGCCGGTTCAGGATTAGGTTATTTCTTAGAACGTTGGGGGACAACTCGCCTATGCTGGACGTACTACACGCTGCAAACCCCGCCGCTCTTTGCAGTGTTGGCACACGGGATGGCCGCTGTGGCATTCTGGCGCACTGCTTTGGTGCTAGATTTGATGTGGGCAAAGATTACGGGGAAATCAATTTCGCGGCGATCGCACTGGTCAACCTTATCTGACCCATCCCATCTCAAAAATTAGGGCTCTTCTATAGGCAGGTGCGCCCATTCACTCAAGCGATCTTTGTTGGTCACATGGATTTTTTGGCGTGAAACTTCGATGGCCCCGCTTCGTTCTAATTTCCTCAGGGAGCGAGCAACAACTTCTCGAACAGTACCCACCCTGGCTGCCAGGTCATCTTGAGTCAATCTTTGGGTTGCATTGCCTTCGAGGTGTTCTATTGGAAGGCCACTGATCAATCGGGCCAAGCGGGTGGTCACCTGATAAAAGGACAACTCCTCGACCATTCCTACCAACATGCGCAAATTTTGGGATAAATTGAGAATTAACGCCTGAGCAACTTCGGGGTGTTGGTGCATGGCATCGCGGATTGCATCGGCACCAACAATCCAGAATTCACTCTCATCCAAGGCGGCTACGCTAACAGGGTTGCCTAAATTATCGAAGACGGGCACTTCGTTGAAAGAATCCCCCTCCTCAAAGGTATTGACGATTAGCTCTCGACCCTGTGGAGAAATTTTAAATAATTTGACGCTGCCCTCTTTGATGATACACAAACCCTCGCTAGGCTCCCCTTCCCAAAAGATCGTTTCGCCAGCATCACAGCAGAAAAGGTGCGTTGCATCCGTGAGAGAATTTAATATTTCATCGCTGAGCGAGGAAAAATATCGGCAGGCGCGCAAAGCGGCCAGTTTGTCAGGAAAATCGGCTGTAATTCGGCGCATGGGAAAGTCGATTACCCTTCACCAATTGGAGAGCGCAATACGCCATTCGTCCCCCGATCGATCTCCCAGGGATAGACAATACGAGCATCTGTTGTGGCGGCGAAGAAATCGGGGCGGGCAGTACCAAACAGGTTGCGATAGGGGTTGAAATGTAGCACACAAGTATATGGCGCTCCACCGGCTGAACCCACGCGATTGCGCACCGAAGTAATCGTTCGCCCAGACCCCCAAACATCGTCAACCACCAAAATGCGGCGCGCTTCTAACATCTCATCGCTGGGAAATTGTATGAATTCCGGCCAGGCATACAATTTTGATCCGGCTTGTTCCATTTCGGCAGGGAAATTCACCGCCGCAGTCAACACATGCTTAATTCCTAACGTCTCAGACAGCATCCCCCCAGGGATAATTCCCCCGCGGGTAATTATCACCATTCCGTCAAACTCGAGTTCAAATTGGGGGATGAGATGATCGATCAGTCGATCGACATCCTGCCAGCTTAGGAATTCATGCCGCATTTGCATTGAATACTCCAATAAAATTGATCAGGCAAAGCCCTCGAAAATATTCGCCTTATTTCTGTTTATATACATACCCAGCAATTATAGCAAAGAAGTTGGATTTACTTCAATTCTGCAATTTTTGAGTGACCTACCTTTTAGCAATTCGACGGGATTTGGGCCTCGTAAGATGATTTGCCAGCGGTAGATTCCACTGACGCGGGCGAAGAAACAGGGTAATGGACCCATAATCTCGTCAACATGACTACCGTCTTTTTCTACCCACGAATGGATTTGTTGGGCTAAGGCTTGGGCAGCTTCTTCTACCTCAGCAGAATCCTGCCCCCGGAACTCTAACCGAACGAGCTGTGAGAATGGGGGGTAGCCTAATTCCCGACGATATCCAAGCTCTTGAAGATAAAACTCTCGATAACTATGCCCCGCGGCAGCTTGCAGCACATAATGATCTGGGTTAAAAGTCTGCAGAATCACCTGCCCTCCCAAGGGGCTGCGCCCGGCCCGTCCGGCAACTTGCGTGAGCACCTGAAAGACGCGTTCACTGGAGCGATAATCGGGCAGATTTAGGCCCACATCGGCTAATACCGCACCGACCAGCGTGACAAAAGGCAAGTCCAATCCTTTAGCCAACATCTGTGTGCCTATCAGCACATCGGCTTCATGATCAGCGAATTTCTGCAGAATAGCATCATGGGCGCCCTTTTTACGCGTTGTGCTCCAATCCCAGCGGATGGTTCGAACCCCTTGAAAAAGCTTGCGAATTTCTGATTCGACTTTTTCTGTGCCCGTGCCAAACTGCCGAATTTTAGTACTTTCGCATTGAGGACATTTTTCGGGCATGTTGCGCTGGTATCCGCAGCGATGGCACATGAGGGCATTTGAACGTCCCTGCGAATGAACGTGAAAGGTCAAGGGGGTATCACAGCGTGGGCAGATCAACGAATGGCCACAGTCTCGGCAAAAAACATATGTGGCAGTGCCGCGCCGGTTGAGAAAGAGGATCGCTTGCTGGCCACGGCCAAGAACCTCTGACAGCCCGTCATGCAAAGCACGGCTGAAGATCGAACGGTTGCCGGCTTTCAACTCGTCGCGCATATCAACAATTTTCACGGGTGGCAGTTCAATGGTCTGGGCATCTTTTTCAAGGGGTTGATAAGATGAACCTAGACTTCCGAAATCTTGGGAGACTTCAGAAGTATTAATCTTCTCAACTTGTAAGCGCACAGCTTCTTTATGGGCCAGGATGCGGTCCGGCAGGCTCAGGGCTGTCCACTGTCCTTGGGCGGCGCGATGGGTGCTAACCACATCGGGGGTAGCCGACCCCATCAAGCAGATGCCGCCAACCTGATGGGCATAAGACACAGCCACTTCCCGGGCATGATAGCTGGGGGCAGGTTCCGATTGATAATACGAGTCATCATGGCACTCATCAATCACGATCAATCCTAAATTAGAGAAAGGTGTGAACAATGCACTGCGCGGCCCCACAATCACCGATAATTCACCCGATCGCGCTCGGCGCCAGGTATCATAGCGCTCCCCTGGGGAAAGCTGCGAGTGGATCAATCCTACTCGGCCAGGAAAACGCGCCATAAAGCGCCGAACGGTTTGTGGAGTCAAGGCAATTTCTGGAACCAGGATGATCACTTGCTTGCCTAAGGCAAGCATAGCGTCGGCCGCGTGGAAATATACTTCCGTTTTCCCCGATCCGGTGACACCAAACAGAAGATATGGACGAACGGACTCCCCCGAGGTTGATCGCTGGATGCCAGTTTTGATCTGTTCCCAAACTTCTACCTGGGCTTGCGTCAACTCAGGAGGTGATGCGGGGAGAAAATCTATCTCATCCAAAGGGTCGCGCCAGATTTCGCGCTCTTCGATGACAATGAAGCCTTTATCGGCCAACTTCTTTAAATCCGCAGCATTGGCACCAGTTCGCTCGTAAAGACGAAAAACCCCTACAGGATCAGATTGATCGAGAAGAAATTGCAACAAAGCGTAACGGCGCTCAAATGCCGCGCCGCCTTTTCTACCGAGTTCATTCAACCGTGATTCGATCTCATCAGACGAAGAGTTTAAACGAGCCACTCGCACCGTTTTCGAGCGCACCGTTGGCTCTTGCAATACCGATTCTGAAGTCACCAATCCACGTCGGTTTAAGGCTTGCGCTGTTTCGCGCCAGCGTTTACGTGGTAAGGCTCGCTCAATCTGGCGCCCACGTAAAGGTCCACGCTCTTGAAGTAAAGTAAGTAATCGTCTCTGAGCATCCGTCAACCCATCATCACCCTTCTCTTCCCACTGATCACTGTCCACTGTCCACTTCTCCCCTGCCTCCGTCAACTGGTACAGCGTATCCGCCATCTGACTCAAACCTGGGGGGAGCATCAATGACAGGCAAGATGCCAAGGGCGTTAGAGAGCGCTCTGAGATATGCTGCGCTAACTGCACTTGTTGAGCAGTTACCACTGGCTCAGAATCTATTAAAGAGATGACCTCTTTTGTCTGTGGCACAGAAGGATCGGCCACAATGCCCAGCACCACACCCTGCACGGTTTGTCGTCCAAAGGGAACTGTAACCAGGTTCCCAAAATCGACTTGCCCCTCTAGATGTGGGGGCAAATGATAATGAAAGACCCCCGAAACTTGGGGGACATTCACGACGATTTCTACAAAAGTGGTCATTCTTGAATATTTTGTTGTGATTGATGGTTATTCTAATTTTCGCGCGTATCAATTGGGCTTAGGGTGATTTTTTCGATGCGCATTCCGTCCATAGATACGATTTGGAAACGAAAACCATCTAATTCAACAGCATCACCCACTGCTGGGATGCGGCCAAACTTTCCCAAAATGAATCCCGCAATGGTATCGTAGTGAGGCTCGATGAGATTGAGCCCTAAAGCGTCATTGACTTCTTCAATTAAGGCCAGGCCATCTACGGATACAGAGCCATCAGGGTTTTTCTGAATTTCTGGCTGCGAGACATCAAAAGGATCGCTGACCTCACCAACAATCTCTTCCATCAGGTCTTCAAGGGTGACCAGACCCGCAGTGCCACCAAATTCATCCATGACGATAGCGATGTGCTGTCGACGGTCACGGAATTCTTGTAGAACTCGGCGAACAGGGACTGTCTCGGGAACAAAATAGGCTTCGCGAATCAGATCCCTGGCCAGGCTATCCTGACGGTCAGGGTCATGCTCGGCACGTAATAAATCTTTGATATGGACAACGCCCAGAATATTATCCAGATTATCATCATAAACGGGGAACTTGGTGAAGGTAGAATGTGTGGCCACATCAATGCTTTCATCCAAATTCATATCGGCTTCGAAACCCAAGATCTCCGTGCGGGGGATCATTACCTGCCGTACCAAGAGTTCGCCAAAATCGAAAACTGCATAGAGCATTTCACGTTCTTCGTCTTCGACCACGCCTTCTTCGGCGCTGGCGGTAACGATCATTTTGAGCTCTTCAACCGAGTGAACCAGTTCATGCCCGGAAGCCGGTTCAACACCAAATAACTTCAGCAACGCGTTACCAGTACCGTTCAACGCCCAAATGAAAGGTTTGAAAATCCATTCTGTCCACAAGGTTGGACGAGCAACCCAAAGAGATGTATCTTCGGGGTTCTGTAGAGCGATGGACTTTGGTGCCAATTCACCAACCACAACGTGCAAAAACGTGATGATAGCAAACGCAAATCCCGCCGAAATGCTGTGGGAGACTTCGCTTTGCATTTCCCCAGGAAATAGCTCAATTAGAGGTTCTAACAAATGCGATAAAGCTGGTTCACCAACCCAGCCTAAGCCCAAGCTGGCCAGCGTGATACCCAACTGTGTTGCTGCGATAACCTGATCAGGGTTTTCCAGCGCTTTCTGTGCCCATTTTGCGGCCTGGTTTCCCTTAGATACAAGTTCAGCGATGCGCGTCCGGCGGACGCTTATTAAGGCAAATTCTGCTGCCACAAAAAAACCATTGGCCAGCACAAGGATAATAACTGCTAGTAATCTTAAAAGGTCAAGTCCGGTATTTTCCATTATTTATTCTCTACTAATTTGATTTATATACTACTGCTGCACCGTATCCAACAACCCTTGAAAAATCTCCACTGACATCACCGGAGGTGGCGTAATTGACAATTTTCACCTTATCTGCGCCCAACTCTTTGGCAGCCCACAACACGGCGGCAACCGCGCCGCGCCCGCAGGCAAAACCTTTTTGGTCCTCTTCAGCTTTCAAAAAACCCTCGGGGTCGAAGGCTTCCAGTATATTGAGCATTGTACCGTCTAATTCCTTGGCAATCTCCTGGGAGTAGAAATGGGATAAATCCGTGCTGGCCACTAAGAGGGTGTCCCGCTCTGCCAATGTTTGGGCTAGAGCATTCCCTAGGGCACGCGTGACTCGCTGTGTTTGTTCACGTACCATCACAGGTAGAAGCGTAAATTCTCCTGCTAATACCCGCTGCAAGAAAGGTAATTCGATCTCCAAGGAGTGCTCACCATCATTACGCACTTTCGATAGGCCAAATTCTAAATCATCCTTCAAGAGATCATCCAAATCTTGAACAACTTGTTTGTCAATCAACACGGAACCCAAAGGAGTTTTGTACGCATCATGGTCCGAAGTGAAGAGGGCATTCGGAAAGGGTTGGTGCATCGGCGAGATAACTGCAACAATCTCTGGGTTTTGACCACGCACAGCCGCAAAGGCATGACCAGCGACTGATCCAGAGTAGACATAGCCAGCGTGAGGGGCAACAATGGCAATAATGTCGCCATCAATCACAGGTAGATCAGCAGCATCAATATAACTATCAATGCTGGTTCTCAAGCGATCGGCGCTGCCAGGATACCACTGCCCAGCAATGGGGGAAGGGCGAATATCTGTTATCTCAACCATCAGTTTCTCCAGTGTAAATCTCCTTGATTTTAGCACACCATTGACTGCATTACGCTTCAAAAATGCACTACAAAATCAAAATTTGATATTAATCTCCGATTAACCTTGACATGCTTATCAAAAGCGATTAGACTAGCACCCGCTTATCTTACAGAAAGGAGAGCGCACTTAGATGCAGAACTATTTCTCAATGCTTGTTAAAGTCCGCCGCTCCGCCGATATCGGTGGAGATGTTTTGCTGACTCGGAGTGCGCCTACTGACTGAGATATTTAGCCTAACCTAAATTTTTACAAGCCACGGGTGCACGCCGCATGCCCGTGGCTTTTTATATTCGCGCAATTTCGCCTCCTCCCCAGGCCACGGGTGCACAAAAGTGCAAACTCCGTGGCCTTTTTATTACTCCCCTGGCCTTCGGCCATCCCCCCTTGAAGGGGGGACCGAGGGGGGTCAAGACCATAATCTACTACAAGGAAGAAGAGATGACGCAAGCAATAATTGTCAATGATGTATACAAGAAATTCGGCAAGCCCGGCGCGCCCTTGTGGAAACGCGCCTTCGGTTTAGAGAATAAGACCAACGTTAACGGCAAGATGAACGGCAACCTGAATAGCAAGAAACCTGAAGTAATCGCCGTCAACAAGGTTTCCTTCAATGTCGAGGAAGGTGAGATCTTCGGTGTGCTGGGACCCAATGGCTCCGGCAAATCAACGCTGATCCGCCTGATGGCAACCTTGCTGCTGCCTGATGGTGGAGATATCCGGGTTTTTGGGCACGATGTTGTGGCCCAGCCTTTGGATGTACAGCGATTGATCAACCGGGTATCTGTCGAGGCTAGCTTCTTCAAGAAGCTCTCCCCCATGGAGAACTTGATGTACGGTGCCCGCCTTTATGGTATGGCTGGCGCTGAAACTAAGAAACAGGTGGTCGAAATCTTGACCCGCTTAGGTCTGGAAGAACGCTCCATCTACCGCCCCATGGAAGAGATGTCCCGCGGTATGCAACAAAAAGTCGCTATCGCCCGGGCGCTGCTCTCCAAACCAAAGGTTTTGCTGTTAGATGAACCTACAACTGGCCTTGACCCACGTTCCAAGCGTGAAGTCCAGGCTGTGATCGAAGAACTGCGTGATGATCATGGTACCACCATGCTGCTCACCACCCATGATATGACCGAAGCGGACGTGCTCTGCAACCGGGTGGCCATTATGGATAAAGGCAATATGGTCGCCATGGATACGCCTGACAACCTGAAGAAGCTGGTCCCCAACGACAACGGACACGAAACCACTCTGGAAGACGTGTTCCTGGAGTTGACGGGACGCAAGCTCAAGGATGAAGAAAACGAAAATTAGATATTAGAGATTGGATATTGGATTTTTGAAATGGCGATCACTTCTCCAATATCTAATATCCAATCTCCAAAGGAATAACAATGACGACTACATCACCCATCATACATCAAATGCGCGCTTCCTATGCTTTCATGGAGCGCAATTTAAACCTGGTCAAACGCTACTGGACCTGGGAACTGGTTTGGATGACCTACTCCATCGCTAACAGTCTATCGGTGAGTTTCATCGGGCTGGGGATGGAATACTTAAGCGGAGCAGAGGCCAATATCGATGGTCGCCATTTGGTGCTCTACCTGGTCATCGGCACGCTGGTATGGCGCTACCTCTCGACGGTGTTCTACTGGATCACCGAGTTGATCAGCATCGAGCGCTGGGAGGGCACCATCGAATACACGCTGATGGCTCCCATTCGGCGGCTGACTCATATGACCGGACAGACAATCTGGGCCGTGATCTACAGCCTATTCTTTACAGGCGTGATCCTGGGCGTCACAGTGCTGATCTTTGACCTGGATCTGAGCGGCGCCAATCTGTGGGGCGGCACGCTGATGTTGCTCTCAGGCTGTCTCTCCTTCGTGGGGATCAGCGTGATGGCTTCCACATTGCCGCTGCTCTTCCCTGAGCGCGGCGCCCAGATGACCCACATCGTCATCGCCATGCTGCTGCTGGTCTCTGGCGTCTACTACCCCATCGAGGTGCTGCCCAACTTCTTGCAAAAGATGGCCGTCTTCAGCCCGGCGACTTACGTACTCGAAGGCGTCCGTCATGCCCTGTTGGATGGTACCCCCACATTGGGTTTGTGGGAGCATATGTGGCCGGCGCTGGTTATGGGCGTGGTGCTGATCCCCGCGGGGCTGTGGGTCTTTGACCAGGCCGAACGCTACGCCAAGCGTGCGGGCAAGTTACATCGCAATGGATGATAGCGTGGAGCGTGGAGCGGAGAGCAGTTAGCACGTTCGCTCCCCGCTTCGCCCTCCACACTACACGGAGAAGAAAACTATGGCTCTCAATTGGATTGACGTAACAGACCTACCCTTCAACGTGATTCTGCTCCTCGAGAGGGCGCAAATGTGCTGGTTTCCAGGTTGGCTGCCAGAACCTGAGCTGGGTACCGCTCTCGAGGCGAATCCTGTTGTGGAATGGTACCTGTGCAACAAGTGTCCAGAACTCCAAGAGTGGGTTGATCAAGTGAAGGCTCAAGCTGATCCCAATGCCTGCGCGGAAGATATTCGCCAGGCCGAGATGGACGTAATGAACGCCATTAACGACCTTTTAGTATACGTGGTGGACCCCACTATTTATGATCGGTTACCTTTCTTGGGCTGGGACTCACATGAACTCACAGATCTCATAGATTTCAGGGACAAGATCGTCATCGATATCGGCGCGGGGACCGGTAGGCTGGCTTTCGTCGCTGCGGAAGAATACGCATCGGCTGTCTATGCTGTTGAACCTGTCGACAATTTGCGCCAATACTTGAAAGGCAAAGCCCATAAACACTGTTTAGATAACCTCTTTGCCGTAGATGGCTTGATCACAAAGATCCCTTTTCCGGATGGCTTCGCTGATATCACCATGGGTGGGCATGTATTTGGGGATCAACCTGAAGACGAACATCGAGAACTAACCCGCGTGACCAGGCCTGGCGGCATGGTCATCCTGTGCCCCGGCAACAACGACCGCGATGAAGGTTGGCACCAGTTCCTGGTTGATCAGGGTTACCAGTGGTCACGTTTCGATGAACCTGGAGATGGAACCAAGCGCAAATACTGGAAAACTATTCCAACAACGAGGACATATTCTCTTTGGGAACGGGCAGCGATGTAGCCATCAGATATTACGGTGACAGTCTCTAGCTTTCTGCGCTTCGCTTGAAAGTGCTTTGCAAAGTGACTGTCACTTACAAAGGAATGAGAAGAATGCAATCGCAAGAAAAATCGGCGGATTAAGTATGCGCAATATTGGTCTGTTGGCCTCTGTCTTTGGCATTGCTAACATGATCACTACGATTCCCGCTGGCAAACTAGCGGATGCCAAAGGCGAACGTGTGGCCATCGCGGCCGGATTCCTGTTTGACGCTATCGGCATCATCATCTTCCTGAATGTGTATACATTTTGGGGATATGCCATAGCCTGGGGCATCTTCGGGGTTGGTGTGGGGATGATGTCCCCGGCCTACCAATCATTAACCAGTAAAGCTGTGCCCGAGAAACTGCGCGGCACTGCCTTCGGCTTGCTGCACAGCAGCTTGGGATTATTCTCATTGCCAGCACCTGCCGTTGGCGCCCAGCTTTGGACCCGCTTCAGCCCGCAGACTCCTTTCAGGATCACTGCTGGCATTGCCCTGCTAACCGTAATTCCGGCCTGGTTGAAGTTCAAAACGCCGGAGAATGGCGAGACACAAGACACAAGTCACAAGCTGCAAGAAGCTGCAGCCAACTGATACGTAAATCAATTCCTCAGTGCTCATATACTGGGGTGGCGAGAGAGTGATAGGAATGCGCCCTCTCGCGCAGGAGACTAACATGACTACAAAAACAAACATCTTTGTTCCAGAAGCACCACAAATTCCAGGCT
Source organism: uncultured Anaerolineales bacterium (assembly GCA_964419495.1). Lineage (GTDB taxonomy): Bacteria > Chloroflexota > Anaerolineae > Anaerolineales > UBA11858 > NIOZ-UU35. The sequence goes on from CAYQQX010000013.1 coordinate 38,781, forward strand.
TGAGCTTCCGCTACTTCCGCGGGGAGTCTGATTATCCAGTCATTATGAATGTATTCAACGCCTGCAAAGTGGTCGACGACTTCGATTACACAATGACCCTTGATGGAGTTGCCCATCACTTCGAGACAATTACCAACTGCGACCCCTTCACAGATATGATCTTCGTGGAAATCGATGATCAGCCAATAGCCTATGGACGAGTCGGCTGGTACAAAGAAAGTGAAGGCAGCTACATCTACTATTCTCTGGGGTGGATCGTCCCTGAGAGGCGTCGTCAAGGAATCGGCACTGCTATCCTGAAGCAAAACGAACGCCGAATCTATGAAATTGCAGCCGAGCATCCATCAGATGCTCCAAAGTTCTTCCAGAATGAGCATAATGACAGGCAAATCTCTGCAGAAGCGCTATTGAAAGCCAATGGGTACGAGGAAGTTCGCTGGGGATATGAAATGCAGCGCTCCATTGATGCGCCACTTCCAGAAGCTCCTATGCCGAAAGGATTGGAGGTACGTCCAGTATCAGAGGATAGCTATCGTTTGATCTGGGATGCCCAAAATGAAGCGTTCATCGATCACTGGGGGCACACCGAAACCACGGAAGAAGATTATCAACGCTGGCTTTCCGATCCTGTGGCCTTCGGACCCGAGATTTGGAAAGTCGCTTGGGAAGGGGATCAGGTGGCTGGGATGGTGCTCAATTTCGTCAGTGACAAAGAAAACGAGGAGTACCAACGCAAGCGCGGCTACACAGAATTCATCTCTGTCCGGCGTCCCTGGCGTCGAGGCGGCCTGGCTCGCTCGCTGCTGGTACAGAGTATAGAAATGTTCCGCGAGATGGGTATGGAGGAAACCGTCCTTGGTGTGGATACGCAGAACCCCAACCACGCTCTCAATCTTTATGAAAGTGTTGGATACGAAATCACACAGAAAGGAACTACATACCGAAAACCGCTATAGTAGTTAACAAACTAACAGGAAAAAAATGAGTACTAAACTTCCAAATGGATTCACTGCGCGCCCTGGAAGTCTGGATGACATCCCAGCCGCGGCGGATCTGTTCAATAATTACTCACAACATTATCTTGGTATTCAAGGATTCTCAGAGAATACACTGGTAAACGATTGGACAACACCCAAGTTCAATCCTGAGACGGATATCCGGCTGGTATTCGATCCGGATGGGAAGTTGGTTGGCTACATCGAGGTGTGGACCATCTCAAATCCACCAGTGCACCCATGGATCTGGGGCCGTGTGCATCCTGACTACGCTGGTCAGGGAATTGGCACATACCTGCTACATTGGGGCGAGGAACGTGCCAGACGAGCCATCCCTAACTGCCCTGCAGATGTACGCGTCGCCTATCGAGTGGGCACTGTAAGTTCTATCGAACCACCCTCATATCTCTACGATGTATTCGGTCTGAAGTTGATCCGTCACTACTTCCGTATGCAAATCGATATGGATACCGCGCCGCCTGAGCCCATATTGCCCCCTGGCATTTCGATCCAAACCCCTTTGAACGCAGAAGATGTGATCGAAGCAGTCTATCGCGTTGACAATGAAGCCTTCAAAGACCATTTCGGCTATGTTGAGCAACCTTTCGAGGAAGGATTGGCCGAGTTCAGTCATTGGTTTTTGAATAATGAAAACCACAACGATGCTTCTCTTTGGTTTCTGGCTATGGATGGAGACAATATCGCTGGAATCGCTTTGTGTCTTAGAAAAGACGAAGAAGATGATACCTGCGGGCATGTTGATAGCCTCGCCGTACTCCGCCCTTGGAGAAAACAGGGCATCGGTCTGGCTTTGCTGCATCATGCCTTCGGTGAATACTACCGCCGAGGATTTCGGCGCGTTTCCTTGGGCGTAGATGCAAATAACCTGACTGGCGCACTACGCCTCTACAAGAAAGCAGATATGCATGTAAGTCGCCAATTCAATACATATGAAAAGGAACTCCGCTCTGGGGTGGAAATTAGAGTAGAATCCATCGCGACATGACACTTTCAAGAAAAGCCTACTGAAACGGAGAATTTATGTCCATCAAAGCTGTCATCTGGGATATGGGCGGCGTCATCGTACGCACCGAAGACCATACATCAAGAGAAAACTTGGCCGCGGAGCTAGGGGTATCGCGCCATCATTTGGAAATGACCGTCTTTGGTGGAGAAATTGGCCACCAAGCTCAACGCGGCGAAATCAATGTCCCTGATCTTTGGAAAGCCGTTGGTCAAACATATGATCTGTCGGAAGATGGCATCAAAGATTTTGAGAAGCGTTTCTGGGCAGGCGATCAAGTCGACTATCAGATAGTAGAATATATTCGCTCCCTGCGAAAGAATTACACTTCCGCTCTGCTCAGCAACGCATGGAACGACTTGCGGGCAGTGATCACAGAGCGTTGGAAGTTTGCAGATGCCTTTGATACCATGATCATCTCTGGCGAAGAAGGTGTTATGAAACCTGATGCCCATATTTACCAAATAACTCTTGAACATACGCGAGTCCTCCCCTCAGAAGCTGTTTTCATCGACGATTTCGCACATAACATCGAAGGCGCCAAAGCTGTAGGTATGCATGGGATACACTTCATCAGTGTTGAACAAACCCTAGATGATTTGGAAACTATGCTAAAGGAATAGAGAACAACACGAGACCCCGCAACAAATCTGCGGGGTCTTTACTTTATTATTAACTGTGCGAAATTCTATAGGGTGTTCGAGTCCCCATCATTGCGCACATCTTTGTCGCTATAGAGCTGTTCATCTGCCACATGGTATAGTTTTTCCACTTGATCACCATCATCGGGGAAAGTTGCACAACCAAACGAAATACCTATCTTGATGCCTATATTTTCTTCAAACTCAACCTTGAAAGCAGCGACTTCTTTCTGTAATCTCATTGCCATTTGATGCGCGGTTTCCACATCCGTTTCAGGAAGTAATAGGGCAAATTCATCTCCCCCATATCGTGCTAGATAATCTACCTCCCGAATTGCCTCTGACATATATCGAGCAATTTTCCGCAGAACTTCATCACCTTGTGGGTGTCCGTACATGTCATTAACCACTTTAAAACCATCTAAATCCAACATTACAAAACTGAATTTACGCCCATAGCGTTTAGATCGATGCAGCTCACTTTGCATACGTTCATTCAAAGCTCGACGGTTCGGTAAATTTGTCAGCACGTCAGTATATGCATGTTGATTTACCACATCATGCAACCTGGCATTCTCAATGGCAATAGAAGCCTGGTCTCCCAACAATTGTAGAATTCTGAGATCATCTTCAGAGAATGCGTTTACGTCAGGGTGAGCTACGGTCATCACTCCAACAACTTGATCTCCAATTTTCAATGGGAGCCCTACGATAGAACCCATCCATTCATTAGGGGCATTCTTATATAATTCATGCCCTTGCATATTATCCACCAAGATTAATTTCCCTCGACGGGCGACATTATATGTGAGACCGTCTTCACGGGGATTTGACCAAACTTGCCCCTTGCGACCGCTCGCCCATAATGCAGCTTTGAAAGTTAATTTGCCTTTATCGAATAGGAATATGTGAGCATCTTGAGCTCGATGGATAAGTTGAAGCGTGACTTTTAAAATTGTATCGAGAACTACCTGCAAGTCCAGGCTGGCTGTCAACGTCAAACTAGCCTGACGTAATAATTCCAGTTCATCTGCCCGTCGTTCAGCTGATTGGTACATTCGCTCACGGCTGATTACAACTCCGGCATTATTAATTATCACTTGTGCTAGAAAAAGTTGATATTCCTGAAAACTGTGTGTCTTTTGAAAATCACAAATCAGGACAACACCCTTAGGAATGTTATCCACAACTAATGGCAAAGCCAACATTGCAGTCACGCCTACGTCTATTAAGATCGAAGCAAACCTGTCGGATAGATCAACATCCCCCTTAAGAGCTTGAATCATCCGATTATCGTGGAAAGCGCATTCGAGAAAAGGCTGAACGGACTTAAATATGGCGTGATCCTGTTTGTTTGACTCTATCTCGCCCCCAAAGATTCCAGAACTGGTCAATGAGATAAATTTCTCTTCAGCTGGCAGCCACTCCCAATAAGAATGATCATCTGCCCCTAAGAATACGGCTGCATACCCTGCAGCCAATATCGCCAGTTTCTTTGAATCACCCAAATTTGATAGTGACAGTACCGCGTCAACTAATATCAAAAGATCATCAGTAATCCGTTGATCTTCCTGACCTGAACCAACTTTCTCTAACGCTTGCGATGCTTGATCTCTAAGGGAGATTAATTCTTGCAGTTCCCCTTCAGATATTCCACTCTCCTGCAAGCGATCTAATAATCGATGTAGGTGGTCTTGCTTTATCATAAGTGCATCATCTCACTGGATGCCAAACTTCCAGGGATTGTATCGTAATTGCCATTTACCTGCAAATCAAAAGAAATCCATGAACCTGCCCATGTCAAAACTCGTAATTTCATTGTATGATTTATTGGAAGTAGTTCAGTTTTGGAGAGAAATCATGAAAAATATGGTCATCATTCTAATTTTATTGGCAATCGCTCTCGTTTCTTGTGCCCCTTCAGCATCAACTTCAACTGAAATTACCTACCAAACAGAAGTCCACCTGCAGGCAGAATACAAAATTTCTTCTGAACTGGTTGAAGATGCACCAGCCGCCCACATGAAATACCTCGTCTGGCTCCCAAAAGGCTATGGAGAAGACACCGAAAATCTTTGGCCGATGATCCTCTTTTTACACGGTTCCGGATCTACGATCAATGATTCTGTTTTTGTCATTGGTCAAGGTCTCCCAGAAGTACTTTACAAGGGGGAACAACCCGATAACTTCCCCTTTGTGGTAATCTCTCCTCAAGCCTTTGACGGCACTCCCTGGTGGGTGGGAGTCACGCCTGAAGTATTGTTGGAGCTGATGGATGAAGTCGCCGAAATCTATCAAATTGATACTAAGCGCATCTATATAACTGGGTTGAGCATGGGGGGTTATGGTTCCTGGCTTATGACAGCAGCATATCCTGAGCGCTTTGCAGCCATGGTTTCTGCAGCCGGCACAGGGTATGGGAATATCAATCCAACTATAGAGCAATTATGTAAAGTCGGTCGAACGCCTTTGTGGGCTTTTCATGGCGCAAAAGATGTGATCTCTGATCCCGTTGGAGCAAAGACATACATGGTGCAACTTCAATCAGAATGCGAAGATATTGAAGAAGTAAAGTGGACCTTATACCCCGACGAGGGACATCTGGGCACCTATCGAAGGGCCTATCGCGATCCTGAGCTGTATACGTGGCTTTTACAGCATTCTTTAGATAACTAATCTAACCTAAGTTGCTACCTTATGCAATTATCCTTTACTTCGACTTCGCTCAGTACCGGCGACTACGACGCCCAAATGCGAAAAAATTCCCAATAAATGCCTGAGCGGAGCGAAACGGAGTGAAGCGTAGTCGAAGGCTGGTTATGTGCGTCTCGCTCAGGAAATTGCGCCATTTGGTGGCAACTTGAGTTAATTTTGTAATAGGTAAATTGATGTTGAACACTTCGCCTTGTCATCTGAGGAGCGCAGCGACGAAGAATCCCTGCAAGGTGGAGCTAATTTATACCTGCATTGGCTCAAACATATTGAACGTATCAGGGATTCTTCGCTGCGCTCAGAATGAAACAAGTGTTCAGAGTGTTATTACCCATTACACAACTTGAGTTAATTTACAGAGATTTGTGGCAATAGAAACAGGGTGCGATTTCTACGTGTCGACCCTGTTCGTTTTGGGATTTCAGTTGATCACGATTTTGTGTCATTGCGAGGCGTTTCGTGCCGAAGCAATCCCCCTCTAAAGGGTGGAGATTGCTTCACTCCGTTCGCAATGACATCCATAATGCAAATCTGTGATCTACTGAATTTAACTTATTCAGGGAATAAATGTTTCGCCAATGGTCAATAATTGGGGCGGCTTATCATCCCAGCGAACCAGCGCTTCACAATTATCTGCTGCCATTTCTGCAATGTGCTCAGTAACACCCAAAAAGGTGATCACGGCGATTGTCTTTTGCCCTGTTTGGATGGCATTTATATTGATAGGGGTCAGAATTCCGCTGCTCAAACCAGAGAGCCGCAAAAACACCGTCTGGGCTGATGGATCGTCATCATCGAGAACTTCAAAATATACCCAATCGGTGCTGACATCGTCTTGAGTGATGATGGGGCAACGGACGAAGAAATGATAGCGGTGCGTCCCTACTGCCCAAGCGTTCTCGGGGAATTCGTGACTGAAAGAGATTGCCCAATCTCCAGAACCGTCTTGTTGTGCTGAAGGTGGGATTGCTGTGGGCAAGGGTGTTGGAAAAACTTCTGTACCCGCGCTGCATCCAACTATAAACATTGAAATTAACAGACATACAAATGACCATTGCTTCATATTTTTGCTCCTAAAAATCTAGGCCGTGTTTACGTTTGGGGATTTCTCTCCTACATGGGATGAAAACACCACTGGATACAGACTCTATCAAATACATGAAAATTCAACACTACCAAGTTTATTACCCACTTAACTCTTCTAAAACCCCTCAGGTTCACTACTAAATCGATCCGCCTGGGTTTTCGGGAGCTTCCTCCCACAAGCGCAGAAATTCCTGCATTTGTTCAGATGTGTGAAGGTAGGCAAACCGTGCAACTTGGCGACCTACATCCATCAGGCGTTGGCGCAATTGGTCATCTTTTGGTTGACCGTGCTCATCAAAAGCATTCCAGGCTTCAGAGATGCTGACCTGCTCAGGAACAACCCAGGCATGTAAGGCTCGCCCGATGCTGCGCAAACTGTTGAGTGCATTTGTTGCTCCAAGTGTGCCACCAGCCACACCAATAAGCCCCCACATTTTGCCACCGAATTCCTCGAAACCCATCAAATCCAAGGCATTCTTAAGCACGCCGCTGTAACTGCTATGGTATTCGGGCGTTCCTAAGATGATTCCTTGGGCTTTTTTCACGTCCGACCGCAGTCGGTGCACACCGTCGGGGTAATCCTTCTTATCTCGACCATCACAGAAAACCAGGTCGTACTCGTTTAGATAGATCATTTGCGTATGGGCACCAAGTTCTTGTGCACCTTCCAGAGCAATTCCTAAGGCTTTAACTGTGTAACCTGTCGTGCGCAAACTGCCGCTGATAGCAACCACGCGCAAAGATTCCTTTTTTGCAGAATTAGACAAATTGGACTCCAACAAATTGAATTTTTAGAAAAAATAAAGAGCGCATTAGATCGCTCTTAGACTGATTATATCAAAACCAGCCCCAAACGAATGCCTATGCGCACTGCCTCGGTGCGATTGGTCGCCCCCAATTTACGATATATCGAAGAGATGTGGAATTTTACGGTATGGTCACTGATCTCCAAATCATAAGCAATCTGCTTATTGGCTAAACCTTGGGCTAGCAACTCTAACACTTCTGTCTCCCTGGGAGTTAGTGGCTCGATTAACTCATCCGCATCACCATTTGGATAAGCCGTCAGCATCGGCTCTAAGAATTCAGGTGGAACTACAATTAATCCCTGGTAAAGGCCCTGAATAGCCGCAATCAGTTCACCTTGAGAAACATCTTGATGGAGAATACCCCAAATTTGTAATTGCAGCCCCCTGATGATTTGAACATCATCGGCAACTTCGGCAATCATCAAAAGTGCATATCGGGGATCATCGGCTTGGAAACAAGCTTCCCATTCTTCATTGGAACCAGCCCCCGAGGTAGCCAAGAGAATGTCTACCTCGGGAGGGAGATTTGTCAGCGAAGCAAGTTCCGCTTCAACTGCAACAACTTCAATCTGATCAACAGCCTCGAGCAAGGCTTGCAACCCTACTCGTACAGCTAACGTCGGCGCAATAATCGCCACACGAATTGGATCAGTTGGGTTCATGGTCGATGAGATCTGTGGCGGCGATGGTGACCTCGCCCACCTCTCTTATGTTTTCCTTTACGTTTCTTCCTGGGTTTGCGTTCCCCGATTACCACATCGACGCTCTGGGGCTGGCCGCCGCGCAGCACCTCGATAGGTGTAGATTTTCCTACAACATCTCCAGATAGTTTGACCAACAGTGTATCGTGGTTGGGAACAGGCGATCCGGCAACACCCACAATGATATCACCAACCATCAAATCACTATCTGCTGAGGGGCTGCCTTCTTCAATGTGGGTCAACAGCAAACCACCTGCCTGCTCTCGTCCAAGTGCTTCTTGAGAGGCAGCAGGAAGCTCCACAAATTGGCTTTGGATGCCCAAATAACCACGTTTGACAGAGCCATGCTCCGCCAGAGATTCAGCCGTTTTCCAGGCTACAGGAGAGGGGATAGACACCAACATGCCATGGGACAACCCTGAGGTATTGATGCCAACAACCAGGCCATCGGCATTGATCAAAGCACCACCTGAGAAACCAGGCAGAGGAATGGCGTCGGTGCGGATGAAACGATCAATCATCCCCCGTCGGGAATGGACCGGGCCATCCACTGCACTAATTACGCCCAAACTGGCCTCGATACCTGAAGGTGTAGGACGACCAAGAGCAAGCACTAATTCACCCACACCGGGTTCCTCCAGGACGGTATTCGCTGGTGTCAACTTGCCTTCCGCAAGCTTCATCAAGGCCAGATCGCTGCCTGGGTCACGGCCAGCTACCTCGACGGAAACTTCTTCGCCATCAGATAAAACAACGCTGATATTCTCATCGCGCTCGACAGCATGCTCTGCAGTCAGCACCAAATCAGATGCATAGGCAATACCGCTGCTCGGCCTGCGTCGCCGGGCGTTCACCAAAACCACCGAATTTCCCGCATTGTTCACCGCATCCGCCATGGCTTTGGAAATTTCAACAAAAACGTTCTTTCCTTTACTCATTATCAATTTTCCTTTCTAGTGACAATCTCAATACCTAAGGAGGGTAGTCAGCCAGCCTCGTTGGTAACCTGAAGAGTTGTAAATCCCTCTCGCCCAACACGCCTGTCCTGAGCGTGTCGAAGGGGTTGGGCTAATACCCTTGAAAGAGGTCAGTGTCACTATCATGTGAATAAGACATGCTAAATATACTGGAAAGAACTTTTCTGCACATCAGACGTTTGGTGAGGTTAGTACCTAGAAATTTGGCTAGGGGTTCACCAAAGTAATTTTTCTCGGTTTTGCAACGTCTTTAATCAGTTGAGCATCAAACTAATTGTTTCCCACCCACATGTTATAATTCAGCCCGATTATGTCCAATTCAAAGAATAAACTTTCCCTGTTAGCAGTCTTAGCCCATCCCGATGACGAGTCTTTCGGCATGGGGGGAACTCTTGCCCTTTACGCCGAACGCGGTGTCGATGTACACCTGGTATGCGCCACTCGCGGAGAAGTTGGCGAGGTGGGACCCGAATACTTGAAAGATTACACCTCCATAGCCGATCTGCGCGAGTCTGAGCTGCGCTGTGCGGCGAGTCATTTGGGATTGAAAGAAGTAAATTTCTTGGGATACCGCGACTCAGGTATGGTTGGCTCGCCAGATAACAAACATCCAGATGCCCTTTTTGCTGCTCCAGTGGAGGAAGTTGCCACCAAGGTAGCGCGTTATATCCGCGAACTAAAGCCGCAGGTTGTGTTGACTTTTGATCCCATCGGTGGATACCGACATCCCGATCATATTCACATCCATGATGCAACAAAACTTGCCTTTGATTTGGCGGGGGAGGACGATTTTGAGAGTGATCTACCTCCATACAAATCTGACAAACTTTTTTACCATACGATCTCAAAAAGTTTCATTCGCTTTGCAGTGCGCCTTTTAAAACTGTTGCGCAAAGATCCCAGCAAATGGGGGCGCAACGAAGATATCGATCTGACTCAGTTAATCGTCGATTTTCCCGTGCATGCTAAGGTCAATTACTCTTCCGTAGCAAAACGCAAAGAAGCTGCTTCATACTGCCACGCCAGTCAGATCGGACCTACGATTACGGGCGGAGCTTTTCGCTGGCTGTTTCGGTTGTTTGGGTTTGGGAGCAAAGATATCTTCATGCAAGCGTATCCTCCTCCCAATGGGTCGAAAGTTCAGACAGATCTTTTTGAGGGAATATACTGATCATCATTGCGAGGGCTCTTCTCCGAGTCCAATGCAATGACTGTCATTCAATTTAACTTGACGCTCCTAGGGGGTGATGATATGATGCCGCGCAAGAAGCCAAAATATGTCTATTGATCCGTTAACTGACTCTCCCCTTGCTAAAGAACCAATCGAAAAACCGGAAACCCCAAGCGTTGAAACACCCGCTGAGGAACCGACTGACGATTCTTCAAGCCGATTTGAGCAATTTTTGGAACAGATCGCTCACGCCGGATTGGTAGAACCAGTTCTCAGAGTGGGGACTTTGTTGATATCTTTAGTTTTGGTATTAGCCGTTGTTTGGGTAATGCGCTCTTTCTATTTAGAGGCTGCTATCGAGAATCTACCAAAGGAAGGTATAGATGAGCTTGCTTTGCCCCTGGAAACAGCTATACCTGACGAGCGTGTATCAGGCATGCCCAACATGGCTGCAGCAAGTAATACCAGCGTCCATGGGGTCATACGAAAGGCGGGATTGCATACAACCATTCCCACACGACCGCGAGTGGACGTGACCACTTATATCGTTGAAGCGGGTGATTCGGTCTTTGGCATCGCTGAGAATTTTGGCATCAAACCAGAGACCGTTCTTTGGTCAAATTCCAACACGCTGCAAGATAACCCTCACCGTCTGCAGGCTGGGCAAGAATTGAATATCATGCCCATCGACGGCACATACCACCGTTGGAGCCAAGGGGAGAATTTCGAAAAAGTAGCCGAATACTATGGCGTTGACCCCATGACCATCCTGGAATGGCCAGGAAACAATTTCAACATTTACGAAGTGCAACTTGACAACCTGAATATTGAACCAGGCACAATGTTGATCATCCCAGGCGGCCAACGTGAGTTGATCAATTATGGTCCGCCACGCATTCCGCGCGATAATCCCGCGGTAGCGCGCACATACGGCCCGGGACACTGCGGTACGCTTTCAGAAGGCATTGTGGGAGATGGACTATTTATTTGGCCAGCCAATGAGCATTGGCTCTCAGGGTATGATTACAGCCCTGGAGCTAACCACCCAGCCATCGACATCGCCGGGGATACCGGAGACCCGGTATACGCTGCTGACGATGGCGTGATTGTCTACTCAGGGTGGAGTTACAGTGGATATGGCAACCTGGTGGTCATCGATCACGGCAACGGCTGGCAATCTCTCTACGCACATTTAGACACGTACTATGTCGAATGCGGCTTGAGTATCTTTCAGGGCGCAGTTATCGGGACAATTGGGAATACTGGCAATTCAGCAGGAGATCACCTGCATTTTGAGTTGATGTACGAAACAGCAAAAGTAAATCCCTGGAATTTCTTACCCTAAACTTTCCATAGAATCTAGCACTACTCCCCATATCTTTAAATCAAACAAGAATAGTGTTGCTGAGAGCAACACCATTCCTATCAAGAGGTAGTTTATTGTCTTACCCAGGACTATGTTTGACAACCGTCACTACAGTGAGCAACACGGCGTAACATCCAGCGTTTGAGGGGAACCCAAGTCATGTTATTGCCTCCTTTCTTTCAAATTTTCTAACCGTTTTAAGCGCGCTTCGCGAAATTGTGCTCTAACCTTTCCAGCGGACACGGCCATCACAATGGATTGCACCGCTCCTATCTCAGCTTTAGAAATACCTTGTTCCTTGGCTACGCCAAAGTAATGTTCCATTCAGGGGTGGCAACCTACTGCCATAGCAGCAGACAGGTGTAACATAAGGGTAGTTTTTGGATCAAGGATTTCATTGTGGCGTGCAGAATCGTAGAAATTATCAAATGCTTTCAGTTGATCTTTGCTCACCATCATTAATTCCTCCTAGAAACCGGGATTCTGACAGAATCCCGGTTTCTCAAATTCTTACAGCGGTTTTCGAGCGGTGATCTTGGCGCTGAAGATGGCCTTTTGGGGATCGAAATCTTTGAAGTCTTTGCCATCAACCTCGATCAATTCTCCTTCGCCACCTTCGTTGACCACTAACACAGCACGGCCATCCTTTTTAGCATCTTCAACCTGAACTTTTAATTCGGGATCGAGCTGATCAACTGCAGCATCGATCATATCTTGCTCCCAATAGGTCGCCTTCAAATCCACATCCGTAAATCCTGCATCCTGGATGGCTGTTATATACTCACTGACATCCAATGCCCCAGCGATGCAGCCCGCCCAGGCGGTCATGCTATTCTTGATTACATCAGGCAAAGGGCCATCGGTGACAATGTCACTGACAGCCAGGCGCCCACCGGGTTTCAACGAGCGGAATGCCTCACGGAATACTTGTGGTTTATTGGGACTGAGGTTGATAACACAATTTGAGATGATTACATCGACCGTATTATCCGCAACGGGGAGATGTTCGATTTCTCCAAGGCGGAAATCAACATTCTCGGCTCCTAACTTTTCCTTGTTGGCTCTGGCGCGTTCTATCATCGCCGAGGTCATATCCACGCCAATGACCTTTCCTGTGGGACCAACTTTCTTAGCTGCCAGGAAGCAGTCAATGCCGCCCCCTGATCCGAGATCAAGTACGATCTGACCTTCTTCAAGGGATGCCAGGGTGACAGGATCACCGCAGCCTAATGAGAGGTCAGTGACTTCGGAAGGCAAATCAAAGACATCAGGGCCTTCATACAGGTGTGCAATGGAATCAATCTGGGCTTCACTGTCTGGGCCGCAGCATGAGCTATCGGTCGGTGCGCAGCCGCAATCAGCCTGTTCGCCCGGCTGAAACTTCTCAGCGATTGTGCCGTAACGCTCTCGCACGGCAGAGCGGATATCGGCGGGTTTTTCGGTTTTTATTGTTTCTGTGGTCATATTTTTTCCTAATATATTGAAATATTTATATTTATCGATATGAATTGACAAAAAAATATACGCGCTTCTACTCCGGCACCTGAACAACCATTTTTAGTTGTTGGCTGGGGGCAAAATCCTCCGCCACCTGGCAGCAGCCCTGGGCTAATCGTTTCTGATCCAGGGTATACATAATTTGCTTACCCTGGCGAACAGATTTGACCAGACCAGCATTTTTAAGAATCTTCAGGTGGTGCGACACAGTTGGTTGAGCCACATCCAGCTTATCAACAATATCGTTGACGCTGAGCATCTCACAGCAGCACAAAGCCATGATTTTCTGGCGGGTTTCGTCGGCCAGGGCTTTTGCAAATTCAACCGTATCAAGAACAATCGTAACTGTTTTCATATCGAAGTTTATCTATACGACTACAATACTAATCGAAGTTTATCGATATGTCAAGCGCGATTCTGTCACTGCGAGGACGCCCCTGGAGGACGAAGCAGTCTCCTAGGCATCATGAGGCGATTACTTCGGGCTCTTACATAGCCCTGGCAATGACAATCAAAGAAGAATTTTGGTGTTCCGAGAATATCTTGCAAACCATTTTCGGGGTGGTATAATACTGCCTGTTCGGGCGGTTAGCTCAGCTGGTTAGAGCGTTGCGTTGACATCGCAAAGGTCGTTGGTTCGAGTCCAATACCGCCCA
>CAYQQX010000014.1:0-50738 GCA_964419495.1 uncultured Anaerolineales bacterium
CTAAGGATGTAAGTAGGCCATCGGCGATTGTTTGCGGATTAATGGAAGGGACAATTTCCCCGGCTTGCAAAGATCGGTAGGCGTCATCGGCATTTTCGGGCTCACCTGCGATGACCCGCGTTTTTGCAGATGTCTCAGTTACGGAAATGGCAGTACCACTCAAAAGGCCTCCTCCACCCACGGGAGCGATGACCACATCCAATGCTGGGATTTTGTTGACCAGTTCAAGGGCGGCGGTGCCTGCGCCGGCGATAACTTGATAGTTGTTATAGGGGTGCACTTCCTTGGCGCCCGTCTCACTGATCACTTTGGACAGCGACGTTTCTCTTGCTTCAAGCGTAGGTTCGCAATAAGTGATCTGACCTCCATATCCTGCGACGGCGGATTTTTTAACTGCGGGCGCGTTAATAGGCATGACGATATATGCAGGGATTCCTCGCAAGCGGGCGGCCAAAGCCAGAGCCTGGGCGTGGTTGCCAGACGAGTGGGTTGCTACTCCTCTTTGAGCATCGGATTCACTAAGGGAGAACACCGCATTACAAGCGCCGCGAAATTTGAAGGCTCCTACTTTTTGTAAATTCTCACATTTCAAAAAAACTTGTGCCCCTACCCGCTGATCTAAACTCTCACAAGTCAACACTGGTGTTTGGTGTGCGTAAGGTTTTATGCGCTCTGCTGCGAGATGGATATCTTGAATTGTTGGTTCGGTCATTTGAAATCCTTATATGTACAGATCCGCCAAGATTTTACTCGATAATATTACCTTCATTCATTGACAAGGTTGTGTGATTTTTATACACTCTCTGATGTTGGGAATCTTCGAAAATAGAGCGGCATAAAAAAGGAGTTGATCATGGCACAGGAGCATATATCGCCCGTTTGGAAGCGGATTTTTCCCATGACCATCACCCACGGTGAAGGGTGTTTTGTTTTTGATGATAAAGGCAATCGGTATATCGATTTCACATCGGGCATTGGCGTAACCAACACCGGTCACTGCCACCCCAAAGTCGTAGCTGCAGCGCAAGAGCAAGTAGGCAAACTGATCCACGCCCAGGTCAACAATTACTATCACCTTCCCTTGATCGATCTGACGGACGCATTTTTGGAAATTGTGCCAGATCCATCCTTTGAGTGTTTCTTCTTCTCCAATTCGGGGGCCGAGGCTGTGGAGAGTGCCATGAAATTGGCCAGGCATGCCACCAAGAGACCCAATATCATCACCTTTCAGGGTGCTTTTCATGGACGCACCAACCAAACCATGGCTACAGATACCGGACACCATATTTATCGCGCAGGTTATGCCCCCCTGGCTTCGGGTATCCATGTAGCACCGTTCCCGTATTATTATCGCCATGGTTGGGAGCCTGAGTACGCCAGCGAATGGTGCTTAAAAGAGGTCCATCATATGCTCACAACTCAGACAGCTCCATTTGAGACGGCTGCCATCATGATTGAACCTGTGATTGGGGAAGGTGGGTATATTGTGCCGCCAGCCTCTTTCTTAGAAGGATTGCGCGAGATTTGTGATCAATATGATCTGCTCCTGATCTATGACGAGGTGCAAACTGGGTTTGGCCGCACGGGGAAATTCTTTGCCGCCGAACATTTCGGAGTTGTTCCCGATATCATCGTAGTCGCCAAAGGGATCGCATCAGGGTTTCCTTTATCTGGGATTATGTCTCGCAAGGAATTGATGAACGATTGGATTCCTGGAAGTCATGGAGGCACCTATGGTGGCAATGCGGTGGCATGCGCAGCCGCCATAGCAACCATCGAAGTCCTGCAAGATGGTCTGGTGGAGAACTCAGCACAGATGGGAGCAATACTGATCAGCGAATTGAAAGCGCTTCAAGAGAAATTTGCCATCATTGGCGATGTGCGCGGATTGGGTTTGATGGTAGGTGTTGAATTCACCAACCCAGACGGAAGCCCAGGGTCAGAGGTCAGCGCCGCGGTAAAGAAATATTGTTTTGATGATGGATTACTTCTAATGCAATGTGGTACCTACGGCCAGACTATCCGTTGGATTCCGCCCCTAATTGTCGATGAAGCTCTGTTGAAAGAAGCCATCGAAATATTTGCCAATGCAATCAGGGCATCAGGATCAACCTAAAGATCAGCAGGGGGCGCAATCCTAACAGGCAACCGAAGCATCCCAAGAAGCTTCTCGTGAACCCTATCTTGAATATGCCTTCCGCCAAGCCCTAACACAAGAATCGGCAGATAACACTATATTGCTGAAAAATCGACGGGAATTTCATCAAAAGGTTGGTGAAGCCTTATTACAATTGTATGAGGATCGGACGGATGAATATGCCGCTGTCTTAGCACAGCATTTTTATGAAGCGTAGGATCAACGTGCATTGATGTATTTCAAAATGGCGGGGGAATGATGCCGATGATTTGAGCGTAAATGGCGTAATAGTGATTCTTGCTCCAATGCGAAATGATCAGAGCCGTTCCTATGACGATCGTAAATAAAAGGGGCAATAGAGTTGTCAACCCCCACCCAAAGACGAGATAATACATTGCTGACCAAATACCGCCAGCAACTTTACAAGCTCCAGCCACCAAAAAGATAGCAAACTTCTCTAACCTATTTTCCTCTGTGTCGTCGGGTTTATAGGCGAAGAATGTTCCAAAGGTCATGGGCAAGATTTGGAATATCTCAAATATTTCCGTGATATCCGGCGAAGGGAGTTCAGTTTGTAAGAACGTTTACCAAAATCTTCTTACTTTTGCCTTTCAACTCAAGTTGGCGCTGTTCTACTACCTTTTCATCATTGTATTTGGCGTGTTGATATGCAGATTCGCTGACTAATAATTCTCCAATATCGGCACTTGAAGAAAGGCGCGCCGCTGTGTTAGCGACATCGCCCAATACTGTTATGTCGGTGACGCCATCTCTGCTACCCAATGACCCCACAAAGGCCGTACCAGTATGCACACCAACACCTAAGGGTATCCAAGGATCCTCTGTTTTAGCGTGCCCAGTTAGTTCTAAGATCTTCTTGCCAGCTTCAATGGCTCGATGGGCATGTTCTGGGCCTGCAAAACCGGGCACATACATACCCGAGGCCTGGTCGCCGATGATTTTGTCGATTAGGGCATCTGAATCAGCCAGGACTTTTGTTGCTGTGATATAGAAACGATTGATGAGTTCTCCGAACTCCGTAGCACTCATCCCCTCAGCCAAAGTCGTAGAGCCCCGTACATCAGCAAACAGCAAAGAAAGTTCGATCTCTGCCCCTCCTGGATGTTGTCGGGCAAAATCTTCGCAGGTAGTACACAGGTGAGGATTGAAGTTCGATTGTCTCTTATGAAAGATGATCCATGCTATTCGCCCTCCTGTACCATCGAAGGGTGAATAGCAAGCTTTGCAGCGGAAATCCCCAGGTAGAAATCGTAGGAAATGCCGCTGGCGGGCTTCTTTTCCAAATTCCCCCGATGTAAGCATATACCGCCACTCATCTTCAAACGTAGTGTGATTTTCGTCTTCAATCGTCATCGGGGACCTCCAAATGGGTATAACTCAATCAGCTGAATCGGCTGCGACGGCCTGACCTATATTTAACGTCTGCAGGGCATTGGCAACGAAAATACTATGCAGTTCTTCATCTTCGAAGAAACTCTCGATTTCGTTGACCACTTTCAGGGCTTCACTGTGTTTTTTGCTCGCTTCATCGTGCTGGTCTGCCATTTGAAGCGCTTGCGCCAGGCTGGCTTGCGCCTGCCAGACGGTCGGTCGATAGCCTAAGGCCTGGGCAGTGCTCTCCGCCTGGGTGAACTTCTCAACGGCAGCATCCACTTCGCCTTTCGCCAGGTGAACTTTGCCCATCGACAGACTGATAAAGGGCATGACATGATTCATCTGACGCTCTTCGACGTAGGCTCTCGCTTCGTCGATCTGCTTTTGTGCAGTTTCTATATCACCTTCCATCATGTTGATAAATGCATTACCCATGAGCAGTTGTGGGCGAGACAAGTGCATCATCGCCGTGGGGACGGTCAATCCTTGCTCAAACAAGGTTTTTGCTTTTTCCAGGTCATTGACTGCCATGGAACAAAAACCTAGTTCTGCCCAAACCGCGGCACCCATTATTCCCGCGATGGGGTTTTCGAGCTTTTCTTCTGCTTGATCGTGGTAATGAAGTACTTTTTCTTTTTGTCCGGGGCCCAAGTCCAAAATTGTTGAACCCAACATACCCAGCAGCAGCGTTTCCATCCAAGGGATACTGCCTCCATTGATATCCAAAGCACGTTGGAAGAACTCCATGGCACTTTCGTACTCGCCTTGTAGTTTGGCGATAAATCCCAAGATATAATTGCCAGACACGCCTGAAGAAATAGAGCCGATTTGTTTGGCGATTTCAGTGCCTTCGGAAGCCTTCTCTCGTGCTAATTCGATGTCTCCATTTCGGATGTGATAAAAGGGCATTGAAAACGTCAATAACTCCGACAGATACTGGCGGTTACCGACTTCTGTTGCTAACGCTAGCGTTTCTTGAACCGTGTCCCAGGCCTTTTCAAAAAGCCCCATGAATATATAGGTATTGGCAATATGGGTCAGCCCGTAGAGACGCGGTTCAACGGCTTCAAGCTGGCGGCCAATTTTGACAGCCTGACCTAAGAAATTCACTGCGCCGTCGAAATCTGCGCGCGCGGTACAGAAAGCGCACTGGATCATACCGCCCTCAGCCATGCCGGGCAGATCATTATCTTTGGTGGCCAACGTTTCGGCTTCTTCGAGCAGTTGAAGCGCCTCGGGTAATTGACCCATGCCAAAACCGATTGCTTTTGCCAATTTGTTTTTTCCCGAGACTTGCATGGGGATATCAGCATGGTTCTCGCCAAAGGCGATCAATTCGCGGTATGTCTCGGATGCTTTGGGGAAGTCATAGGCAAATTCCAGGGCGCCCCCTAATCCTTCGAATGCGCTGCGGGCTAAATCGATATCCAGATCGACTTTTTCTAACAAATCGATGGCCTGTGTATAAAGCTCGATAGCTTCTTTTGTGGAATATGATTTAGCCGCACGGTTGCCGGCCTCTACTAGGTGGGGTAGGGCTCTGGCATGTTCCCGAGCTTCCATGAAGTGGCGGGCGATTTCGTTAACCCGGTCGGTCTCATTGACCTCAAGACACTCGGCAACCGATTTATGCAGTTCACGGCGCTTTTTCAACAGCAGCGAGGCGTATACCGTTTCCTGCGTGAGTGTATGTTTGAACATGTATAGGCGTTCTGGCACGCGGCTTTTTTCGCGGATCAACTCCCTGCGTTGTAAATCGGTCAATGTGCGGTCGAGCGGATCTTTAGCGAAGTGTACTGATTCTAGGATATTGAAGGGGAATTGGCGCCCAATCACTGAGGCAGTTTGTGCCACTTGACGAGAATCCTCATCGAGCCGGTCCAAACGGGTGGTGATTACCGCGCTGAGCGTATCGGGCACGGAGATGTTTTCGATATCTTCCGTCGTATGCCAATGTCCATCTTTGCGAATAATTAAGCCAGAATCAAGCAGCGAGCGGATCACCTCTTCAACATAGAAGGGATTGCCCTCGGCTTTTTCCATGATCATGGTGCGTACTTTTTGGGGCAGGTCGTCCACCTCGAGCAGGTTGGCGACCAATTCTCGGGAGTTATCCTTGCTGAGCGGCTGCAGCATCACTGATTGATAGCGGTGAGCGTAATCTCGCCCAGCAGTTTCATGGAACTGCCAGGAGGGTTCCTGCCGCCGGGGGCGGAAGAGAGCCATCAAGAGCAAAGGTACGCGCTCGGTCAGCGGCAAAAGCTGCTCTATCAGATCCAGGGATGTGGGGTCGATCCAGTGGACATCGTCCAAAACTAACACTAAGGGATGTTTTATTGCCAAAGTTTCCACATAAGTGATGACCGCGTTATAAACCCCTTGCCGCAATTGGGGTGGAGTCAGATAACGAACACGCTCGGCATCCTCGCCAGGGATTTCTACCTCCAGCATGCTGGCAAAATAGGGTGCGATCTCTTCGATATGATTTGATGCATCTTGCATCAGGCGGTCTTTTATGGCATGGTAGCGTTCAGCATCTGTATTCAGGGCTTCAAGATCAAAATGCAGTTTGAAGAGGTCGATGAACGGCGCATAGGGAATCGTTGTTTCATAAGATAATGAACGCCCTTCCATCCATAACAACTCGGCTTTTTTTCCGGCAACTGGGGTAGGGGATTTATATAGTTCTGAAACTAGACGTGATTTACCTAAACCAGCTTCCCCCATAACCGACACGATCTGACCACGCCCTTCGCGCAGTTCGATGACAATCCCGCGCAGAGTATGCATTTCGGAATCTCGTCCGATTAGAGGTGCATCCAATCCCTCTATGCCGCGGATCTGGCCTGGCGCAGATTTAATCCCCAATACGCGATAGGTTTGTACAGGTTCTTCTTTACCTTTGACTTGAACACCCCCTAAATCTTCGAAGCTGAAGATGGGCGCAACTAAGCGATGTGTATCTGCAGAAATCTGGATTGTGCCTGGCTCGGCAGTTTGTTCCATGCGGGCGGCCAGGTTGATGGCATCACCCAGAGCGGTGTATTCCATGCGCAGGTCTGAGCCCACGCCACCGACGACGACCAATCCAGTGTTAATGCCCACGCGCACATTGACTTCCATATCCCATTCTTTGAGTATTTTTGCCCGATAGTTTTCGATTCCTTCCAAGATCTCCAGACTGGCGAGCACAGCGCGCTGGGGATCGTCTTCATGGGCAATGGGTGCACCAAAAAATGCCAGAATACCATCACCCATCAATCGGGCGATGGTGCCTTCGTATTTATAAACTGGGGCGATCATATGTTCGAAGGCCCCATTGACGATCTCGTGCCATTCTTCTGGGTCCAGTTTTCCTGCTGCTGCGGTGGAGCCTTGAATGTCACAGAACACCATAGTTACGATACGGCGTTCGCCGAGAGCGTCTTGTCCGCCCTCTCCATCACGAGCCGCTTCGAGTTTTGACAATAAAGCTGCGGGGACATATTTGCCCAAGTTTGATGAAGTGGGGGCAGGGGATGTTAGTGCTTCTTGTTGCGACTGTGGTGTAGCAGCAGGAGCTGGGATGGCAGTTGGCGCTGCTGGTTGCACAGATTCCGCTTGGGTGGCTTCAGCTACTTGCGTTTGCTGGCCGCAATTAGAGCAAAACTTAGCGTTTGGAGTTAATTCTGATCCGCAATTCGTACAGTCTAGTTTGAGCGATGTGCCGCAATTGGAACAAAACTTTGCTCCCTGCGGATTAGAAAACTGGCAATTTGTGCACGTACTCATTTTGTGCTACTCCTTGAAAATTCGGTCGATCGAACCCCCGAGCGCGCAAAGGCATATTATGGACGGGAGATAATAGGTCAAAATATCGCTGAAACACATAATCCAGGAATATGGCGCCCCTTTTTGGTAATCTTATGGACAATGTGGAGCATATGGAGTATTATACCAAATATTGTCCAATTAGTAAGTTGATGTTGCATTACTTAAGTACTAATTTCAGCAGATCACGATTTTGTGTCATTGTGTGGCGTTTCGTGCCGAAGCAATTCCCCTCTAAAGGGTGGAGATTGCTCACCTGCACTTGGAGCGCAGGCGCAAGTGTCACTCCGTTCGCAATGACATCAATAATTGGGAATCTGTGATCTACTGAATTTTGTTCGAAAGGATCAAAAATGAAACCAGATGCCTCAGGGAAAGTGCAAATTTCAGCCAAAATTACGCAATTAATTGCTGATGGGGAACTAGACCCTCAGGGTTGTAGCCATCTTTCTGAAATCAAAGACCATGTCCCTTCTTCGGAAGGATGCGGAAAATGCTTGGAAATGGGTGATACCTGGGTCAATCTGCGTATGTGCTTGATCTGTGGTCATGTGGGATGTTGTGACGCTTCAAAGAATAAACACGCTACCAAACATTTCAATGAAACTGGCCATCCGATGATCGTTTCTTTCCAGCCAGGGGAAGATTGGCTCTGGTGCTATGTTGATGAAATCACTCATACACCCTAGGGCATAATAATGTTTGACTTCTTGAAAAAAATTCCCTTGTTTGCTGATTTGCCCGATGACGATCTCTACCGTCTTTGTGAGATGGCCGTCGAGGAACTCATTCCTGTCGACGAAACTCTCTTCACGGAAGGAGAGATTGGTGACAAAGCTTATGTGATCATGTCTGGCGAGGTGGATATTCTTAAGGAGTCAGGGGGTCGAACTGTTCTGCTTGCCTCCAGGCGTGCTGGGGAAGTAATTGGTGAAATGTCTCTGTTAGATCAAACGCCGCGTTTCGCCAGTGGGATCGCAAAAACTGCATGCAAAGTGCTAGCCATTAGCCATGAAAATTTAGAAAACTTGTTAGATACAAGTCCATCTGCAGCACGAGTGATGCTCTCGACAATCACCAACCGCTTGCGCAGCACCGAAATTGTATTGCGCCAAAGCGAAAAAATGGCTCAATTAGGCACTCTCACCGCCGGGATTGCTCATGAATTGAATAATCCTGCTTCGGCAGCACGGCGAGGAGCCGAACATCTACAGACATCGATCGAATTATTCGAAGAAGCTTACCAAAAATTTCATGCCCTAGGATTTACGGATGAGCAGTGGAGCAAAGCAGCTGAATTACAGGAATTTGCCCAAAAAGGTGCTTCTCAACCCGCAGACCTGGACAGTTTGGGTCGTAGCGATCGCGAGGCAGAACTCGAAGATTGGTTTGATGATAATGGTGTAGATGATGGTTGGGAGTACGCGCCCCATTTGGTCAGCTTAGGGTATCAAGTCGAAAATCTTGATGATCTCCAGAACGATTTTCCTGGTGAAGCCTTGATCGTTGTTGTGCAATGGCTGGGTACTCTGTACAACATTTATAGTTTGCTGGAAGAAATCCATCAGGGGACTTCTCGAATTGGTGAGATTGTCAAATCGTTGAAATCCTATGTTTATCTGGATCAAGCCCCGGTGCAGACTATCGATCTCCACGAAGGCATAGACAACACCCTGGTGATGCTGCGTAGCAAGCTGAAGACAGGTATTTCGCTTGAGCGTCATTATGATAAGAATATCCCCAAGATCCAGGGTTATGGCAGCGAGCTTAACCAGGTTTGGACGAATATCATCGATAATGCCGTCGATGCCATGGATGGGGTGGGCGAAATTAGAATTGTGACTAAAATGAGAGGGGATTGGGTCTTAATCGAAATTGAAGACACAGGTCCAGGAATCCCTGAAGATGTGCAGGAGCAACTCTTCAGTCCATTTTTCACCACCAAACCCATGGGCAAAGGCACTGGTTTGGGACTCAATATCAGCTATAACATCATTCAGAAACATCATGGCGAGATCAAAGTATTCTCCCGACCTGGTAAGACTTGTTTCTCCGTGCGACTCCCAGTCAACTTTGAAGACATGGGAAGCGGGGTGGCAGAATTATCTCCAGCCCATCATACAAGCGATGAACATCTCAAAGATATCTTGAATGCAACGCAGAAGATCGCGGTTGTGGGGATCAGTGAAAATGAAAATGCTCCCGGGCACACAGTTCCAGCATACTTGCAAAAACAGGGCTATCGAATTTATCCGGTCAATCCCAAATACGAACAGGTATTGGGAGAAAAGGCCTATCCGGACTTGCTTTCTTTAGAAGATGATGTGGATGTTGTTCTGGTATTTAGGCGCAGCGATTTTGTTCCAGAAATTGTCCAACAGGCAGTTCAGATCGAGGCTAAAGTTGTCTGGATGCAGGAGGGAATTGTTAACCCGAATGCTGCTGAAATTGCCAAAGATGCCGGCTTGGACGTGGTCATGGATACCTGTATGCGCCAAACTCATCAACGATTGATGGTTGCCGCCTGATTATTATGCTCTGGACGCTGTTACTCGCACACTTCTTGGGAGATTTCCCCCTGCAGAATAATTGGATGGCGCGCTGCAAATGGAATATCCGAGTTCTTAGTTTGCACGTAAGCATTCACTTCATATTGATGTTGCTCTTGGTTGGGCAGAGTAGAATTACTCTTTGGCCCTACTTACTATTACTCACTCTTGTCCATATGGGCCAGGATCGATTAAAAATCTATCTGACAGATTTGTGGCCCAATCGCATGGTAGTGCTTTTCTATTTGGATCAATTATTCCATTCTGCTGCCATTTGGGGCCTGGTTAGATGGCTCCAAATTAATCAACCCCAATTAATCGTAGAACAAAATTCAACTTGGGCAATCATTGCTATTGCATATTTAGTGGTCACATATGTTTGGTATATCTGTGAGCGAGTAATGAATCATGCTGATCCAGAATACCTAAAGAATGTTGAACAAACCAAACTTTCGCGTATGCTCTCTCGAAGTGGTATGGTAAGTCTTTTCTTTTTGATCCGCGGGTGGGTGCTTCCAAATACTGCCCTTCTCCTATCCTGGCCATACCCGGATTCAATATACCGGGTGCGGGCATTGACTACTGATTTGACAGTCTCTATAACTGCATTCATTTTCCTTTTTCTAACCCTGGGGTTGGGTTGATCTTGTTGTTCATGTTGTATCTGTTTCTTTAGGAGATCAGAAATGGTAAAACCGATAATTGTAACTGTAGATGATGAAATTCAAGTTTTGAACGCCATATCCCGAGACCTGCGCAAGCATTTCGGGAGCGAATACCGCATCATGAAAGCCAACTCTGGATCTGAAGCGCTAGACACATTAAAACAGCTTAAACAGCGCAATGCCCCTGTGGCCTTATTGGTGTCCGATCAGCGTATGCCAGAGATGAGCGGCACAGAGTATCTGGCCCAGGCGGTAGATTTCTTCCCTGAAGCGCGTAAAGTTTTGCTGACGGCCTACGCAGACACAGAAGCAGCAATTTCCAGCATCAACGAGATTGGCCTCGACCATTATTTAATGAAACCCTGGGACCCGCCAGATCAAAATCTGTATCCGGTGCTTGATGATTTGCTCGGTGAATGGCTGGCGACAGTCCCACAACCTTATGATGGTATCCGGGTGGCCGGTACGTTATGGTCACCACAGTCGCACAAGGTCAAGGATTTTCTCTCCCGCAACCGCATACCCTACCAGTGGCTGGATATCGAATCAGATTCTCAGGCAAAAACATTGGTCGAATCAGTCAGTGATGGAGACTATCGTTTACCCGTTGTGTTCTTCCCCGATGGAGAAACAATCTTCCAGCCTGATTTTCGGGAGCTGGCTGAAAAAATTGGTATGCAAACGCAGGCCAAACAACAATACTATGACTTGGTCATAATTGGTGCTGGACCAGCAGGTTTGGGTGCGGCTGTTTATGGTGCTTCAGAAGGTCTATCCACAGCTTTGATCGAACGTGAAGCTACTGGCGGCCAGGCAGGTACCAGTTCGCGCATTGAAAATTACTTGGGATTCCCTAAGGGCATCAGTGGTGGAGATCTTGCGCGCCGCGCCACCGATCAGGCTAAACGATTAGGTGCGGAAATCCTCACTGCGGTCGAGGTAGTTGAAGTACGAATTGAAGGACCATATCGTATTGTGGTGCTCAACGATGGCACCGAGTTAAACTGTAAATCACTGATCATTGCAACGGGTGTGACCCTGCGACGCTTAGACGTCCCAGGTGTGGAGAAACTCACGGGTGCAGGTATCTATTATGGGGCCGCACTTACAGAAGCAGCTTTCTATCGTGATCAGCACGTTTTTGTAGTGGGTGGGGCTAACTCTGCTGGCCAGGCAGCCATGTTCTTCTCTCGCTATGCCAGCCAGGTCACTATGCTGGTGCGAGGCGAATCGTTAGTCAAGAGTATGTCACAATACCTGATCGATCAAATCGACGGCACCGAGAATATCGACGTCGTAACCCATACAGTTGTGACCGAAGCTTTTGGCGACGACAAGCTTGATGCTCTAACACTAAAAAACATTCAATCCGGTGAAGAGAAGAAAGTGCCTGCTGCGGCGCTCTTCATTTTCATTGGGGCGCGATCTCACGCCGATATTGTTGCGAACATTGTCGAATGCAATGATGCAGGTTTCATCTATACAGGAAGCAGCCTGATACGTGATGGTAAATATCCCCAAGGATGGAACGAAGGTCGCGATCCCTTTCTAATGGAAACCAGCGTGCCTGGCATATTTGCCGCAGGGGATGTGCGCGAAGGCGCAGTGCGGCGAGTGGCCTCAGCTGTTGGTGAAGGTGCCATCGCCGTAAGTCTTGTGCATCAATATCTTAAAACCGTATAAAACAGGAAAAGCATTCACAGACGTAGACATCGCCAATATCACGCTCCTGTGTGGGATCTACATGGTGACCAATCCGTGAGAGGTCATGTGATGGAAAATAAGATGGCTAAAGTATTGGGTGTAGATGAAACGATCCCTGAGCGTTCATTTACAAATTTAAGCCATATTCCGAAGGATCGGGAAGTATTGGTCTATATGGCCACGCAAGTTTGCACAGTTTTAGAAGCAGATCTAACCAGCCTAGAAAAAGGGCGTCCGATTATTGTCGACGAGCCTGATGGACGTTGGCATCGTTATTTGATTCCCCGACCAAAGGCGTTGATGCAGGCCAAAAAAATATGCATGGTTGGATTTTTCGGCCAAAAGAGAGTAGAGATGTCGCCTGACTTCCTAAGGGATTTGAGCGATAAACTACTTGAGAAAATACCAACATTTCCTGAGATTTTGAGTTATAGCACCATGGCTTTAGAGAATGGTGATTTCAGCAATCTAGTATTACTGGCAGACGAGAAGATAAAGCTAAAATGGATGGAGGGTGGCACACATAATCAGGCGGTTGACCGTTCACCTGGGTACTATTTATCTGTCAGAATTAATAACGGCGTTCTAAAAAACGGGATTTTTGAGCCTGATTTGTTGCATATCACCCAAGTAAAGTATTGCGATTATCAAGAAGATCCCCCCTGGAAAGCAGTAAGAGTACTTCATTAGATAATAATCTTAGGGGTAATATATTGGTCTCATCATACGTCTTGTACTAACTGATAACTCAGACAAGTTTTTTGGTGAAAAGGTAGTTCTATTATGAATGAAGTCAATCGCAAAGTACGACAGGTTATCGAACCTCAGATGGTTATTGAAGGTGCAGGCGTGCGGTTGTTAAGATCATTTGGCCCCAGTCGCGACAACTTATTTGACCCATTTTTGTTGTTTGATCATTTTGCCTTTAATGACCCTCTTGAAGGACCCCCAGTC
Source organism: uncultured Anaerolineales bacterium (assembly GCA_964419495.1). Classification (GTDB taxonomy): domain Bacteria; phylum Chloroflexota; class Anaerolineae; order Anaerolineales; family UBA11858; genus NIOZ-UU35. The sequence goes on from CAYQQX010000014.1 coordinate 13,215, forward strand.
GGATTTCCCACGCATCCACATCGTGGTATCGAGACAGTAACGTATATGCTGGAAGGTAACGTGCGCCATCGAGATAGTCTGGGCAACATGGGCACGATTGGCCCCGGAGATGTGCAATGGATGACCAGCGGTCGCGGCATCATGCACGAAGAGATGCCCAAGCGTGGCCCCGATGGAGTGATCGATGGGTTCCAATTATGGGTCAATCTGCCTGCGGTTAAAAAGATGAGTCAGCCGCGCTATCAAGAAATCATCGCCGAAAATATTCCTGTGGTAATGGATGGTGGTATTAAGGTGCGCATCGTTGCAGGTGAATATGCAGGGGTTCAGGGCCCTGTGACTGAGATAGCTGCACAACCACTCTATATGGATGTCACCCTCGAGCCAGAATCGCAAATCCAGCTTACTGTGCCCAGAGGGCATAACGCTGTGGCTTATGTCTTCGAAGGAGAAGGGTTGTTTGGGATCGATGACGACGGTGAAGGCGATCTAATAAAAGCATTGGCAATGGTCGAATTTTCCGATGGCGATCTTTTTGTAGTTCGAACAACATCTGATGCTGCAGTTCGATTTATGTTGATGGCTGGAGCTCCCTTTGGAGAACCCATTGTTCCTTATGGCCCTTTTGTGATGAATACACAAGAGGAAATCCAGCAGGCTTTCAGCGATTTGCGCAACGGGACTTTTGTCCAAACCTAAGATTAATCAGCTCATCCTAATTAGCGAATTTCCTTACATAAGGCACTCCTTTGGGTGCCTTTTTTTATAATGTCTAGCTTGAGAGTTGCCATTAGAAGAATTAGAGATCAAATATAAATTCGATGCTCAAAATGTAGAGCAAAGTATCGTTTTTTTTTTAGGAGCAATATGAAAACTCTGGTTATTATTTCTATAATTTTGGTAGTTGTTTTACTGGTGATCATAGGTTTACAAATCAAACCCAAGCCATTTGATGCATACCCTCAGGGTAATCAAATACAAGAATGGGTACCACTTCCCGGAAATTTGCCGACACCAGTTGAGCGCTTCTATCAGCAGGTTTATGGTGGTCAAATACCGGTTATTTCATCTGCGGTGATTAGTGGTAGGGCGACAATGCGCATTAGCCCAATTACCTTTCCAGCGAGATTTAGATTTACACATCAAGCTGGGCAAAACTATCATCACTATATCGAAGCGACATTTTTTGGGTTCCCCATAATGAAGGTCAATGAGTAATACTTAGATGGAGAAGGTCGCATGGAACTTCCGTTTGGTGTGATCGAAGGGGAACCTAAAATCGATCAGGCTGCCAATTTGGGGTTGTGGGCTGAGACGGCTTGGCTGCCAGCAGTCTTTTTGACCGATGACAGAGTTCGCTGGGAAGCCTTAGATGACCAGACAGCGATTCTCAAAGTTCCATTTGACGAGGTCGAGGAAAGCTTTGTCTTTCGCTTTGACCCAAATTCTGGAATGCTGCGCTTTATTGAAGCTATGCGCTATCGGGATGCCAACGACGAGAAGAAGACCCTTTGGATAAATGAAGCTTTAGAATGGGAAGTGATCGATGAAACCCCTGTTATGGTAGTAGGCGCTGTGTCTTGGTTCGATCAAGGGAGGCCTTGGGCGCTTTTTTCAGTGGAAGAGATTGTTTATAACGTTGATGTAGAGGAGTATATTCGCATCAAGGGACCCTAAACATCGAAACCATTAGAGGAAACTGATACGGTTACATTATGGGTTATCGATATCCATAACGCCTTGAGCCTTTGGGGATCAACCATCCAGGTTGGATTCCGTAGATGTTTCCTTCTGATTCATCGCCGGTTATTGGTATCTGCTCAGTAGCTTGAATCGAAGACATTTTCTGGTAAGCTGCATTTTGACCGTTTGGGGTTGGCCAGCATGGGTACTTTAATTCTTCGATTTTGTCAGGAAGACGACACCAGGACAAATTGACATCCTTGGCAAAGTTGTAAATGCGTTCATCTACAATCTCATTTGCTGGGGAAAGTAAGCGAACTTTGTCACCGCTATCTGAAAGAGATATCCTGGTTTGAGATCGGAAGAAGTTGATCGTCTCGCCGGGAGTAAGTTCTATGTTTGGAATTTCGTAAGGGGCAGAACCATCTTCGACATCATCTAGCAACCAACCCTCAAGATTAGTTGTCACTGTTCCAACGTTGATCAGTTCGATGAATTCATCATCTGAATTAAATTTGCCATCCCTGTTCCAATCATACTTTGGGTGGGGTAGAAATTCATTGATGAGGATACGTGTTCCTTCAGGGATTAGTGTTGGGGTCGGTGTGGGGAACCAATTGGAATTGGCTTGCTTGGGTGTGCCTTGGATAGGGTAGCCGTCAACATCGATGCCGAAGGTAATATAACCATTGTTTGTATTCCAAATTGCGCGGCCATTGGATGAAGTTCCCCGCCGTTCCATTGTTTTGTGCAGTTTGGCATCTCCTGAAGGCCAACTTCCGTCTGATTGGCTGGCTGTATCCACCAATTCTCCATGCGGCCCATACAAATAAAGGGTTTCTCCGCTATTGCTGAGGGACCCCGTATAAATTTGATCTGCGGGGATATTTGCCACGGTGGAATTATCCGTTCGTTCGAGTAGGAAATATCCCCAGGATAGGATTTCGCCTTCGAGATGAATCTCGGGGCTTCCGTCTGCCGCGGTGAGCAGCCATCCTGATAGATCAATCGTATCGTACCCTGGATTGAACAGTTCGATCCACTCATCGTTAAAATGTCCGATCGTTCCAGACCATGCAATTTCGTTGATCCAGATGGTTTGCGGTGAAACGAGGTGGATAGTGCCAGTGGACGTTGGCGTAATCGTTGGACTGGGCGAGGTAGTTGAAGTGGGAGTAGCTGTCGAGAACTCCAGGGAGTTTACCTGCCCGGGTGAACCAAGGATTGCATTACCCTGAGAGTCGCGGCCAGAAATGTTCACGCCATTGTTCGTACCCCATGCTGAAGCTGAATCACTCGAATTGACTTTTCGTTCCATAGAAGTGCGTAGATCGTTATCCCCTGCCGGCCAGGCACCGCCGGTGATATTGGCCGTATCGATCAGTTCGCCAAAAGGTCCATAGAGCCGTAAAATCTCTCCTGTATTGCTCAGTGTGCCAGAGTAGATTTGGTTGGCGGGGATATCGCTGATGGTGTTTTCATCGGTCCGTTCTAGGATGAAAAACCCATTGGCTGGTATTACTCCCTTCAACGCAATGGTTGGTGCACCGTCGACAGCGACCAAGGTGCAGCCCGTCAGATCAAGGTTTTGTGATGAGGGATTGTACAGTTCGATCCATTCGTCAAAGGAGCTGGCTTCGGTACCCATCCAGGCAATTTCGTTGATGATTATTGTCCCTGGTGAGAAGATGAATACTGTGCTCGTTGTTGTGGGAGTCACCGTATTCGTAAAGGATGGCGAAGCTGTCGGTGATGGAGAACTTGTCGATGTAGCGGTGTTTGATGGGGAGGCTGTTGGTGTAGGGGAGGGAGTTGCACTGGGTGATGGTGATGCGGTAGTTGTGTGTGTAGATGATACAACAATCGTTGTCGAGTTGGCGGATTTTGGCGTGCCGTTAATCGGGTTGCCATCTGCATCCTGGCCATTACGCGTAATCCCATTGTTTGTGTCCCAATTGGAGTCATTTTCACCAATCGATACGCGTTCCAGGGTTGCATATCGGGGGGTTCCACTGCTTGAAGTGCCTCCTGGCCAATCCCCTCCATCCAGGTTGACCGAATCAATGAGTTTCCCTTCGGAATCTCTCAATAAAAGGCTCTCACCACTGTTTCCTAAGGGGCCAGTGTAGACTTGGTCGGCAGCAATATTGCTGATTGTGTTGTCATCGGTTCTTTCCAACAAGAAAAATTTACCCGGAGAAATAGCCCCACTGAGAGTGATCAAAGGTGTGCCATCCACGGCATTGATGCTCCAATTACTGAGATCAACGGATTGACTGCCAAAGTTATATAATTCAATCCATTCATCTCCTGATGATGCTTCTGTGCCAGACCATGCAATCTCATTAATGACCACATATTGATTTAACGTTGAAATTTCTGTTTGGGTTGGCGTAGGTGATGGGTTCAATGTGCTTGTTGGCGAATTAGTTTGTGACGGAGTGGGAGCATGGGTTGCAGATGATGTCGCACTGGGTGTAGAGGTTGGATATGTTGCCCAAACAGAATTGGATATTTTTGGACTTCCATTGATGATTTCTCCCTTGGCATCTTGCCCATTGATTACAGAGCCATTATGAGTATCCCAGGCAGAAGATGTATCTGCAATAATGCCTGCCCTTTCCATAGATGCTTTAGTAGATGAATCGCCGGCTGGCCAATTTCCACCTGAAAGATTGGCTGTGTCCACAGTTTCACCAAAAGGTCCATATAAATAAAGAGTCTCACCACTATTTCCAAGCGCGCCTGAGTAAACAGAATCTGCGGATATGTTCGATACGGTGTTGTCATCGCTGCGTTCCAATAGGTAGAATCCGCCTGGGTTTATGTTGCCCTCCAGGCTGATATTTGGTGAGCCATCATTAGATACCAGAAGCCAGCCAGTAAGGTCGATGGGAGCATTACCGGGATTGAAGAGCTCAATCCATTCATCGGATGAACTGGCTGAGGTACCAGCCCAAGAAACTTCACTAATAATGATAGTTAGTTCCGCGAAGTTTGAATTGCTGAGTGATGAAATTTGGGGCTGGATGGCAACTTGGGGGGCGGGTGTGATTGTTGGAGATTGCGTCAATGTGTTGAAAAGAGTCGACGTTGCCGAATTTGTCTTAGATGGGGTTGGAGTTGCAGTTGGCGTTGTTGTAACTGATGGGATAGCTGAATGAGTTTGGGAGGGTGTTGCCAAAGTGGGTGGAGTATTTGAAGGCGTATTTGTTGATGTATTGGTTGGATAAATGGTAACTGTAATAGTCGGATTAGCTGTAACTGATGGAGTTGACGATGGTGTGGCTGTGGCGTGAGTTTCAACTTGTCCGCCTGCAGCAACGGTTGGGGGGGACTTTAGAATTGTAGTGACAAAAAATATCGTTGCACAAATACAAGTAAGGGTAAAAATTCCGGCGATGATTTTTGAGTTGTGTGATAAATCATCCATGAATCTAATAGATTAGTTATATAATAATAATAAATTAATTATAAATTATTATACACTGTCTTTAATATTAATCAAGTCTTAGTTCCTACTTATGCTCCTGTTGCTCTACTTGAATCTGGTGTAAAATGGCTGAGATCATCTTTGAGTGCTTGATAATTTAAACTACAAAGAGAGAGTTTTATGAAATCCAAATTAACTTTTGTAAGTCTATTTATGCTCATTGCACTGCTTATCACAAGTTGTAAAGCAGATTCAGTTGAGCCAACCCCCAATATTGCAGGAACTGCTGCAGCAATGGCTGAAACTATTGTTGCTGTTCAACTAACTAAGATTGCGGAAGCTGCAACCGAAACGTCAACCCCAACTCCTGAACCAACGCAAACGCCCACGCCTACAATGACATTTGCTCTTCCCACACCATATCCAACTCAAGAGTCTGGTGAAACCGATGATTCAGGCGTGTGTCTATTAGCGAGTCTGGTTAATGAAACGATCCCGGATAATACCTCGATGGAACAAGGCGAATTATTTGAAAAAACATGGGTATTAAATAATGCTGGAACCTGTGCATGGACCGACCAATTTAGTTTTGTCTTTAGTCACGGTGATAATATGGGAGCGCCAGATCAGGTTAACTTGCCTGGGACTGTTGAAGCTGGAGAAACATTCACGTTAAAAGTATCCATGGTTGCACCTGCAGTAGAAGGGGTAAAAACTGGATTTTGGTATCTCCAAAGTGCAGATGGCCGGCGATTTGGAACTAGCTCGAGTGGAGTATTTTGGGTTAGGATTGATGTTGATGAACTTGTTATTGCAGGGTCTGAAGGCACGACCGATGCAGGCTATCAATACGATCTTTGGAGGCCAATATTCGAAGGTTCATTAATAACCACTGGAGAACAAAGCAAATTTATTTATGTTGGGGACACACAACACGATTATGCCCGTCAAGGTTTTGCAACTTATGACTTAGTGAATATGCCATTAGACGCAACTGTGGAGGCTGTATCCTTAGTTTTTGAAGGACGAGATTTATTTGGTACACCATTTGTCGATTTAGGTTGCATGGGTGTCTATCGATATAACTATGGAACTTTAGATTTCTCTGATTATTTTTCAGGGACTCCGGGCGGTGCACTATGGAGTTTTTGCAGTTCACAAGAAGTATTTGCAGGTGTAGCACGAAGTGGTGGACCCGAGGCAATTAGTGCTGTTCAAAACTCACTAGGCGGTAAAATTCAATTTCGTTTCCAATTCAACACAGATACTGATAAAGACTCGGTGGATGATTATATAAATCTCTTTCCTGATTTGAAGGTTGAATATACTATTCCGTAGATGACAACGTAAGGAAAATTTATGCATGACACACCCCGAATTTAATATTCAAGGTGTGTTATGTTTTTCTCCCCTTCCCCATTTCTGTGGAACTGGGAAGGGGGGATATTTGCGCAAAAATAGGGTTCCAGCAGCGCAAAACGCTGCTGGAACCCTATTTTTGCGACTACAGCGAGAGAATTGTTTCCTTGCACTCTCTCGCTGCCCCGGCACATGAGTGCCGGGGGTGATGTTCTACCAAAAATCTATATAATTCTTAAATCTTGGTTGCCTCATGTTTCTTTTGCGCATCTATTGTAGCTATTTGGTGTTTTCAAATGAGACTAGATGCGAGTAATCACAGTTTTTTAGGAAAAAAATGCTGAAATAACCTTGGAAAAGGAGAAAAATAAATGAGTAGACGTGTAGTAGTAACAGGAATGGGTTGTATCAGCCCATTGGGAAATGATGTAAATTCAGCTTGGCAAAATGCTATTGCTGGAAAATCTGGGGTTGGACAGATCACCAAATTCGATACCACCGGATTTAAAACAACAATAGCTGCTGAGGTCAAAGATTTTGATGCAAATGCATTATTCGGCCGCCGGGAAGTGCGCCGAATGGATTTAGTATCTTTGTATGCTTTGGCAGCTGCTCAACAAGCAGTAGAAGATGCAGTGTTAGAGATTACGAATGAAAATCGAGATCAAATTGGGGCGGTGATCGGCACTGGGATCGGGGGAATCAGTACCCTCTCTGATAACGTGAAAACCCTCATAGATCAGGGCCCAGCCCGAGTGAGTCCCTTTCTTATCCCTCGGATTCTGCCTGATTCTCCTGGCGGCATGGTCGCCATTCATTTAGGCATTCGGGCAACGAATTTTGCTGTCGTGACCGCTTGTGCCACTGGGACCAATGCTATTGGTGAGACTGCAGAAATTATTCGCCGCGGCCAAGCAGATGTTATGTTAGCTGGGGGTACTGAATTTCCGATTGTCCCTATTGCCATCGCAGGCATGAATGTTATGGGTGCTCTGTCTGATAGCAATGAGGAACCCGAAAAGGCATCACGACCGTTTGATGCAAATCGAAATGGATTTGTGATGGGGGAAGGTGCAGCGGTGTTGGTATTGGAATCTTTAGAGCACGCGCAAGCACGAGGGGCAAAAATTCTTGCTGAAATTACTGGGTACGGGTCAACTAATGATGCTTTCCATATTTCTGCCCCCGCTGAGAATGGGGCTGGTGCGGTGAAATGCATGCAAGCGGCTCTAGATAATGCCAATATACCAGGTGACAAGATTGACTATATTAATGCCCATGGAACAAGTACAAAATTGAATGATAAGAGCGAAACAGCGGCAATCAAGACTGTATTTGGTGAGCATGCGCATAAGCTAGCTGTATCTTCGACAAAATCTATGACTGGCCATTTACTTGGTGCCGCGGGTGCGTTGGAAGCAATGTTCTGTGTTAAGGTGCTCTCAGAGGGTGTTATTCCTCCTACAATTAATTATCAGACACCTGATCCAGAATGCGATCTAGATTATGTCCCCAATGAATCTCGAAATGCACAAGTAGATCATGCCATGTCAAATTCATTTGGTTTTGGTGGCCACAATGCCACAATAATTGTAAGTCGATACGATGGAGATAGATCATGAATCGCTATGCCCACATTACTGGGTGGGGAATCGGCGTACCTGAAAAAATCCTGACTAATGATGATATTGCGGAAATGGTTGATACCAGCGATGAGTGGATCGTCAGCCGGACGGGGATTCACCAGCGTCACATTGTTAAGGATGGTGAAACTACAGCCAGTCTTGGGACTGAAGCCGCATTGCAGGCAATGGAAGTGGCAAGAGTTAACCCCAACGAAGTTGATTTGATCATAGTTTCTACTTCATCGCCTGAACATGTATTCCCATCTACGGCTTCATTAGTCCAGGATCGTATTGGCGCAACAAAAGCCGGTGCTTTTGATCTTTCAGCTGCGTGTTCTGGTTTCATATTTGCTATGAATATGGCGGCTCAAGCCATTACTTCTGGCTCAATCGATACTGCTTTAGTGCTTGGCGCTGAAACTCTCTCTCGATTGGTGAATTGGGAAGACAGAGGAACTTGCATATTATTTGGTGATGGTGCAGGCGCGTTTGTATTACAAACTAGCGATGAACCGGGTGGAGTTCTTTCATCCGTGATGCGGTCAGATGGATCGGGTGGCGATTTGCTTTCTGTGCCAGCAGGTGGGAGTAAACTTCCTGCCAGTGCCCAAACGGTTCAGGATGGATTGCACTTCATTCAAATGAATGGTCGAGAAGTATTTCGATTTGCCACTCGTGTTATGAAACAAGCAACAGAGGAAGCTGTTGAGCAAGCTGGGATGGTTTTAGATGAAGTAAATTGGGTGATCCCACACCAAGCAAACCAACGGATTATTGAAACAGCTGCCCGGCGATTGAAAATGCCGATGGAGAAAGTGGTTGTAAACCTGGACCGCTACGGGAATACATCAACTGCTTCAATTCCATTAGCAACTGTAGAAGCTATTCGTGATGGGCGTATCAAACCTGGTGATCAAATTGTTTTTGTGGGTTTTGGTGCAGGTCTTACTTGGGGCGCGTTGGCCGCCAGATGGTCGGGACCATTACCCGACGAAAAACCCAGGGTTTGGCCGTACCGTTTTTACAATCTATACCAGGCCTATGTGCGAGTGCGTTCATTGATTTTACGTTTTGTACGTTTTGTGGAAGGGATAATTTGGGGTAAACGAGGCTGATGCTTCGTGATGGTGAAACAAAAAGCGGGACACAATTTTGCGTCCCGCTTTTTTATTATATTTTTTAGAGAACATTATCTATGTTCTTCTAGTTTCTCATCCGTGTTGGGGGCATCAGAATCGTTCTTCTCATCAATTTGCAGCACTTTAAGCATTCGTTTAACTAGATCAGTGAAAACATTGTGCTGATATCTGCTAAACCAGCCAGAATATATATCACAATTGGTGAATTTAAATCTCCACCAGAAACCGAAAGCAAGCCAGCGCTCATGAAAAGAAACACAATTGCACCCATCGCAATTCCTGTTGGTGGGCTTGTCAGGTACCACCATACATGGCGTTTTGCGAAATCCTGCTCCTTTGAAAAGTGTTTTATGAGCGGAAGAAGTGCACCGATGATACCGCCAATTCCACCCCAAACCATACTTCCACCAAGGTATACCAATACCGATGTTGATATATCAGTTGTTTTTGCAAACGCTTCATTTCCCAGAAATGCGAATAGAACAAATATCAATACAGCGAAGCAAGCTGCCAGGTAAATAAATAGCCATCTAATATATTGTTTTCCCCAGGTATCAAGGTTTCTGCTTAGTTGCACCCGGTAATCAACTTCATTTATATGCCGCTCAGCATCTTCATAATACAATTTTCCAGCCATCAGTTCATTGCGAGCAGCTTGAATTTGGTCTAACAGAGGGCGAGCAATATATAGGGTGGTAATGTATTTATTGACATCCTTTTGGGCTTGATCAGCTCGATCCCAAAGTGCTTTCATTGCTTTATCGGAAATGAGAATATCGATGGTTTTGTCATCTGCTACTTGCGTTTCGTGTTTTATGTCAGCATGTTTGTGGGGGTGTTCTTTTACAGGCATTTTCGATCCAATATGCTGTTGATTTGCCACAGGAGTCTGGATTTGGTGAACATGTTTCTCTTCAACATCCGTGACAACATCTGCGCGATAAGTTCCCATTCCCTCATCTGAAAAGTCATCCGGGGGTTGATCGAACTCTTCAATGGGTTGTTGATCATCAACAGAAGATGGAATTTCTTCACTTTTTGATGTGTCATCTAGAAAAGTTTCACTTGGTGTAAACACTTCATCAACATCACTGACAAGTGCTTCTGCTTCTTCTTCCGACAAACTCCATGGAGATGCCTCTGTACCAAACGCATCTCCAATATCACCGACTAGTGCTTCTGCTTCTTCGTCTGAAAGTTCGAATCCAGATGTGTCTTCAGTCGTTGTTTCCTCAGTTACAGTTTTTTCGTCGACATCCATCAAAAGTGGTTGTTCATCGTCAAAATTAATTTCCTCTTCTTCAAAATCTGGGATTCGCTCTTCGGGCGGAATATCCTCGAGGGGAGTTTCGTCGATATCATCAAACGGGAGCCCCTTGTCAGGGATCATTTCTTCCCCTTTACCTTTTAGAGGATCTTGAGATATGTCATTTGACATTGCTCACCTCCTTGGCGAGAAATAGATAAGCTGTAGCGACCGCACTGGCTGGAGCATATTCAATTATGGTTTTGCGGAGGGCTGGCGCAGTTGCAGCAGCATTGTCATATGGAATTATCGAATGGAATACTTTTTGCTTAAATACCGTTTGCATTTCGTATATAGCCGATTTTGCGTGAGATGCTTTTGGTTGAACCATCGTGGGCAGCACCCCCAAGAGTTTGAGTTGAGGGTTGAGATGTTCCCTGATTAACCACACTGAATCTAATAATGAACGAACACCTCGCATAGAAAGGTAATTGGCAGCAACGGGAATTAACAGTTCGCTGGCTGCTACCAGTCCATTTACTGTGATGAGACCAAGATTGGGAGGAGTGTCGATCAGGATGAAATCAAATTTTTCCCCCGAGTTTTTTATCGCATTTCGCAGCCGCGATGTGCGGTCTGTTTCATTGTAGAGTTTGTACTCTGCGGCGATCAGTTCTGCGTTTGCGGGTGCAATGAAAATATCTGGTCGTGACTTATGTAATATATCTTTTAATGCAATATTTAGGTCAAGGAGTATATTGTATGTTGATGGGCGAACAGTATATGGATCAAACCCCAGGCTGATTGTGAGGGCCCCTTGAGAGTCCAAGTCGATGACGGCGACACGATTCCCCATGCTCGCTAGTCCTGCAGCCAAATTTACTACGGTGGTAGTTTTCCCAACGCCACCTTTTTGATTGGCCACAGTGATTATTCTGTCCATGGGTTCAGTATATCATAAATCGGTTTTCTGCTATGTTTTTTGCCCGAATATGCAATATTATTGTTTTTTTGCCAAATATCAGCTTCCCACGGTGGTTGATTTGAAAGTGAAGATAATAGTTTTTTCCCGACTAGGTGCTTTAACCCACGACTGAAGCACGACATAATCAGTTGCTTTGCAACCACTGTTGCGCATTATGTTGCGTATTAACTAAATTCAGTAGATCACGATTTTGTGTCATTGCGAGGCGTTTCGTGCCGAAGCAATCCCCCTCTAAAGGGTGGAGATTGCTTCACTCCGTTCGCAATGACATCCATAATGCGAATCTGTGATCTACTGAAATTAATCCAATATCCGCCAATTCTTTTCCTCCGCAATTTGGCGTAGGTGCTTATTTGTATTTAGCTCTAATTTCCCGTTCTGTTCCGTAGCGATCAATATAAGTACCTAGAGTTGCAAAATAATCGTGTAAGGAAGTAGAACGAGTAACAAGCACTCCAACACTAATTTTGTAATATTCAAAGAAGGCACGAAAGGCATAAAGATCACGATCAAAAGTTTGGTCTTTGCTATTCCACTCTAGATCAAAAGCTACTTTCCCCTTTACGTAATCAATTTTATGAGTTTCCGTTTTTACTACTTCGGTGTCATCTATAAGAACTTTAGCCGTTAGTTCTCCTTCAACCCACCCTTCTGGTCTCAAATACTGAGAAAATAGTTTTGGGATCTGACTTTCGCTTCCGCCTGGTTCATGGATCATTTCAGGAGTAAATCTAAATCGTTCTAAAACAGCGCATATCTCCTAGAATAATGTCGAGAATTCGGTGGATAATGCTGCAGCTGCGTGACGATAGTCGTAAATCTCGTATGAATCTCTAATATGTTGGGGGACGTGTTGGAGGGACAAAGGAATTATTATATCTGATTTTATCCTAAATGAAGAAGCTCCCTTTTAGGTGGGAGCTTCTTTCGATAAACCTGTATTATCGAAATCCATAGGTGCAAATAAGAGCAGTTAGCGAAACCATAGAATGCCTTTTACTAACCTTTAGTCAAATACGAACGACATTACCATTCCAAATATGCTGAATAGGATAGGAAGTCCCAACAGCCCTGCCAGCACGTAAAGAACGATGCGCCAGGTAGAAGTATCACTTGGCGCAGGCACATCTTCTCCTTCAGCCATATGTCGGATGATTTTGGCGGTTTGGCGGACTGTTTTGGAGAGTTCGCGCCCGCTGCCATAAACCCAATGCCAATTTTCCATTACTGTGGGAATAACCACACTTTCTCCTGCATAATCTTTTAACCATAGACGCAGAGCTTCGGGGGGTCTAACACTCAGATCGCTGGGCAAGATGACCGCCTTGGCTTCGGATAAGGCAGCATCCGGGGCGCCATCCTCTATAAGGTGAACGGCGACGGGTAATTTTTCAGCTTCTCGCTGCAAGGCATTGATGACGCTTTCGGTAAATTCGCCTATCTCAGATGCCATCACCAGCACAGGGAAGGCGGCATGCATTTTCTCTAACGAGCGTTCTGCTAATTGGTTATCCCCCCGCAGGGAGTTCCAATGATAGGCCATAACAAGCGAGAACAGGATCAATAATTCCAGCAAAACCAGGGCTTTGCGCAATAGGTTTGATGATGGATCACCGAGGATGGCTTTAAGGAGTTCGAAAATCAGGCTCCCCGCTGACGTCATCACACCAATCACACAGGCAAAAAGCACCAAATAGAGGTAGATTTTTCGAACCAGGGAGCGCCGAGCGTGATCTCCGGCTTCATTTTCAGAAGCTGCTGCCTTGACCATGGGTCGCCAGGCTTGCATCCAGAGAGGTAATCCCACAATTAGCGTGGCTAAGGCAGCGGATAAACGATTCAGCAATAGCTCATTCCCGATAGTCTCTGTGCCAATCAGTATGTCGATCAGGAAGCTCAAGAGCATATGCAAACCGATCACAAAAGCTATCAGCCCAAAGAAGGACAAAATATAGGAATAAGTCCTTCGCAGCGCTGATCTCCGAGGCGATTCTGGTAGCAATGCGATATCAGATGCTAATGTGCGCCCATAATAAAACCATATGCCACCCAACGGGATCAAAATTGAAATCGGAATGCTGATTTCGTTGAGAAAATTGGGGAAGCTGAAACCAACATCTAACACCAAGCGGAAAATTGCATCCAACACTACACCTGCCGGGATGAGCACCCCTCCGACGCCAATCAAGCTGAGCAAGTAAAGGACGACCAGACGCAAGATAGAGCCTTGTTCTTCGGGCTGTGTAAGAGAAATATGAACTTTGCGCCACCAATATACCCAAATCGGGACGCCAATGATCAACAAGGCAAGTCCATTTGCCAACCGGGCTTGCGGAGCGACGCCTAAGGTCTCCTGAATTGTTAGGATATATTCGACGACTTGAGAGATACCACCTACGATCATTGCCAGGCCGTAGATCACCCAAATATAGCGATACAGTCGACGGGTTTCTGAGAAATCATTATTTGTTTGGGGCTCTTCCCAATGTTGACGCGTGACATAAATGATATAGCCTGCAATTAATCCATTCATCACGATGGCAATGAAATTATCAACCCAGTTCTGCGAACCACCCAGGATTGCGTGACGCAAAGCTGTTTGAAAGAGCTGCAGCCACAAACGGTTGACCAGCGCCAGGATGTTCTGAGCGACAGGGATCAAAGTTGCCAGTAAAGCCCCATAAAGGAAGATAGCTCGAATGCGGCTGGAACGTTCGGCATCGTCTTTTGCCGCGCTGCGCTGTGCGGGGATCCAATGCAGCAAAAAGACTGGAATGCCAACTAATAGCAAGGACAAACCGCCAGCCAATTGGCTGGCCCCTCCACCGATAATCTCATCAGAGAAAGTCGATCGGGCGAGCTCGATCAATCCCCACAACACAACTTCCAAACTGATAAAAGCAACTAAATAGCGGTACAAACGGCGTATGGTTTTCATATGGAGTACTCCAATTGATAAATCGAGTATAAACAGATTGCTGTGTGAAGTCTAATTTAATATATTTTTTCGTTTTGTCATTCTGAACCCCGTCAGGGGTGAAGAATCCCTGCCCGCATGGCAGGAGATTCTTCGCTCGTCGAAGACGCGCCTCTGGCGGCTCAGAGTGACAATTACTTTATTTTTTGGGGAAATTGTTGTTCATACGCTCACTTACTTAGAAGATTTAATGCTAGAAACATAATTCACGAATAAATTCGAATGACACGAATTGCACGAATTCTCTTTGATTATCAAACACTACATTTTTGTTATTCAGAAAACTCGTGTCCATTCGTGATAAAGAAGAGTGCTCAAGCTGCAATTCGTGGTTTGGAATGGGATCAAGGCTCTGATTCTGTATACCATTCCCACCCCCAATAGGGGAAAGGCATGTACGTGAGTTTCCAAGCCCCCTCTTGCAGGGTCAACCAGGCGTCGTTGGATTCGCTCCAAGAACTGTCAAATGGGTCAGACCCACCGTGGATGATGGTCAATCTCACTACGGCCTCATCACCTGAAACTTCGGTCTCTCCAAGCTGCAGCCCGGTATCTTCAAGGTTCCACCCTAATCCCATGAATTCGCTGCGGAATTCGGTCAAGCCGGGTTTATTCTCCGCATCTTGCAGGTAACCGTAGGCGCGTTGGTATTCCTCTTTGTGTAGTGCCAGCACAAAGTTTCGAACCACACCTTCTGGCGAATCCTCCGCTCCATATTCTACATCTTCACTGCGGATGAAGAATAAAGTCAGGGATAAAGCGATCAATATGATAATTACAATCAGTATAGCTATCAGAACACGATCTTGTTTCATCGAAGAAATCCTTTCGGACGGAGTGGTCAATAAACGTCAAAATTCTGGAATTGTGATGGTTGTGGGATGTTAGTTTACGCGGTTGCCCCCAGGCTGCAACCAGATCACAATAAAAGGTCCAATTAACGGTAGAACTAAAGCCAATAACCCCCAGGCGGCATAAGCCAATGGTGAAAGCTCCCGCCGCCGTAGATAAAATGCCGCTAGTATTACCATGCTTAGCATGCATCCGATGATCATTATTCGCATTGTGTCTGGAGAGAGCGGCATTCGAATTAACTCCTCTCGACGAGAAGCAGAAAGATACATTTCAGATTGTATAGTATTTTTGTTCTGAAGGCAACTGATTTTAAGCAAAGGGTGAATTTTAGTTTTGGAGTGAACATACTGAAAATCGCCATGTTCATCAATTGATGTTACTTTGCCAACGCCCCAAGTCCCCATTCCCTTCGGCGAGTTCAGGACAAGTCTGGGGGAGTGAGTCCTCCCCAATGTGGGGGGGTAGGGGGGGCAAACAAGAATTACCCCCAAACTGAAATACGCTTAAAAAACAAATCCTGCGGTATGCGTAGATGCGCCGCAGGATTGCTTTAATCTGTTATCGAGAAAGGAACTACAACCAGCCCCTTAATTCCATCGCCTTGACGACTTTCTCGATGGCGACCATATAAGCCGCATCCCGCATATATACATCTTCACGTTGAGACATGTCCAAAACATCGTGGAAAGCTTTGGTCATCTTGTCATCTAATCTGCTTAGTACTTCCTCGCGGCTCCAGTAGAAATTCATATCGTTCTGAACACCTTCGAAGTAGGAAACTGTCACGCCGCCAGCATTGCACAGGAAGTCGGGGATGTTGAAAACGCCGCGTTCTGCGAAGACTGCATCGGCCTCTGGCGTTGTGGGACCGTTGGCACCTTCGGCAACGATTTTTACACGGTCACTGATGTCTTGTACAGTTTCGGCATTGATTTGCCCCTCTAGTGCGGATGGGATGAGTATATCGACCTCTTTGCTGATCCAAGCCTCATCGGGCTCAATCGCGTACCCCGAATCTTGAGCTTTCTCCTTATCGATGGTGCCATAGACATCCGTGATGGATTGTAAGAATTGTGGGTCGATGCCGTCATCCCGGCTGACAGTGTAAGGCTTTTGGTCATCGCGATCCCAATAGGAGACACACACAACTTTACCGCCCATATCCACGAACTCTATGGCTGCATATTGGGCCACATTGCCAAAGCCTTGAATGGCCGCAACAGCATTATCAGGCGCGATATCGAGATGTTTCATTGCCTCTCGAATAGTATAGACGGCTCCAAATCCGGTCGCCTCAGTGCGGCCCAATGAGCCGCCCCCACCAACGGGTTTACCAGTGATCACGCCAGGGGTGTACTGCCCAACTAATTTGGAGTATTCGTCCATCATCCAGCCCATCATGCGCGGGTTGGTGCCAACATCGGGGGCAGGCACATCCTGGCGGGGTCCAATATTGCGGTGGATCTGTTGGATCCATCCACGGCAAAGCCGTTCTTGCTCATTGATAGACAGGGATGCAGAATCAACAGCCACACCGCCTTTGCCGCCACCTAATGGAATATCAGCCACGGCGCATTTCCATGTCATCCACATGGCAAGTGCTCGAACAGTATCCAAAGTTTCAGATGGGTGGAAGCGGATGCCCCCTTTGGATGGGCCTCGAACATCGCTGTGCTGTACCCGATATCCAAAGAAAACTCTAATTGACCCGTCATCCATTTTCACGGGAATCTGGAATCGGTATTCGCGTGTCGGCCAACGTAACATCGCTGCCGCCTGGGGGTCCAGGTTCAAAAGCGCGGCAACGTTGTCAAACTGAGCTTGCGCCATCTTGAAGGCATTGATTTGTTCTGTCATTCTTGATTGTCTCCTACGAGATTGATTTGATTTATTAACTCATGTTACGCACACGTAGCGAGGTTTCCCTGGGAATAGGGGGTCGGGGGCGAAGCCCCGACCCCCTATTCCCAGGGAGATTCTCTTTAGCTTGCGTAACATCAATTATTAAATCATACACGGGCACCGCGTGGTGCCCGCTTAACAGGTAGTGCTATTAAGATAGTAGTTTTGACTAAAACGCTCATGTTTTCGTCTCTGCCGGGTTTCCCAGCATCCGCAACAAGCGTAGCAGATGCCCCAGACAGCGTCAAGTGACATTCAGACATCCCCCATATGAATTCCGTCGTTCTCATTTTTTGGTGGATAATTGTTTCACTAACTCATCTTTGACGACTTGAGGGTTAGCTTTGCCCTGGGTGACTCTCATAACCTGACCGAAGAACCAGTTGGCTAGGCTTTCTTTTCCGCCGAGATATTTGGTAACTTGTTCAGGATTTTCATCTAATATTTGAGCAACCATCTTTGCCAGCTGATCGGCATCGGAGATTTGACTTAATCCTTTAGATTCTACAATCGCTTCTGCGGGTTTGCCACTCTCGAACATCTCAGCCAAGACTGTTTTTGTAGTGGGTGTGTTGATGTTCCCAGTCTCAAGCATTTTCAACAACTCAGACAGGTGCTGCGGACTCACTCTGAGTTGATCGAGATTTACCCCTGCCTGGTTCATCAGCCCGAAGAGTTCGCCAGTGACCCAATTGGCTACCAGCTTGGGGTTGACTTCATCTGACACTTCAACAACTGCTTCGTAAAAGTCTGCGATTTCCTGCTCAGCGACCAAGACGTTTGCATCATATGCACTCAATTCATAGTCTTCTTGGAAGCGCTGGAATTTTGCCTGAGGCAATTCAGGTAGACTGCCACGGATTTCTTCAACCCATTCTTTCTCCACAACCAGGGGTGGCAGGTCAGGCTCGGGGAAGTAGCGGTAATCGTCTTCTTCCTCTTTGCCTCGCTGAGGGACAGTCACCTGACGGTTTTCATCCCAGCCCATGGTCTGTTGAATAACTGGTTCCCCCTGTTCGTGTAGTTTCTGCTGTCGTTTGATCTCATAGAGCAGCCCTCGCTCTAAAGCACGAAAGCTGTTTAAGTTTTTAATCTCAGTTCGCGTTCTGAAATCTTCTTCTCCAATTGGCCGTACTGAAACATTGGCTTCGAAGCGCAGCACTCCCTTTTGCATATCACCGGAGTTTACTTTCAGGTAACGCAGTAAATTGCGCAGAGTTTCGCCGTAAACGCGGGTCTCTTCAGCAGAGCGCAGATCAGGCTCAGAGACAATCTCTAGCAGGGGCACTCCTGCTCTGTTTAGATCTACCAGACTGTAAGGAGTTTCATCTTCTTCACTGTGGGTCAATTTTCCCGTATCCTCTTCCAGGTGAACACGCCGAATGCGAACTGCGCGCTCACCTTCTTCGGTGCGGATACGAAACAAACCATTGCGCGCCAAGGGCTCTTTGTACTGAGAAATCTGATACCCCTTGGGGAGATCGGGGTAGAAATAATTCTTGCGAGCAAAAATGCTTAGCGGCGCGATCTCACACCCCAAGGCCAACGCCACTCGAAGACCATATTCTACAGCCCTTTGATTGACTACTGGCAGCGTGCCCGGCATCCCGGAGCAAACCGGGCAAACAGCGCAGTTGGGTTCGGCTTCCGTGAGATCGACCACTGAGCAGCCGCAGAACATTTTTGAGCGAGTGGCTATTTCAGCATGAATTTCGAGCCCGATGATGGCTTCGTACATATCAGTGAATAGTATTCAGTTTTCAGTAATCAGTTGTGTTCTTTGCTGATCACTGAAATCCCTTCCTATAGATTTTTTATGTGCCACTTATCATCTGCTGGGTTATAGAGCAACTCAAAAACTTGATCTCCTTCGGTGAGTACACGAAAGAGCTTGCCGTCTGGGGTTTTCCACTCGTCCTCGATCTGCGCTACACTCAGCCATTCATCTTCCCAAAGAATAGCAGTTGGGCGTTGGGCGTACGCATAACCTGAATGGCAGCGAACTTGCCCGCCGGCCGTTGATGACAGGTCGTGAACAGATGTCCGCGGTCTGCTGTGGGCGGTCATCAAATCTTTATCTCCGCATTATCACCCACATTCAGGCTTTCTGCTCCGCCATCCACCTGGACGTTCTCGCCTATCAAGGATCCATCGAGAATGATTTCATTGACTTGAGAGCCCTTCTCGATAATTGAATCTTGGACAACACTGTTTTTGACAGTGCAGTTCGCTCCAATAGCCGCATAAGGCCCTATCACTGAAGCTTCAACCATCGCTGTAGGGTGTACGAACACGGGTGGAATAACCGTGATGTTACCCTCTCGCCCAACTTGATCCGTGTTGTCATGCCCATGCTTCAACAGATAGCGGTTTGTGTCTAGAACCGCTTCTGCCGTTCCTGCGTCGAGCCAGATTTGGACACGCTCCGTGCGCATCTTGGCGCCATCTTCAAGCATAATGTTGATCGCGTCAGCCAGATAAAATTCACCCTTAAGCGCACGGCTTTGTTGCATTTGCTCTTCTATGGCTTTGAGCAAAGCCGAAGAATCCTTGAAGAAATAGAATCCCACCACAGCCAAATTGTTGGAAACATCTTTGGGTTTTTCGATCAAGCGTTTCACCCAGCCATCCTCCCCAACTTCGGTTACCCCAAAACGGCGCGGGTCTGGGACAGGTTTCACCCAGGCAACCATATCTGCATTTTCATCCGCCAAAAAAGACAAATTTGTCTCGATGAGCGTATCAGCAAAAACCATCAGCATGGGGCCGCTTAGATACTCCTTTGCCAAATAAATAGCATGCGACTGACCGCGCATCTCATCCTGAACCACGTAGCGCACATTGATCTCAGGATGGTATTCATCCATGTATGCCTCGACTTTATCACCCAAATACCCGACAATGAAAATGACTTCTACATTCTCAGGATCGGGCAGTGTGGAAAACATATCCAACAGGTGGGCAATCACGGACTTTCCGGCCAAGCTGATCAACTGCTTAGGCCGGCTCCAGGTATGAGGGCGCAGCCGAGTGCCAAAGCCAGCCATAGGGATGACGATTTTTAGGGTTTCAGACATGATCTAGGATCTCCTTCAATTGAGAAGATATTATACCGTGATGCAGGGATAAACAGATGCCCCCTGAGGGTGTAAACCGTCAGGGGGGAGTAAGCAACTGGAATTACAGAGCAAAAACCTTGGAGAATTGACTCTGCTCTTTGCTGATTCTAGTTGGATTTCGAGTTGGCGTAGATCCAAGCCCCGAGGGCTCCAAGTGCTACAGCTAAGAGAATGCCTCCGAAACAGCACATCGATCCACAGATAGCCGCACCGCCAATTGCTGCCACGCCACCAGCAGCGTCGCCTGCTGGTCCGAAGAGCAATTCGGGGGGGATACCTGAGTCTCGCAGTTGCTGCATGACTTCTGGGGGCATCTCACGCAGGATTTGCGAGAATTGAGCTGCACCGCCAGTCGCCGCGCCGATCAAGGTAATAACCAAATTGACCAAGCCACCGCCTGCAGAAGCGATCAATGCGGCCAACGCGCCTTGTTTTGCGGCTTCACCTGTTTCGCGTGGTGGAAGCATATAAGAAGCAGCAAGAACCCCTACGGCAATATAAGTTATCCAGCGAAGCGGTATTGTGCATAGACCAACAAACGGAACTAACCCCAATAAACCCAAAACCACCAAAATTCCTAAACCAATAAGCCCTGCTTTTAGCCATCCAGACATTGGAGCCTCCTTGAGATGATTGATGAGTAATTCTTTGTAAATTTCGCATTTTCATTGTAGAGGGGAACTTAGTCAGAGTCAAGCTTTCACGCAGATTAACGTTTTGCATTGGGATTGCATTTCAACGCTTGCATTGATTTACCGGAGTATCCAGCCGAGGTTCCAATTTCCACAAATTCTCCTTGGGGAGCAGACGCCGCCATCAGGGCCAGAAGTCGCCCTGTTTTAGGTGGAATCTGCCGCAATCGTTCCAGACGAGGCGTTCCATCCTGCCGGTCTCGAGTGTCTGTCTCTTCCAGAAATTCCATGCGATCACGGATGGGTTTGGGGATGTTATGGAACATATTATTTGTGACCGAGGACAGGGTGGGGCTGGTAGGGTTCTTCGAGATAGGCAATTTCACCTTCGTTGAGTTGAATGTCGATGGCAGCAATGGCTTCTTCGAGATGCCGCATTTTGCTGGCCCCTACAATGGGCGAAGTGATGCCTTTTTTGTGCAGCAACCAGGCCAGAGCAATTTGAGCCGAGGAGACGCCATGCCGTTCGCTCAATTCTATCGAACGATCGAGTGTGTCGAAGTCATTTTCTTGATAGTAATAGTTGTGGGCCAGGTTATCTGTTTTGGCGCGGACAGTCTCTCCCGATTTTTGGCGGGTGCGATTTCCTGCCAGGAAGCCGCGCGCCAATGGACTCCAAGGGATCAAGCCGATGCCCTGGTCGTTGCAGAAAGGAATCATCTCGCGTTCCTCTTCACGGTAAACCAGGTTGTAGTGGTTTTGCATGGAGACAAAGCGCGTCCAATTGTGCAGGTCGGCCAGGTAGAGCGACTTGGCGAACTGCCAGGTATGCATGCTTGATGCGCCGATATAGCGAACCTTGCCTGATTTGACCAGGTCGTGCAGGGCTTCGAGTGTTTCTTCGATGGGCGTATCGTAATCCCAACGGTGAATTTGGTAGAGGTCGATATAGTCTGTCCCCAGTCGTTTGAGCGAATCTTCAACAGCCCGCACGATATGCAAACGTGAGAGCCCGCCTTGGTTGGGTTTGTCGTTATAAGGGAAATACACTTTTGTAGCAATTACGACTTCTTCCCGCTTGGCAAAATCCTGCAATGCGCGGCCAGTGACTTCCTCACTCATCCCTTCGGAGTACATGTTGGCCGTGTCGAAAAAGTTAATCCCGGCTTCCACGGCACGTTGGATGATTGGGCGTCCTTCACCTTCGTCGAGAATATATTCACGCCATTTCGATGAGCCAAAGGACATCATTCCCAGGCAAATGCGCGAGACTTTGAGCCCAGTATTTCCAAGATTGACGTATTGCATTTGTATCCTCCTATGGTGGGAAAATGCGGTAGTTTTTGTGATCAGCTATATGATATCGTAAATTTTGAAGGAATAAAAAAATATGAGGCACCCAAAATTTAAGAGATATTTAAATTTATTGTAAAGTATCACTCCCGGCACTCCTGTGCGAAAAAATCCCCCCTTCCCCAGTTCCACAGAAATGGGGAAGGGGGGACGCGAAGCGGGGGGATGGGGTAAAAAAACATGACACCCAGAACTTAATATTCTGGGTGTCATGTTTAGAATCAATGAAAATCACGCCGAGTGTTTCGGTTTTTTGTGATAACCCTTGTTCCGTTTGTGTCGATGATTGCGCGACCCATTTTTGGAGTGCTGAGATTTTGCCCGCTGTTGATTTGAATGACCTCGTTGAAATTGTGTTTCGGGCTTGAATCCATTGTAATCAAATTCGGGGAGCCGACGCCGTTCAATCTTGGTTTTTAATGCTTTCTCGATTGCGCGCACCATTTGTGAATCTTCTGGTGATGCAAAGGTGAAGGCTTCTCCACTCTGGTCTACGCGCCCCGTGCGACCAATGCGGTGGGTATAGGCATCTATCGTATCTGGCATGTCAAAGTTAATCACATGAGAAATATCGGACACATCGATGCCGCGTGAGGCTACATCAGTGGCGACTAAGATATCATACTTGCCATTTTTGAAGCCATCGATAGCTCGCTGGCGCGCGTTCTGGGACATATTTCCTTGCAGGGCTGATACTCGATAACGTCGCTTAGCCAGATCACTTGCTAAATAACGCGCACGCCGTTTCGTGCGTGTGAAGATCAGTACTCTCCCGGTAGCCGTATTTTTCAACATGTGGAACAAGAGGCTTTTCTTTTGCTTGAATGGTATTGGATAAAGCGCATGAGATACGGTTTTGGCGGGAGCAATCATGCCAATTTGTACTGTTGCAGGATTGACAAGGATTTTGTCTGCTAGCTGGCGAATATCCTTGGGCATCGTGGCTGAGAAGAACAAAGCCTGGCGTTTTTCAGGCAGAAGTTTGATGATTCGTTTGACATCGGGTAGAAATCCCATATCGAACATACGGTCCGCTTCATCCAATACCAATACTTCAACCTGTGAAAGGTCGAGATGTCCATCGCTGACGATATCGAGTAATCGGCCCGGGCATGCGACGATGATTTCTGCGCCGCGTCGTATTGCCTCGATTTGGCGGTTTTTATTGACACCGCCATAAATTGTTACGCTGCGGATTTTTGTTTTTTTCGTCAAAACTTTGATGACCTGGTGAGTCTGTTCGGCGAGCTCGCGCGTTGGTGATACGATTAGCGCGCGCACTTTTCGTAATTTGCCTTTGGTCAGCCGTTGCAGGATGGGTAAAACGAAGGCGGCGGTTTTCCCCGTGCCGGTTTGGGCGATGCCTAATATATCGCGCCCTTCGAGGGCATGGGGGATAGCTTGTTCTTGGATAGGGGTGGGGATGGTATACCTGGCAACCCTGATGCCCGCGTTAATGCGCGGGTCGAGAGAAAATTTTTCGAAATCCACGAGATGTACTCCTTGACTCGGTGAGCCAAGTCGCACACTCAGCCCGATAATCGATCTAATAACTCAACGAATCCATTATTCGTTGAAACAGGCGGCGAGTATAACAGGGATAGACCCTTTTGGCAAATCAAGTTTTGGCTAAGGGGAAGCAGATTCTATGAAATTAGCTTAGAGAGTTGGATCCTACCCCAAACTGCAACCAACCCGAGCAGAATTTGCAGCCCCATATTGGTCAGTGCGGGCGAAGTTTGCCCATTTTGGAATAAACCCATGGTTTCGTAGCTGAAGGTCGAAAAGGTGGTGAAAGCCCCCAGGACACCTGTGAATACAAAAGCGCGCGAAGTTGCCGTGAACAGGTCGCGCGAATCCGCCAGACCGGCCAAAAAACCGATCAATAGACAGCCGACCATATTGACCACAAACGTTCCATAAGGGAATTGCGTTTGTGATGTGATACGACTTATAAGTCCACTGGTGACATAGCGCAGTGCTGCGCCCAAAAATCCACCCATACCGACGAAGAGAAGTTTACTAAACAAATTTTTCTCCAATGTGAGCAAAATACAAGGGCGGATTTTACCACTTTGGTTAGAGATTTGTTAGCCTTGTTAGTGTATGCTCAAGAATTTTCACGGCTTGAATGTATTCGGTGAAAGAGATATGTTCATGGGGGGTATGATCCAAGCTCGAATCACCCGGACCGTATGCCAGTGCTGGACAGCCCCACTTTGGAGCGACAATATTGAGATCCGCTGTGCCAGTCTTGGCCACAAACCCCGGTTTTCCCCCCTCGGCCCGAATTGCTCCTAAAAAAGCCCTCACCAGAGGGGTGTTGCGCTCAGCTTTGTAAGCCGGAATGGGGAATCCTTTGAAGGTGATCTCGCATGAGACTTCCGACGTCTCAAAGACATCGGAAGTCTGATTGACGCGCTTATACCAATCTTCTGGTGTGACATCCAACGGTAATCGGACTCCCACCTGGAGGGTCGCTGTTTCCTGGAAATGGTCTGTCTCCGAGGAGAATCCTCCCAGCCTGGGCAAGAGTTGATCGAAGGCACGTTCGTGCCCAGCGTTGAATTCATCA
This sequence comes from uncultured Anaerolineales bacterium, assembly GCA_964419495.1. GTDB lineage: Bacteria > Chloroflexota > Anaerolineae > Anaerolineales > UBA11858 > NIOZ-UU35. Next base: position 38,098 of record CAYQQX010000014.1, read on the forward strand.
ACCCAAACATTAAGTTGATTCCAGATTTCTATGGCAATTTCAGGTGCGCTCTGTCCTTGAGCGGAGGTATGCTTTACGGGGCAGGTCACGGTAATTTCGGCCTGGGCGCTGCCTTTGTATCCCAATGTGAGGCGATCCCAGCGGGAGGGTTCACCGATGATGGCAAAATCAGGTCGATACTGATTGACCACGAAACGCGCCCCAGTGGAATCACCTTCTTCGTCTACAGCACCAATGACGATCAATTGCCAACCTTCAACGGCCCCAACATTGGCGACTGCATCTACGAAGGCGGCCAGGGAGCCTTTAGCATCAACCGAGCCGCGACCATAGAGTAGATCGTCTTCCACGCGTATAGGAATCTCTCCGGGGACAGTGTCAATGTGTCCAAGCAGGATCACCTGGCGAGGTCCATTCCCGATCATTCCCACAGCGTTGCCCGCATCATCTTGGAAAGTGTGCTTAAAGCCCAGCGTTTTCATCCTCTCGATGAGATATTTCACTGCTTTAGTTTCTTCTCCCGATGGGCTGTAGCAGTTAACAAGTTCGATGATGGTCTGGTATTCGAACTGGTCGGCGGATTTCATTTTTCACTCGTCAGCACGTCATTCAGTGCTTCAATCACCCGTTCAATCTGCTCGTGGCTAATCACCAGCGGTGGCAGAAGCCGGATGACTGTTAACCCAGCTGGGAGCGCCAAAACACCGCGCTCTGCGAGGGCCGCAATATACGGAGCCACTTTTTGTTTGATTTCAATACCAACCATGAGACCCATGCCGCGTACACCCCTGATCAGTGGGGATTCGATCTTGTTCAATTCCCTGAGCAAATACGCGCCCAGTTGTGCCGCTCGTTGGGGGAGTTGTTCATTTTCAAGCGCGTTCAGGGTGGCCAGGGCTGCTGCTGCTGCCAGGGGATTGCCGCCAAATGTTGAGCCGTGGATACCCGGCGAGAGTTCTGTAACGCGTTTGCCAAGCAGGACCGCGCCCATCGGGACTCCCCCGGCAATCGATTTTGCCAGACAAAGCAAATCTGGCTGTAATTCAAAATGCTCCAAGGCGAACAATTTTCCAGTCCGCCCAAATCCGGTTTGGATTTCATCGATAATCAAGAGAGCACCGTGCTGGAGGCAAAGTTCCTGCGCGCCAAGTAGGTAGTCAGCATCCCCAAGATGTACACCCCCTTCGCCTTGTACGATTTCCAGGATCACTGCCGCGGTATTTTGGTCAATTTCTTTTGATAATTTCTCCAGGTTATTGAATGGAACGTGATGGATATCCGGAACAAGGGGTGTGAAGGGCGCACGATATTTTTTGTTCCAGGTTGCGGAAAGCGCCCCCATAGAACGCCCATGAAAGCCGCGCATCGATGCGATGATTTTAGTGCGTTTCGTGCTATACCGGGCAAACTTGAATGCAGCTTCGACAGCCTCGGTGCCGGAGTTTGTTAGAAAGGCGCGCTGCATTCCTCTTGGGGTTAGACTGGTGAGTTTGGCAAGCAGTTTGGCGCGCACGTCGTTGTAAAATACCTCTGGGCAGGAAATCAATTGAGCAGCTTGCTCACTGATCGCTTTTACAACTGCCGGATGGGCGTGTCCCAGGTTGGCCGCTCCTTGCCCTCCGACGCAATCGATATATTCGTTGCCCTGCTCATCCCAGAGTAAGGCCCCATCCCCGTGCACAATGACCAGATCGCGTTTGGCATAAACACCGGAAGTATGTTGTGATTCTAATGATTGAATATCGTCCATAGTATTTTTGATCTGCTATTGAATTACTGTTCCATGTCCATCTAAAGCTTTCGAAATGGGCGTGTCCACGCGGCCATCGGCGATGATAGCTTGAGCAACACCGCCACCCAGCGCTTCTTTCGCACCAAGAACTTTCTTCTTCATTCGACCTTGGGCGATATCCAGCGCACTCTCCAAATCTGATGGAGAGATTTTGCTAATAAGGCTGCTTTCATCAGGGAAGTTTTTTAGTAATCCAGGAACGGCAGTGAGCAGTATTAGTCTGTCAGCAGTAAGTGCGGCAGCAACCATCGCAGCCGCCCGATCAGCATCTACATTGAGGGCTTCGCCCTGCTCGCTGACTGCCAACGGGGCTATCACAGGGGTGTATCCGCCCATTAGAAGAGAGTTCAACAACTCTGCATTTACCTGTTGGATTTTGCCGGTGTAATCATCGCGCAGCATTTTGCGTTTGCCATTTTCGATGATGCGAATTGCGTCTTTGCGTTTGGCGACCATAACTTTTCCATCTAGGCCGCTCAAACCAAAGGCGTTTACGCCGAGAGTTTGGAGTTGTTCGACCAATAGGGTGTTGACCTTGCCATTAACGGCCATGGCAAAAATCTCTAGCGTATTGCGATCAGTGTAACGAGAAGTGAATCCTGAAGGGGATGTCACAAAGCGAGGTGGGGACCCGACAGCTTCTCCCAATGCGTTTGCCTCCGCTGAACCGCCATGTACCAACACCAGATTTTTACCTTGTTCCAACAGTGAAGCAGCATCCTGACAGATAGCCGTAAAATCCACGCCCTCGGTGCCACCAAGTTTCACCACGATGGTGGATTTTTGATTTTCATTTTTCGATTGTTGGGTCGTCATGGTACATCTCCTGTAAGAATGATCAAATCGCCAATCAGCAATTACAATCCGCAATCTCAAATCCTAAATCGGATGCAAGCCTGGGAATTCCAACCCCAGCGTCTCATCAAAGCCAAGCATCAAGTTCATCGATTGCACTGCCGAACCAGATGCGCCCTTCATCAAATTGTCGATGGCGCAAATGGAGATGACATGCCCGGTAGAGGGATCCAAATCGAAGCCCAGGTCGGCGAAATTGGACCCAGCCAGGATTTTGGGTTCAGGTGCACGGTAAATACCGCGCCGCTCTTTGACCACCCGCAAGAAAGGATTTTCAGCAGCAACACTTCGGTAGGCTTTCCATAAATCTTTGAGTTCTACGCCTTCCCTGACGTATCCATGGGCGGTCGCAAGCGCACCACGGACTAAGTCTACGGATGTCATCGTCAAGGAGACATCCAACAAACCCATCTCTTGGATGACTTCTGCTGTATGTCGGTGCCCATAAGGCGCGTACGTGCGTACGACACTGCTGCGCTCGGCGTGATGGGAGCCTGGGTTTACGGACGCGCCACCCTCGGATGAGCCAACTTTTAGCTCGATGATGACGGGTTTGTCTTCTTCTAGTAATTCGGACTTGATGAGCGGTAGCAAGGCCAGGTTACTGGCTGTGGCATTGCAGCCCACCCCGCTGACATATTTGCTCGACATAATGTCGGCACGATGCAGTTCGGGCAGTCCATAGACGAACTTCGCCAGCCAATCTGGGGCCAGGTGAGTTTCTCCATACCACTCTTGATAAAATTCAGCGCTTTTCAGGCGGAAATCTGCTGAGAGATCGATAATATAACTTCCCACATCAGCATAGCGCTCAATATGATGTTGCGCTTGGCCATGGGGTATGGCAAGAAAGAGTACATCCGTCGGCTGAAGCTCTTCGGGTGATGTGAACTTAAGGCTGGTTTGCTTGCGCAGGTTGGGATGAGTTTGGTAGACATACTCACCTAGCTTTTGACGCGAGGTGACCTGGGCGATTTCAACTTCTGGATGATAATGTAGTAATCGCAGCAGTTCGCCACCCGTGTAGCCAGAACCGCCGATGATAGATGCACGAACCATAAATACTCCTTCGGAATATGGAAGTTAGATATTGGATATTAGATTTTAGAAATTGAATTACCAGATATCCAATATCTAATCTCAAACCTCCAACCTTCCCTTCGCCACGTCAATCAAATAATCCACAATGATCCCCGCAATATCCACGCCCGAAGTGGGCTGGGCGGTATTGAATTCCAGGGTGTGGTTGATTTCGTTAATTAGAAAGCCGCGCTCGGGATGTTCGATCACGTCTACTGCCAACACTCCACCCCCAACGGCGCGAGCTGCTTTTCCGCAAAGGGTTTCTAATTCAGATGTCAGAGGGCAAATCTCACCAACTCCTCCGCGAGATGTGTTCGTAATCCAATGCGGGGATTTGCGATAAATTGCCGTGATTGCCTGGTCGCCCACAACAAAAACGCGGATATCGCGACCAGGCTTTTCGATGAATTCCTGAATATAAAAGATCGAATGTTGGTATGAACCAAGCACTGACTTGTGTTCCAAAATAGCTTCGGCGGCATCCCGATCGTTGATCTTGGCCAACAAGCGTCCCCAAGAGCCAACGACAGGTTTAAGCACCGCAGGGTAGCCAAGGTTTTCAATGGCTTTCAGGGCAGATTCCGGGGTAAAGGCAACTTGAGTGCAGGGCTGGGGTACATTTGCTTTGGCCAGGGCTGTACTGGTAGCGATCTTGTCACCGCACGCTTCGGAAACCGTAGCGGTGTTGACTGTAGGAATACCCCAGGCATTCAGTATTCGTAAAGCGTACAATCCACGGGCATAGCTGATGCTGCGCTCCAGGATGGCATCATATTTCAACCAGGGTTCAGGGTTGCAAAGATCAAAATAGATTTTTCGGTCATCCAATCGATCGAATTCTACATCTCGTTGCACCAGCGCTGCGAAAATCCACTTCTCTTCAACACGTACCCGCGAATAGAGTACACCAAGGGTGGGTTTACTCACCCCAATCCTCTTCTTCCATAGGAGCTAACTCGACCTCAGCGGGGTCAAGGGAAAGGACCTCCAGATCTACACCGCAGTCTGGGCAGACGATGATCTCGTTGGCTTCAGTGCCGTCATCCAGTTGGAGTTCGGCGATGCATTCAGGGCAATTTAGTTGGGACATGATTTACTCCTTTAACTTTTCTTTTGCTAGTTTGATTTGGTCGTTCACGGCTTCCGGTGCGGTTCCACCGAACGCCGACCGCCGGGCAATGCTGCCTCGCGGGTCGAAAACTTGATATACTGATTCGTCAAAAATTGGGTGGATAGATTGGTATTCGGCCAAGGGCAACGCCTCGATGGCCACATCTTTTTCAAGAGACAGTCTAACAACTTGCCCTGTGACGTGGTGCGCCTCCCTAAAGGGGATACCGCTTCCAACGAGATAATCGGCCAAGTCAGTGGCCATCATATCCGTGTCGATGGCAGATTCCATCCTTTGGGGGTAAACCGTAAGTGTGTCTAGCGCCTTGGATAAAACGGGCAGCATTGCAATCAAAGTGTCGTAGGCTGCGAAAACGGGCACTTTATCTTCTTGCAAATCTTTGTCATATGTGGATGGTAGGCCTTTGAGCGTTGTCATCAGACCTGTAAGATAGCCCAACAACGTTCCTGCTTTGCCACGCGCCAGCTCGAAGGGGTCGGGATTCTTCTTTTGGGGCATCAGGCTGGAGCCTGTAGCATAGGCATCATCCAGTTCAAAGAAGCCAAACTCGGCGCTAGTAAATAGAACGACATTCTCTGCTAGCCTGCTGATATGTGTGCCGATAAGTGCAGCGATGAAGAGAAATTCTGCCGCGAAATCTCGATCCGAAACAGCGTCGATGCTATTGGGGGATGGGCGGTCAAACCCCAAGCTCTCAGATAAGGCGAGGCGGTCGATAGCGTAAGGCGTGCCTGCCAGAGCCCCCGACCCAAGGGGTAACACGCTGATGCGACCGATTAGTGCTTCTAATCTTTCTCTATCTCTCTGCAAAGGCCAAAAATGGGATAGCCACCAATGACTGAGTAAGATGGGTTGGGCGCGCTGTAGATGCGTATAGCCAGGCATTAGGATTTCATAATCTGTTTCGGCACGCTGTACCAATGTCGACTGTAAATCGACTAGTGAAGATTCGAGTTTGGATACATGATCAAGAGACCATAGGCGGAAATCCGTAGCAACTTGATCGTTGCGGCTGCGCCCAGTGTGCAACTTGCCTGCGACCGGCCCTGCGATCTCTCCCAATCGGCGCTCGACAGCAGTATGGATATCTTCATCGCCAGGGGCAAAGACAAAGCTTTGGGAACGGAACTCAGACTCAATTTGGTTCAGACCAGCATTGAGCTTGGTTTGTTCTTCCACTGTCAAAATGCCGGCCGACTCCAGGGCTTTGGCCCACGCCTGACTCCCTCGCACGTCTTGCTCTGCCATACGTTGATCGAAGTTAATCGAAGCATTTAGGGCGAACATGTCGGAATCGGAATTCCTAGAAAATCTTCCTTTCCAGAGTGTCATGGTTTACTCCATTTTCAGTTGCCAGTATTCAGTTTTCAGTAACCAGTAAGCGTGATCTGTACCAGTGTACAGATTACTGGATTCTGATTACTGGTTACTGTTCAGTCTCGCTTGAACCTGGTGTAGTCTGGTTTTGGCATATCCATCCCTGAGATAGGCAAATTATTCAAGGCGCGCACTTTCAATGGCAGGCCGTAGAGGTGGATGAATCCCTCTGCATCGGACTGGTCGTAGACATCCTCTTGCCCAAAGGTGGCGAAATCTTCGCGATAAAGAGTGAAGGGGCTTTTGCGTCCCACAGGGATGATATTGCCTTTAAATAGTTTCAACCTGACTGTTCCTGTAACGGGTCCCTGGGTGTTATCCATAAAGGCATCGATAGCCTCTTTTAGCGGGGAAAACCATAGACCATTGTAGAGCAGCTCAGCATATTTGAGTGCCACTGTGTCTTTATATTGGAGAGTCGCTCTATCGAGTACCAATGATTCGAGTTCGCGGTGAGCCGCGAAAAGGATCGTGCCGCCGGGTGTTTCGTATACACCGTGAGATTTCATGCCCACGAGTCGATTTTCGACTAAATCGATGCGTCCAATTCCGTGCACGCCGCCAATTGCGTTGAGTTTGGTGATCAATTGGGCAGGAGTCACACTCTCCCCATTTAACGTTGTCGGTGTGCCAGAATCGAACTCGATTTCAACATATTCTGCCTCGTTGGGTGCGTTTTCTGGGGAGGCGCTGAGCAGAAACATCGACTCTTCGGGTTCTACCCAGGTTTCTTCGAGTGGTCCGCCCTCATGGGAGAGGTGCCATAGGTTGCGATCTCGGCTGTAGATGGATTTGAGCGTATTCGGCACGGGGATGCCGCGCTCGGCAGCATATTCCAGGGCATCTTCTCTAGAACGGATCTCCCATTCTCGCCAGGGGGCGATAACTTTTAGGCGCGGGTCGAGGGCCATTACGGTCAGCTCGAAACGTACTTGATCGTTACCTTTGCCCGTAGCACCATGGGCGATAGCATCCGCACCGACCTGATGGGCTACATCTACTAGGTGTTTGGCGGTCAGCGGCCGTGCCACCGAGGTGCCTAACAGGTATTTTCGTTCATAAATGGCTCCAGAACGGACCAGCGGGATCAGGTAATCGCTGGCAAACTCTTCTTTCAGATCTTTTATGAAGATCTGGCTGGCACCGCTGGCGATAGCCTTTTCTTCAAGGCCCTCCAACTCATCGCCTTGACCTAAATCGGCGGTGAAACATACCACTTCGCAGCCGTAATTTTCCTTGAGCCAGGGCACGATCACAGATGTGTCCAGGCCGCCAGAGTAGGCCAGTACGACTTTTTCGACAGATTTGGTAGGGTTACTAGGCATAATTTTCTCCTTTTCATCTTCCCCCCGTCAACGGGGAGATTGAGGGGGTGGAAATAAAAAAGCCCTCCTGAGGAAGGAGGGCTTTGCTTGCAATAAATGAGCGTGTGTTTTACTTTTGTTGATTACCCAAACACGAACGCCCGACCTTCCCAAATGGGGGGCGGGTTGCTAGGACGAACTCGTCGGACGTTTGCGAACAATGGGATCAACATATTGGGCGGGAGTTTAGCACTGGAAAATCAATTCGTCAAGGGGTTTGCATTTTTTCGATGGATTTACGCGCTTCAAACATACCACTATCCTTTTTGATGTGAATCACCCCTGCATTCGATGCCATCTCTTGCTCGATGAAATGCCCGAGCTTTTCTCGTCTGGAATTATCCAAAGCTATGCTACTGGATAGGATATAGTCAACAATTGCGCCGGCATCGGTGATTTCTAAATTATCTGGATAACGGTCAATTACTACTTTCGAAAACCACTCCTTTAACTGAGGTTCCGCGTTTTCCAAGGTAAAAGGGTACGTTTCGCTTTTGAAGATACTTTTGATCTCTGGGTCGAATTTTTCAACCAGCGCAGGTAACTCCTGCATGTGAGTTTCACCTATCGTACTGCAGAAGAAGTGTCCATTTTCTTTGAGAACCCTTCTGATTTCGGAGAGAGCCTTTGGTCTGTCCGGCACGTGGTAAAGGAAGTGATTGGCTATAACGGCATCAAATTCTCCTTCATCATAAGGGATGGATTGCGCATCGATGATCTCGAATGAGAATCTTTGGGAGTGTTTTGCAAAATTTTGCTGCGCCTGAGAGATCATGCCGGGCGAGAAATCAGAGAGAATGATCTCCCAATCATGCGGAATCCGGTCTAAGTTTTCTCGCCATAAATCGCCAGGTCCGCAGCCCAGCTCAAGGATGTGACAATCTTTGGGTAAATCGAATTTGTCGAAAACCCATGGGAACCACCCATAGTCGTTGGTGCTGAACTCCACATGCAGTCGGATGCGAGCGTTGAGATTTTCTGCGTTTTGGTATTGTTCGTTGCGTAAATATTCTTGATCATTGAGTTTAGGCATGGAAAACTCCAATGCGAACCAATATTGTTGATTATATTCGAAATCACCTTGACATGAGAAAAGGGATTATGTATAATCATCGTAAAAATACGATAAATACAGGTGCTAAAATGAATATTACTATTCCTGAGGCATGTTGCTCACTAGATATTGAAGGCGAAGAACAGGAAAGACTAATAACGATGTTCAAAGCATTGGGAAATCCAACTCGATTTGAAATCATGAAGTTCTTGATAACCCATCCGGGATGTATCAATGGCGATATTGTTGAATACTTGCCTATCGCGCAGGCAACGGTTTCACAACACCTGAAAGTTCTTCGAGATTCGGGCTTTATTGCTGGAACCGTGGAAGGAACTGCAACCAGTTATTGCTTGAACGAAGAGAATATTACCTGGTTTCGCAAAAAAGTTGGAGAAATTTTTTAGGAGATTTTTTTACAAACGTATATCGTAAAAATACGATAGAAGGAGATAAAATGATCGATAGTTTAATTTTTTATTCTGGAGTATATGGTCGAAAGCTTTATTAATATGTGGCCCTATTTATTGATCACCATCCCCATAGCAGTAGCTGTGCAAATGTCTGGGGCTTCGAAATATATCAGCCGGGCGTTCTCTGCTCGACCGCTGGTTGCAATAGTTTTGGCAACAGTCGTAGGAGCATTTAGTCCTCTTTGCTCGTGTAGTGTCATACCCGTAGTCGCAGCAATGCTAATTGGTGGAGTCCCATTGGCACCAGTAATGTCTTTTTGGTTGGCCTCTCCATCCATGGACCCGGAAATATTCTTCCTAACAGTGGGAACTCTGGGTTTTGAATTGGCTCTGTGGAGATTAATTTCGACGCTAGTCTTGAGTTTGAGCGGAGGGTTGGCGATTCATTTTCTCACTCACCACGGTTGGTTGGGAAAGAATATCCTTCGAGATGTTCAATCAACGCAAGTAAACAATTTGGGCAAAATAGTCGTGGAAGTTTGGCAAACCCTGAAACAGCGAATTTCTCCAAGCTATGGAATATTAATTCCAGCAACGGCTACGGAGAACACAAATACCTCTGTACCGCAGTCAAAGGTCGCAGAAAACACCGCTGTTAATTTTGATGCAATTTCCACATCTTCGGGAAAATCTTTGCCTGTCATTCAATCTGAAACAACAAATATTGAAACTTGTTGTGACGAAACTCAATCTGAGTCAAGTCAATGTGCGTCAGATCAGTGTGAGATAGAACCATCTTTTCGCACCCGCCTTGCTAAGGAAACTTGGACAGCCACCACTATGGTAATCAAATTCATGATGCTGGCCTGGCTTATTGGTGCCTTAATTCGCCTTTATGTCCCAGAAGAATGGATAACAGGTATTTTAGGTGGCGAGAACCCATGGTCGATTATCACAGCCGCACTATTAGGTGTGCCAGTATACACAAGTAACCTGACTGCCATGCCACTGGTAGGTGGATTGTTGTCTCAAGGAATGCATCCTGCTGCGGCTCTTTCCTTTTTGATTGCCGGTCCGATGACTACACTCCCAGCTATGTCGGCAGTATGGGGGTTGGTGAATCGCAAAGTTTTCGCTATATATATTGGATTTGCCCTGGTTGGTGCGATCTTGCTAGGATATGTTTACAATTTTGCTCTGTTGGGAAATTAATCAAATTCTAATTGTGATAAATTTCCTTGACCCAATGCATATTATTGCGGTAAACTCATTCCCGCTGTTTAGACACGGAGGCATCCAAATGCACCCGACAACTGAAAAGAACGGTCTGACGGAGAAAAATTCCCAATATTTTTCTTATTTTCGAACCGTCAAGCATTCATTTGCCACCTCTGGTGACAGTTCTTTTTGGTGTTGCTGGTTCGCACCTCCGGGTTTAACATAAATTCATTTATAACTTTGATGAGATAGACCATGGTGTGACTAGCACTATGGTCTTTTTTGTTAACTGTAAAACGTGGAATGTTCCACCAAATTTCAAGGAAATAAACATGAGTACACTAAAACTACCTAAATATTTAGGTGATCAATTATTACTTCGTTGGGCCACACCTGCTGATAATGAACAACTTATCGAGCTTACTTTTCATGCCCTTGATGAAGAAGATGAGCAATTCCCTTTTGTAAAGATCTTTGTGCAAGATTGGATTGATGGCAAATTTCCTATATTGAACTACGATGATATGACTGTGGTTGAAGATACTGGTACAGGCAAACTGGTTTCATCGATGTGTTTGTTTTCATCAGTTTGGCGCTACGGAGAAACGGAATTCAAAGTCGGACGCCCCGAACTGGTGATGACCCACCAAGATTATCGTCGCCGCGGGCTGATCAGGGAGCAATTTGAAGTCATCCATAGCCTCAGCCAGAAGCGTGGGGAAGTGATGCAAGTGATCACAGGTATCCCTTCTCTGTACCGTGCTTTGGATTATGAATTGTGCCTTGAGCTTGGTGGCGGCTACCGCATTTTTCCGCCTAGCTTTCCCAAGCTTGATGATGATGTCGCTGATGACTATCGATTACGAGAACCTGTCAGCGAGGCTGATAAGAATTTCATCAGAGAACTGCATCAAAGTAACACACGCTGCATGATTTTCTCAATGGATGTGCCCGATCCAATCTGGGATTTTGAATTTGGTGGATATACCGATGGGTCGGATGGCAAGTTCCACTGGTTGATCATAGAAAATAAAGCGGGTGATCCCTTGGGATACCTGCATCATGATCACATCTTTTGGGGGCCGGTGATGGATATCAACTTCCTGGCGCTTAAGCCGGGCGTTGGTTATCTCAACCTGTTGCCGCACTTGCTGCATGGCTTGTGGGATATCGCCCAACGCAAATTTGTGGATGACGGCATTAATCATCCTGCTGAAGAAATCCGCGGCCTATTTCTACGGTTGGGGCGTGATCACCCAGTATATGATGCCATCGGACGCGATCTGATGCTCAAAGCGCCGGCCTACGCCTGGTACACGCGTATCACAGATGAAACTGCATACCTGAATGCAATCAAACCCCAGTTGGAGATACATTTGGCAGAATCATCAGTGGGAGCAGGATTCACTGGGGAGTTAAAACTCAACTTCTACAAACGTGGAACTCATCTGAAATTCCAAGAGGGTCGGCTTGAAATTGAAAGCTGGCTGCCTCCAGACGGATCAGCAGGTCACGCACATTTTCCAGCCAACTCGTTTTGGTCAGTAATATGCGGTCAGAAAAGGGCCTCCCAACTGGTTGAAGAAATCCCCGATTGTTGGATGAGCCGCACTGCCAGGGCCCTATTAGATTGTCTTTTCCCTGAGTTCACCGGGCAAGTATGGGTGATGGGTGGGGGAGGATGAACATGAAACCTTATAACGAACTTACTCGTCTCGGTCAATTGCGCTGCATGCGCAAGCTGGCCGAGGTTGCCCTGGCCGAGCATGAAGCCTGGAGAAATGAGTCTGGTGATAGCTTGCTGCGTTATTACGAAGAAGGATTGAATTCATGAAACAAGAAGGGAAACTGAATATGCGACCCTATCAGGATGAAAACGACTTCTGGCGAATTAGCGCTTTTTTGAGAGAAGTATTCATCCTCAATGGTCTGCGTGAATTTGGTTGGCATGTGGCGCGCCTCGATTATTGGCGCGGACATCTGCTTAGTGATTGTGCCGATAAAGACCCATTTTTAGAAAAGATATTTATTTGGGAAACCAAAGAGGGCGATATCGGCGCGGTACTGACCCCTGAAGGCTCGGGGCAGGTTTACTTGCAAGTGCACCCTGATTATCGATCGGCAGATATCGATAATGAAATGATTACCGTCGCTGAGGACAACCTGAAGACAGAACACGAAGGTCAGCCAACCTTGTTTGTGTGGATAAACCCGGAAGATCCTTTGCACATGGATATCCTGAAACAGCGTGGATATTCAAAAGGTAAGTGGACCGAAAGTCAGTGGTGGTGTGATCTAGATGCTCCCATCTCTGAAACCTCGATTCCTGCTGGGTACAATGTCCGTTCATTAG
>CAYQQX010000015.1:0-48568 GCA_964419495.1 uncultured Anaerolineales bacterium
TATGGACACACCCATTTCCATGAAATTTTGCCATTGAATTCTGATACTATAGATGGAAAACCTTTTAATCAGATCTTCATCAATTCTGGCACCTGGCATTCTTATCATGATATGACCTTGCAAACTCCCAGCAAACTTAAGTTTGTCGGCATGCATGTGATGACATACCTGGCATTTTTCAAAGACGACGAACGCAGGGGTCGTCGTTTCGAGGCTTGGTCAGGATCGTTGTCACAGTAAAACCGATTGGAGAAGTATGATGGCAGAACTAAAACTAATCGAGGCAATAGAAAACTTCGCATCGGCAACACACCATCTTGCAGATGAAGAACTGGAAACTACTTGGAAATGGCGCACTTTTGATGCCAATGTTCGTTTCGCTTTTTTTCAGACTTATGAAGATCTGCGCACCCTAGCTGCACAGCTTATTTCACAGCGAACAAGCGGAAGCAAGATGATCACCACGGCTCAGCGCGCTTTGGCTCAATATCATTATGCTTATAGAAATTTGCAAATCATTTTGTACGATGCAGATGATGCTATTTTGGATTCTCCACCTGCTAAAGACGAATGGCCTCTTAGAGTGATCCTGGGACACATCATGGCTTCAGAGCGCAATTTTTTTGCCCGCATATGGTTTGCTGTTCAACAATATCGCCAGTCAGCCAACGATGCCGATGAGCCTGCGGAAGAACCCAGGGAAATGACTGACGAGGAACTCGATGAATTTGTCGGTTCATATGACGATTTCGAACGCACCATGAACCGACTTTCTTTGGCTGGAATTTTGGCCTTATATGACTCTTTGCACAAGCGAGTTTTGCGAGAGATCACAGATATTCGTGGCCTTGAGTTGGGAGCTCCTTCCCTATGGTGGGAAGGGATTCCGCTGCCCGTAGAATACCGCCTGCATCGACTCGATTCTCATCTGCGACAACATACCATCCAGGTAGAGAAGACTCTCGAAGCTATAACTGCCCCCCCGAGCGAGGCCCAACGGCTGCTGCGCCTAATTTACGCCGCCCTTGCAGAAGTCGAAGGTGTGATCATCGGCGATTGGTTGTTGGGTCAGCGAGAACAGCAAGAACTGGCAGCAAAAATTCAACAGAGAATCGAAGAAATCAAAGGGGCTTTGGAAGGGTAGATTTCCACATTTTTATTAAAAAAGGCGAGCACAATCAAGCGTGCTCGCCTTTTTAGTTCTTTTACAGAATACCGTTGTTTATGATGTTGCCTCCGCCGGGACAGCAGGATCAGGCAAATCCAACTCCAAAGGTTCATCCGGCACCTTGAACTTGAACCAAGTCGGAATTACTGTCAGCAGAGCCACACATGCTGTGATAATGAAGGGCAAGCGAGGGCTAAATCGCTCCCACAGTTGTGCCCCGATATAGGGTGCAGGCAATGAGATCAAACCCAGACTGCTGCGGAACATGCCCGTGAACACTCCTAGCAATTTTTGTGGCACTACCTTCGAGATCAACGATTGGTAAGCCGGGCTGAGCAACCCTACCCCGATCCCAAATACAACCCAGGTGACAGCAAAGCCGATGAAGCCGCTCACCTGCAAGAAGATCATGAAGGCCCCAAAGACCATCAAGAACCCCATGGATATGGGCACCCGCTCTCCATATTTATCAGAGATACGGCCTGAGATAATTGGGGTAAACATCATAGCGAAGGAGAAGATCGCACCTAAGATACCGATCTGCTCAACCGTGATACCCGCGACTTGCTCCAAATAAAGGGGTTGCAGCTCACCCGAAAGTCGGAAGGCGATATCCCGCACACCATCGGTAACGAAAATCCATGAGATCACCCCACCACCAATTAGCAGCGCCCACATAGATTTCAAGCTCAGCTTGAAGGAAGAGAAAGTTAATTTTTCAGGGGATTTCTCCTCGGGAGATGTCATCGTGGTGGCCATCCAGATGCGCAACCCAGCCGCGATAGCATACAATACCGCTGAAACCAGCATCATCATCTTGAAACCATAGGCCCCAGTCAAGAAGCCACCCAAAGGTGGTCCAATCACTCCTGTGATCTGATAAATCGTGTCGGTCATACCGTATACTTTGCCGCGATTTTCTTTGGTTGAATTCTCAGCAATGAAAGCACCAAAGCTGGGCCCCACCAGGGCATATGGGATTTGGCTAATCGAGATCGCAGCCAACATCCACGGCCAAGAAGGGGCTAATAACATGGCCGTATACCCAATTACCCCGCCAACACTACCAATGGCGATGGCACGCAAACGTCCAATCGAATCCGAAACCCAACCGCCAAAAAGCTGCAAGATCAGAATTGCCACAGACGACAGGGTAAACACCAAGCCCACTTGTGTCACGCTGGCCCCCAATTCGGTCAGATAGATAGGCATCAACATCGGGAACATGGATCCGGCGATATTGGCGATTACCATGGCGAACATAAACCAGCGCATAATGGGGGTTAGCAAAGGTTGTTTTTCGTTTTGTGCCATTCTATGATTTTCCTCTGGGTTCACTATTCACGGTTGCCCCCCAAACCCAGAGATCGGGTAGGGGGGCTTCTATCAAAACTCATTTATTGGAGGAGTTATCAAAAATCAACTACCAACCGTAGCTTACCAGCCGAAGCTTACCAGCCATATGCCGTGCGTGTCCGTGAGCCCAAGCGGGAAAGCATCTTCATGATGGCAATCGCCAAGAAGAGCACCCACCAAGATGCAGACACGGGGCCAAAGACCTTCAACCACTGACCGCTGTCGAAATAGAAATAAGCATCTTGGGGAACCGCCACCCAGCGTCCATTGACTTCCTTGACATAGTGGGTATCTCGAAGAAAAGTATCAAAGTCAAAGTACAAATAGTGGAAGTAATCCCGCTTGTCAACTTCAACCAAAATTGAGAAATGGAGGGCCGGTCTGGGGGTTATTTCTCCAATCTCTCTTTTCAATCCGGTCAATTCGGCATAAAGTTGCGTGTCACCAGTTTGTAATGCCCGCTCTAAGGCAATGGCAACCATACCTGGCGAATGGTAGGTTTCTTGATACTCAGGAGCAAAATAGGCCTGGTCGAAACGGAACAAGCCATGGATTTGTACACCCAGGATGTAGATTCCGGCGATGATCAAGGGCACTGCTACAACAGCAAGAATTTTTAATCGTTGTGATTGTTTCACTTTTTCCTCTACAACTTGTTTTTGCACACTCATCACGTCCTCCTGATTGTGCAACTAACCACAGCACTCTCCATTAGAGTGTGCTGATCTTTTCTCATCCTTCAACCCAAATTCTTCTTGTACGTCCACATCAGCCTCCTTTCTGCGCACAAACTACAAAGGGTTCCCATACAGACTACTATCAAAGCCTCAAAAAGGTTTATTTATTGATAGGCGAGTTTCGATAATAATCCAGCCTAACATCATTATACTGGCCGCTTTCAATATTGTCAATATTGATTTTGAATTTATGAATAAATCTTTTTATATTTTAAATTCCTATTTGATTTTTATCAAATAATTTAATTGTGGTTTATTTTTTTATGAGAAATTTATAACAATGTTCATATTCAGCAGAAGAATCCCTGTAAGATTGCTGAACAGAAAACATCTCTCTGTGTTGGCAGCAGTTAACAATGAAATTCTTGTTTCCAATGAGATCACACAACTACGACCCGCCTCGATCATCTACAAACCCAGAGGTAAAATACAATTATGCGATATCACGGAACTGTCATCAGGCCACCTAGTGAAGCTTACAGTTACATTCTGTAAGTCACTTACGGATGCAGTCATAATGACTGCACTTTCTGTGGCACCTATCTCAACAAACCTTTCCAACCTCGCCAGATTGATGAAGTTCTCGAAGATATCCAAACGGCTGGGCTAACGATGCCGGATACTCGGCGAGTCTTCCTAGCCGACGGAGATGCCCTGGTTTTGAGCACCAGACGACTGACACAAATTCTCCAGGCGCTTAACACAGCATTCCCTTCTCTTGAACGCGTGGCAACTTATGCCAATGCACAAAATATCCTGAACAAGAGCGAAGCAGACCTTGAGATGTTGGCAAAACAGGGATTGGGGATTGTCTATCTCGGCCTGGAAAGCGGGAGCGACGAGATTTTATCACGCATTCATAAAGGCGCTACAGCGGCAGAGATGGTCGCGGCTACAAATAAGGCCAAAAGGGCAGGTTTGCGAATATCGATCATCGGCATCCTTGGGATTGGCGGGCTCGATCTCTCTGCTTCCCATGCCCAACGGACCGGTCAGGTTGTCAGCCAGATGGACCCGGATTTCTTCTCAATGCTGACACTGATGCTCGTCCCAGGCACCAAACTCCACGATCAATGGCGTTCGGGGGAATTCCAGTTATTGAAACCAGAGCAGATGCTCACAGAATTACGTCAGGTCATCGAGCACACTGACGGTCTCACCCACTGCGTATTCCGCACCAATCATGCCTCGAATTATCTACCCCTCAAAAGCACTTTACCACATGACAAGGAACGACTTCTCCAAACATTAGATTCCGCCCTTTTTAGAGGCAAAGATGTACTCCGCCCTGAGTCTTGGCGGGGGTTATAAGCAAATTCCCTGAGCGGACACTGAGCTGAACCCTGAGCCTGTCGAATGGTGTCGAAGTGGCAGTCGAAGGGAAAGGGGAATGAATATTCCCAGACGCTAACTATGGATTTCGATGGATCACCGTGATCTCAATTTCAGGCGTGGAGATCGTCGGCACAGTATCTTCAACTGAGATGAACTCTGAGACGTCGATCACCTTAGGGACAAATTCTTTGACCTGAGGAGCAATCGGCACCACAGATCGGGGATCGAGTCGTTGGATCGGGTCACCCACGCCTCCGACAAAACCTTCCATATTTACCTTAGCAATCAGAAAATCTCCCTCGGGGTCAACCAACCTCGTCACACCCACCATGACATAGCCGCCTTCGGTGGGCTTGATCTCTTCGATCTCGTCGAGTCTTTCGTCGCCCAAAATTCGTGACCATAAATGATTACCATGCGCATCGAATTTGACAATCAAGATATCCCCACCATGGCCAGGCAAAGTCAGCTTGCCACCCGCGATGAAACCATCTTCAGTTTCGTTCATCGTCCAACCGACGTCTTCAGCCGGGCCATCGACCATGGTGCTCCACTCCAAAGCACCTGCAGGGCTGAGCTTGATGCCAAACAACGCCCCACCACCCTGGGCGGAAAAGGAGCCAGTCTTATCACCAAAGGCGAAGCCGCCATCGCTGGTCACGCGCACGCCATCCCAATTGATGCCTTCAGCCCCTGTACCACCAATGGTTTTGGCCCAAATCACGTCCCCTTTCTCATTGATCTTGATCAAACCAGCATCGGCTTCTCCTGCCCCAAAAGACCAGAGTGTCCCCCCTAAGACGAAACCGCCATCAACCTGTGCAATTCCACTGCCGACATCATCCTGGAGGCCGCCATATGTTTTAGCCCAATCCAAAGATCCATCCGTGTTGAGCTTGACCACCATGAGATCTTTTCCCCCTGCTCCAAAAGAGGCTGATGAGCCAATGGCCATAAATCCATCCTCGGTCTCCAAAGTCGTCATCCCACCTTCGGCATCTGAACCACCAATGGCTTTGCTCCAAGCAAAATTGCCCTCCACATCCAACTTGACGATGAACAGATCCGTTCTCCCGGCTCCAAAGGAGAGAGTTGTGCCCGTGAGCAGGAACCCTCCATCTGCAGTGGGACTGACAGAATAACTACCGCGCTCATCACGTGGGCCGCCGATCACTCTGCTCCACAGATACCCCCCATCCCTATCTAGTTTGACAACCATAAAATCATGTGAACCATCCTGGTTGCCGCCCCCATCCCCATAGCCATAGGAACTGGTCATACCTACGACGATGTAACCATCCTCAGTTTCATAAAAAGAAGGGGCGTAGTCGCGCCCCGCGCCCCCTATGGCAATGATCCAATAGGATGGATCCGTTTCTGGAGTAACATCTTCTACACTCATTCCTGGGACATCAACGGGACTCGAAGCCATGGCAGGCAAATTGCATGCAAGGATAACCAGGGAGATAAAAATATAGCGCAGAAGATTGGCGAGATTTATGCGTTTCCTATTCAACTTCAGCCTCCTAGCCGGACTGTTTGAGAAATTGGTCAAACAAAAGCAATACAACCGAAATACCAAAACAAATCCCAGCCTTTTTGATATCTGCCATGACACGCTCCCATTCGGGTTTGGGGTAAGCCTTGTAAGGGGCCTCGGCATCGTAGACGACTTCGATTTGATCCCCCACAGAATACTCCTTTGCCATAATCAGATTGTGTTCGCGGCGGTAAATTTCGTAGGGCTCCTTGGCATTGGGCGGCAAGTAGTGGATTAAGCTTTCATACGCCGTACCGAAGAGGGGTCCCCCCAACATATTGCGCGCCACGTTGCTCGATACCACCGTCCCGGCAACAGACAGCGCCCTTTTATTGATCGAGGACATTCTGCGAAACCTCTTTCGATTCACAATCAAAATGGTCAAACCCAAAATGGCGATCAGCAGCGCGAGACCTTGGATCATGCTTTCCTCCAGGGGTGGCAGCGAACAGCACAATTCTTAATCCACTGATATCAATAAATATCGATCCGTTTTTATGCACCTAACCACGGATAGAATATTGCATACAGGATGCTGCCCACGATACACGTGGCGATTGCCACGGGCAAACCCTTCCGGATCCACATTTTAGGGGTGATGGGTGTTTTTGTCCCCTTCGATAGCGAAACGACAACGATGTTGGCTGCAGTGCCAATGGGGGTGGCATTACCCCCAAAACCGGCCCCAAACACCACCGCCCACCAATGCGCGCTCACATCGATTCCCGAGGT
The DNA here is from genome assembly GCA_964419495.1 of uncultured Anaerolineales bacterium. Lineage (GTDB taxonomy): Bacteria > Chloroflexota > Anaerolineae > Anaerolineales > UBA11858 > NIOZ-UU35. The sequence goes on from CAYQQX010000015.1 coordinate 6,869, forward strand.
AGCGAGTCCATTCAGCAGGGTAATCATGGCGATAGTGATTGGGACGTTATCTACTAGCGCTCCAGTAATGGCAACCATCCATAGAATTACTATTCCTAAGAGAACAGGGCTCGAACGACCCAATACAGCCAGCGCTTCTGTGATGGGTTCAAATGCGCCAGCTGCCTCTAACCCGCCCACAAGCAAAAAAAGACCGATGAAAAAGAGGAGCACCGGCCAATCGATGCGTTTGAGGACCTCACGCACGTCCGGTCGAATCCACGCGAGCGCCACAGCCGCACCGGTCATGGCGATAAATCCGGAGCTGAGATTCAGCCTATGCTGGAAAAGGAATAATGTGATTGTCACAGACAACACTATCAGTACACGTCGTACTTTATGAATATCCTGCAGTGCCTCGTTTGCATCGAGTGTCATGACAATATCGGGATTGGCTGGCCGTTTAGATAGTTCGTCTGCAAAGAGATAGCGCAGCATCACAAATGTAACCAGCACTGCCACTGAAACGATGGGCATTGAGTGGGTTAAAAAGTCGGTAAAGCTGTAACCTGAAGCCGCAGCGACAAGCACGCTGGCCGGGTCACCAACGGATGTGCTTATATCTGCCGTATCAGAAAGGAGCGCCTGGGACATCAGTATCGGCACCGGGTTGATATCCAGGAGTTCAGTGATCAATATGGTCACCGGTGCAACCAGGATTACCGTCGTCACATTGTCAAAGAACATCCCGACTAACGCGGTACCGCCACCGAGCAACAACATTAATCGCCATGGGTCACCCTTCGAGAGTTGTCCGGCTTTGACCGCGACGTATTGGAAAAATCCTGTTGGTTCTAAAATGGAAACCAGTATCATCATGCCAAGCAGCAAGGCTAGTGCGTTAAACTCGATGACTTCTAAAGCGTGAGTTTCAGAATAAAATCCTAGTAATAAGCCGGCACCCAGCATGGCTGCCCCCCCTGTTATAGCAGCAATTGTGTGATCTAGTCGATCAGTCAGGATAAAAAAAAGTGTGACGGCCACGATGCCGATTGCAACCGCGGAATCCATTTTTACTTCTCCTATTTTTCTTGCGGGGATGATATCCAGTCGGCGAGAAATGCCCTACCAATATCTGCCCGCGAGGCCAGTCCCACCAGTTTCCCCTCTTTCACCACATGCAAATCTGTTAGATTGTGGCTTTCCATCAAAGACAGGGCTCTGATTAGAGAGGAATCTTCATCAACGGCTACCGGTTTTTCCATGATTTCTGCCACCGTTAATACCTCCGCCTCCCTGAGATCACCTGTGGCAGGTGAACTCAGAGCACCGAAATCTTTGACGAAATCGATATTCGACAGAAGAGAGACGAAATCAGGAAGAAAGATCTGTATGATGTTGCGGATGTGAACCACGCCCTCTAGCTTGCCCTCATCATCTACTACCGGTAGCGTACCTATCCGATTGTCCACAATAAGTGCTGCGGCTTCCCTAACCATCATCTCAGGATGCCCGTAGATCACTTCAAGTTTCATACAGCAAGAAATGTCAATGATGTGATCATCCATAATTATTTTCTCCCAGAATTTTCGAATAATTATTTAGGTCAGCTTGATTAAAAATTGTTGGATTACTGACGTTATGCCCGATGATAGTCACTTCAGGATCCAATTCAGCGACTACTTTCGGCAGCGATTCACGCAAATCACCTTTTTGGGCGAAGGTATTGAGATTGGAGTAGAATTTATTATACCAGCGGAAAATCTGATAATTTACTAGATCATCCTTTCATAATCCGGGGCTGTTTCTCCAAATTCAGTAGATCACAATTTTGTGTCATTGCGAGGCGTTTCGTGCTGAAGCAATCCCCTTCTAAAGGGTGGAGATTGCTTCACTCCGTTCGCAATGACATCAATAATGCAAATCTGTGATCTACTGAAATTGAAGTAACTCAATTTATCGATACACTCTGAGACCAAAATACCTAAGGGGACATTACCTATTTCTTAATTGCTATATTATTTATTTTTGTTGGTCAATTGCGAACCAAATCAAGAGATACTCAAACCCGCTAGATTCTGGGATTTCTTCTTCTGAGTGAATCCTGAGCTATACTTGAATTATCCCTAATTATGTCTCCCATCGACTAGCGGACATACCCGTGATGCCGAAAGGCAGAGTCCCCTACACCAAATACCTTAATTCAACCCCCAACACTTCTTTGCCCGCAGCACCGGCTCACCAGAGATATGCGAGAGATCCATTTTACCTTCCACCACGAAGGGTTTCACACCAGATAGCAATCGCCGATAGTAATTGCGCTGCTCGGGCGTCAGCAGTACCTTCAAAACTCCCTCAAGGTCTTCCAGCTCAAGAATGAAAAAAGCCTGCCCATCCTGGGTGTGAAAGCGCTGTACCGTTTGCCGTATCCCTGCCACGCGCACATCGTCCTCTCTACGGCTGATGGCATCCAGCGTAGAGATCACATCGGCCTGGGCGATCTGCTCGGGCACCAACTCCAAGGGATGCGCATCCACCCCGACGCCTAAGATTTGCTCCTGGGCAGCCACGCGAGTCGCCAGATCCCACTCGAGGGTATCGCCCTCGGAGGGCAATTCAAACAAACTCGGCTGCTGAAAACGCCAACCGGAGCCTTCAATTTGAGTCAATAGTTGGGGGATAGTACCCAGCCCACTCAGCGCACCCACACGAATTAAGTTTTCAGCCTCCTTGGGTCGCGGGTCAACGCGGGTCAGAAAATCGTTCATGGACCCAAATGGTCGTCCATTCAAAATTCGTTTTTGAGTTCTACGAGTAAGATCACGCACCTGATCCAAGCCCATATACAGCGAAGCCACACCCTGCGGATAGCGTACGCTGAACTGGCGGTCGGCAAAGTTGATATGCGGAGGATTAAGAGGAATACCCATTCGTCGAGCTTCGTTCAGGTAGACCCGCTGGCGGTAATAGCCGCCCCAGTTGGCCATTACAGCGGCCATAAACTCAGCCGGGTAATGACGCTTGCACCATGTTGATCGCCAGGCAATTTGGGCATAAGAAGCGGCATGGGCCTTGGGAAAACCATACCCGGCGAAAGCTGCCATTAGATCCCAGATTTGTTCACCAATTTCGGAGGGCACGCCGCTCTTTTCTTCTGCCCCATGCACGAAACGCTCTTTGAGGGTTTCCATCTGCTTGCCAGGATCGAAATGGCTCATTGCCCTTCGAAGAATATCGGCATCGGCCAAGCTCAATCCGGCCAACTCGCTGGCAATTCGCAGCACCTGTTCTTGATAAAGGATGACCCCATAAGTGTTTTCTAACAATGTGGTCAGTGCGGGGTGCAGATGCTTCACAGGCTGGAGCCCCAGGTGACGCTGAACGAAAGCATCTTTCAAGCCTCCAGTGAGGGGGCCAGGGCGATAGAGCGCCAAGGCAATCATGATGTCTTCAACAGAATGGGCATCGATCTCTTTGAGCGTGGCGCGCATCCCTGGGCTTTCGATGGCGAAACAGCCTATCGTTTGCGCACTCCGTACCATGGCGGCAGTGTCGAGATCGTCTTCTGGGATGCCATCCAGCACATCCAGGCTGCTGTGGTATTCAGACGCTTTCCAATCTCGCAACCGCTCGGACACATCGCCCAGCACGCTCAAGCCGCGCGTCCCTAAGAGATCGATCTTGACCAGGCCAAACTTCTCGATGGTTTCCAGATCAAACTGCGTGATGATAATCCCTTTACTGGCCAGATGCGTTGGCACTATGTCATTCAAAAATCCGGGGGCAATAACCATACCCCCGGGGTGGATGGAAAGATGGCGCGGGAAATTCAGGATGGCAGCGGCATCCTTGAAAACTGCACGATAAGTTGGGTAACGCTGGGTCAACTCTCCAAAAGGGTCATCGCCGCTGACCCTGGCTCGTGCCCGCGGGCTCCAGCCACGCCGCGGCAAATCAACCGTCATCTCCTTGATGATCTTCTCGGATAATCCGTGTGCTTTAGCCACTTCACGTAGAGCAGAACGCCGTCGGAAGCGGTTGATTGTCGCCACCATGGCCACACGCTCATGACCATATTTATCATAGACGTGCTGGATAACGATCTCACGCCGTTTTGAACAAAGGTCAGTATCGATATCAGGGGGTGAGCTGCGCGAGGGGTTCAGAAAACGCTCGAAATATAGATTCAGAGCCAGAGGGTCGGGGGTGGTAATGCGAAGGCAATGCGCTACCAACGAAGAGGCGGCCGAGCCGCGCGAGGCGGTAGGCACGCCGGATTCCCGAGCAAAATCCATGATCTCTGCCATGATCAGGAAGAGCGGTGCATAACCACGCTCCCCAATGACTTTTAACTCATGCTTCAATCGCTGTTTGATACTTTTCGTGATCGTGCTATATTGCTCCTTAGCTCCAACTTCAGCTCGCTCACTCAAAACATCCAGGGCGGTTTTTCCTGTTGGCAAGGGAATTTCCGGATAATGTGGCACTCCCAACGGCAGCTCCAAATCGCAGCGCGCAGCAACCTCTATCGTATTCGTAATTGCTTCGGGATAATCTGCAAAGCGAGACACCATTTCTTCTACAGAAGCAAAGTGACTCCCTGATGGTGCACCAGCTTCAGAAGGCAGTTCGCTCAGGTGGCAGTTCAGGCGCATGGCGCTCAGCGTGCGCTGGAGTTGAGCGTCTTCTGATGAGACGTAATACACATTATTTGTCGCAACCACTGGCAAATCAGCCTGCTTTGCTAGCGTGACTAATTCCCCAACACCATCATTAGGCTGTAGTTCAACATAGAGATCATCCAGAAAGACTGAATTCAACGCATAAAGGTAATCCAATGCCTCTGACAACTGCCCACTGGCCACTGACCACCGAACAAATCCACGCACACCCCCCGTCAAGCAGATCAACCCAGCAGAAATATCCATCAGCACATCGAAGGGGATGCCCTGGCTGGGGTCACGGTGAGGGGCAGTCTGGGCGGCGCTGGTCAAGCGGCATACGCTTGACCAGCCCTGCATATCTTTGGCGAGAAAAACGAGATTCCCCAACCCCAATGAGTGCTCAACGGCCAGCTCTACCCCTAAAATGGGCCTAATTCCGGCTTCCTGGCAGGCCTCGTAGAATTCCAATGCACCAGTCAGGCCGTAATGATCGGTCAGCGCCAGGGCGGGCATCTCCTGCTCAACAGCCGCGTCGACCAGATCTTGCGGTGAGGGGACGCCATCCAGGAAGGAATAATAGGAGTGGGTGTGGAGATGGACAAACATAGGCAGGAATAATTATATCTCCCAAATCTACCTGGAATAACTCCTACAATTCGGGTCTCTAGGAATCGCCGTGGTAAGAGGCCACATTTTGGGGTATGGGGCGTGCTGCGCACGCTCCATACCCCAAAATGTGAGGTTTCTCACGGTAATTCCCAAAGAGCCTACAATTCCTACCCGGAATTGACAGGCTTCTGTTATGTGAATTCTCGATACCCACAGGATGGGATTAGAGGCATTTACAATATTATGTGTTAATACCAGTACTGATCATGGCCCAATATATTTTGAGCCATTGAATCCTTCACCATAGGTATTATTCCCAGGTTTTGGGTCTGTGAAATCAGGCTTCAGCGTACACTCCACAATATATGAATATGTATTGAAATCGAGAGTGATATTTGTTGGGTGAGAATGCGTTTCACCGGGTTTCATAGATTGCGTAATCGTATATAGTGCCGTTGTGCCGGGTCCTGATTTTAGTGTATTCTTGTCAGTTGTCTGCGTAAAACAATCAACCGTAATTTTTTGATTGACTATCGTTCCCGGGCCATGGTTAGTGATGCGCAAATGGAATTGCCCATGAGGCTGGTTGCCGGGATAAATGTCGGTCGGCTCAATATCCGCCGAAAGGGAGCCACTGCTGGTACCTCCACTCCCGCTGACAGTAACAGTCACCTGTTTTGTGGAAGTTCCCCCACACCCTGTCCCTTTGATGGTATATGTCGTCGTAACGGTGGGATTTACCCATACGGACCCCGGCGACCCTACGCCACCAATACCTGGTGTAATTTCAACAAGGCCTACTAATTCAGATGTGTTCCCATTCGTTACTGGCCCCCATTCGAGCTTTGAGGCTTCACCCGTTTTGATGGTGTTGGGATTTGCAGTAAAAGAAGAGATTACAGGTTGGCCAGGGCATCCTGCACTTGTTGTTCCCCCTGTTGTTCCACTACTTGTACCTGTTGTTGTCTCGCCACTGGATCCTTCTTCTCCGGTGGTCGATTCTAACGGAGACCCATCGCTTGGAATCCCACCCACAACAATTTCAATTTCACGGGCTTCCATTTCTTCGCCCATATCTACACCGAGGACAAAGCCCATGGTCTCATCCAGACAGACTTCCTGCTCGCCGGCGCGCTCAACTGGCTCCCCATTCAAAAAGGTACCAAAACCACCACCTTCAACGTTCCAGAACAGCATCGTACACTCACCGGGCTGTAAATCGGTACGATCAGCAAAGAACTCAATCTGCACTTCTTCATCAGGGGGATCATCACCTGGAGGATGCTCTTCCTCCACGAATTCGCCGACTACGATTTCAATATCTCGAACCTCGGCGGTATCTCCCAGATCCACTTCCAATGTGAAAATGGCGCTCTCTTCCAAGCATATCTCGCGTTCTCCCCCGGGTTCAACTGGCTCCCCATTCATCAAAACACCGAAGCCCCCTTCCACATGCCACCAGAGCAATGTGCATTCACCGGGATGCATTTCATTGCGATCTACCTCAAACTCAATCCATACTTCGTCTTCGGCAGGAGATTCATCCTCTGGCGGAGGGAGTTCCTCTCCCGCGGGTGACTCATCATCTACCTGAGTGTCCGGTGCGGCTTGGCGAGGCATCGAACAAGCAGCTACACTTCCCAGAATTATTATCACCAACAACAAGGCAAGATACTTGGTCAGAGTGCGAAAACTGTCATTCATGATTGGCCTCCTAGCGTGAAATCGTACACTACCCAGACAGCGTCGGTCAGTTTTTGGTCACAATTTATAGCGTGCTTTCTGAATATATACACAGAAGTCCCCATATTAGACATGAACCAATATGATTATTATAACGGCTTTTGAAGTAACTCCCCTAACGCTCCTGTTAGCTTATCGACATCGGATTGGTTGTTATACCCTTGAATGGATACGCGGATGAAAGGTTTTCCACACCAACGATACAAGGGAACTTCAATGCGGTATTCGTCATACATCAGTTGCTTGAGTTCTTTCTCATCTGTGCCATCAGGCAAGCGCGCTGCAAACATTTGCTTGAACCAGGAGGAGGTTTCGGGACAGAGGGGCTGCAGGCCGGTTAGGGCGTTTATCTCTCTCCGGACAGAACGCGCCAGGTGATGACAGCGATCTGCCACAGCGTCCCATTTATGCTCTCGGACAAACTCAATTGCAGCAGGGACAGATAAGAAAGCGGCGATATCACGGGTACCTTGCCACTCGTGATAGTCGATAAATTGGTGGCCGGAGCCAAATCCAGGCTCGGCGTCAAACCCCCAACTGATCACCAATGGATCGAGCCAACTTTGTATCCTGGGATGCGCATATAAGAAGGCGGCTCCCTTAGGCGCCATCATCCACTTGTGACACGCGCCGACATAGAGATCGGCATTAATAGCTTGCAGATCAACAGGGATTTGACCCGGCGCGTGGGCGCCATCAACGATGCACAAAATACCCGCCTGGCGCGCTCTTCGGCAGATTTCCTCAACGGGGAAGATCAATGCCGTCGGGCTGGTGATATGGCTGAGGAAGATTACTTTTGTTTTTGGAGCAACCCCTTGCCAAAAGGTTTCAACGAATTCCTGAGGGGTAGTCACGGGCAATGGGATGGGCTGCTGCACATAACTCGCCCCCACTCTCTGGCACACGTAGCGCCAGGTGCGGTCCATAGCGCCGTACTCGTGATCAGTGGTCAGAATTTCGTCGCCAGCGGCTAATTCCAGGTTGCGGGCGACCATGTTGATAGCCGTTGTAGGATTGGGGAAGTAGACGATCTCATCAGCTTCACAGTTTAGATAATCGGCCAGCGCACCACGGGCCTCTGCCATTAACACACCAGCCTGGCGGTCCAAGAATGCAACTGGCTGACTTTCCAGGCGTAGCTGCCAGGATTGGTAGGATTCGAAAACGGGGCGAGGACAAGCCCCAAAGGAGCCGTGATTGAGGAAGGTAACCCCAGGATCAAGTAAAAACTTGGAAGAATACGAATCAAGCATGAGGGAGTCCGTTCATCCTGCTAAAGAACACAGAGACCCCAGGGATGTGAACTAACCTGGGGTCTGCAGTTTCCAAAATTAATTCGGTTATTCAGTCACGGGTGCCACCTCGGCAGCAGGTTTGGGCCACACCGCCACACCGACAACTATCAAAATCAATCCCAGAGCGAGAACTATAATCGACTGCCACATCAAAGGATCCAGTATCGCATTAGCAAGAATCATGAGGGCAGATAAGGCTTCTTCACGCACCAGTGGCGGAATCTCACTTAAGGGTCCGATAGTCAGCACGCCAACCAACGTTGCAGGATAAATCAAGGCTAACACCAACAGTAGCGCGCCATCCAAGGACAGCGGAATCCCCCACCAGTTACCTAATTCTTTCAAGGAACGAATGGCCAAGAGTAAGATCAAAACAAGAAGTACAACAGGAATAAGCGGAGCGAGACGCATTGATTGGCGAACTAGCAGCAGTTGCGCCTTGATCAATTCTGGTCCGATGCCGCGCGTATCTTCTAGATGGGATAATTCTTGCGTTAGAGCAAATGTATCAGGGATGTTTTCAACGACAAAGATCAAAGAATTATGATAATCACTGACCTGATCAGAAGCCCAAGGATCAGGGAACTGACACAAGTTGTAAAGCACCTCTTCGCCAGGTAAAGATGCTGCCAGACGAGATCTAAAATCTGCAATCTCATCTTCGGTGCATGGAGGCAACGATTCGTAGACAACCCGGATTGCGTTTTCCCCATGTTCTGAATTGACACGCTCTTTGAAGGCCAACAAATCTAATGTTACGTCGGGAACACGATCTTCCGAATCGATCCATTGATAAGTGCCGTCGACAGCAACAGATATCCATTCGATCAGGATTTCATCAGGCAACGCTTCGGCTCGGATTTCTCGCCAACTTTCGGTGCTCACCATGCTTAGCAGATCAACGATATCAGGTTCGTCTTCCCAAGCAATGGCTTCGCCAGCACCATAGCGCTGCTCGGCGCGCTGTTCAGAGTACCACTTCAGGGCCGCGGGGATTAAGTCCGAATCCGTGACGATATCGGTGATTATGTCTTTAACTAAAATCTGATCAAAAACCACCCGCCCAATATCATAGGCCAGAATCGAAACCGGCAGCGCTACTAACAGGATTAATAGGATAAAGAACGCGATTATCTTGCCAAGTATCCTCATCGTCCGTCCTCCTTGCAACTAACATAAGTAACTACAAAGCTAGGTAGTTTTGACATTTCAGACATTTTCTTGAGAAACAAGCGCTATTCGAAAACGGCTTGTTCTAGAGAGAAATCCCCAAATGTCAACACGGCCTAGTATACACCAAGTTCGCTTTGAAAAACTGCCTATACCTCGATTACCATGGCTTTCTTAAAGTCATTAACTTGGCAGTTGAAACTGCAGCAACACCTGCGAAATCGCCCTTCGGCGATATAACCCAACCTGCGTAGGCAGGTTTCCTAGCCATTGCTGCGACTTCCAGTCGCCAGAACAGCGGCTTAGAGAAAGCCCTGCTTGTTTATGTTCCTTAATTACGATTATTATCTTTTCTTCAGTAATTCGACTTTTTCAACCAGTTCATCGAGGGAGAATTCCGCCAAAGAATTCAGGCGAAGGTTTGCATGATCGACAGGCAATAAACGCGTCAAAGGATTGGGAACTACCACACAAAAGAGACCTGCGCTCTGAGCTGCGGTGATCCCATTGGGGGAATCTTCCAGCACAAACACATTTTCTGATGATAAACCCAAGGATTTCAACGCCAACTTATAGAGAGCCGGGTCGGGTTTTGTGCGTTCTACATCATCCGATGTATGCACCGCACTAAAATATTTCTTCAAACCCAATCGTTCCAGATGCCCGCCAACCCACTTCAAATCTGAACTAGACGCAATAGCTAATTTAAAGCCTTTTTCCATCGCTTCGAAGAGAATCCTTTCCACTCCTGGAAGAATGGGCTGTTTTTCAACCAACTCCATTTCCCGCTGCAGTCGTTTGGCTCCTACTGCTTTAACATCGATTATATATTCCAGTTGAGATTGCAGCCGTTCCAAAGGGTCGAAATGCTCCTCAGGCGAAATTCCAATAATTTGACCCCACTCATCAAAGGGCAAATCCAAGTCGTATTCCTGATAAATCTCTAACCAGGATTGATAAACCGTACTTTCCGTGTCCAAGATCAAACCGTCAAAATCAAAAATTATGCTGCGAATCATGATGTCTCCAGGTCTCCTAATTATCGTCAAGCCAGCTTGTCATGAGATTCATACTGGGGATAATTTTACAACCAATATCGCATGAGTGCGTAAATAGTTTTAGAAAAGGACTTTATGTATTTAACTCGCACACTTGTAACTTGCCTACTTCACACCATGCCCTGTATAATGTTCTACGGAGGAACACATGACTGAAGAAAAGAAAAAACCACTTAAAGCTGATGTCGGCTTTTTCCAAAATATTAGTAATGAAATTAAGCTTATCTTTCGTTTAATGGCTGACAACCGGGTAAGTTGGTGGCTCAAACTGCTGCCATTCGGTTCTCTCGTATATTTCATCTTTCCAGATATCGCTCCTGGGCCAATTGATGATGCCATTGTGATTGGCATTGGCGTTTATTTGTTCATCGAACTTTGTCCACCGGAGGTTGTCGATGAGCATCGTGAAGCGCTGCGCAGTACCATCCCTGGCGAGTGGCGTGACCCTGAATCCGAAAGCGAACCAGATGTGGTAGAGGGCGAATTCAAAGAGGAGGGGTAGAGATAATCCTTACGCTCCTAAAGTCTCGTTTTTTCCAAATTATTCAAAATCGCTTGAAGATAGAACTATTCAAGCGATTTTATTACATCTATTTTTTTCTTGCGTTTACAGGGGTATCGTGCATGGAACCAGCCGAAAACCTCACCATGACAATTCCGCCACCTTCGCAAACACAGACCCTTGTTCAATCGCGCACTCCATTCCAACCTGATCCACCAACATACACACCTTCAGGCACGGCTACTGAAACTTCCACACCGATCCCTACAGCAACTCCAGAACCATCAATAACAGCGGAAATTAGGATTCGATTTGCCGTAATTGGAGATTACGGATCTGGGAGCAAGGGGGAAGAAGATGTTGCCAACCTGGTAAAAAGTATGGCTCCTGACTTCATCATTACAACCGGAGATAACAATTATCCAGATGGTTCAGCAGAAACCATCGACAACCACATCGGACAGTACTACTCCAATTTTATTTCACCTTACAAAGGGGAATATGGCGAAGGAGCAAACATCAACCGGTTTTTCCCAAGCTTGGGCAATCACGATTGGAACACTGATAATGCAGCACCCTATCTAGACTACTTCACACTTCCTGGCAATGAACGTTATTATGATTTTACTTGGGGACCAGTCCATTTCTTTGCATTAGATAGCGATTCTCGCGAAGTTGATGGTGTAGGCAAATCTTCCATTCAAGCACAATGGTTAAAAGATCGACTAGCAGTATGTACCAGTCCTTGGAAGATAGTTTACATGCACCATCCACCTTATTCATCCGGAAGGCATGGCCCAATTGATTGGATGCAATGGCCATTTCTAGAGTGGGGTGCTTCAGCTGTGATTTCTGGACACGATCACACTTATGAACGGTTGATCATAAACAGCTTTCCATATTTCATTAATGGCTTAGGTGGAAAGTCACGATACTCATTTCCCAACCCACTCCCTGAAAGCCAAATTCGATATAATGACGATTACGGAGCCATGCTTGTGGAAGCAACAGGATCTCAGATCACGTTCCAATTTATCAACCTGGCTGGAGATGTGATAGATTCCTATATAATCTATGAGAATTAGCACCTATAAATGTATATAGTGGAGCACTTTATGAAAAAACGACATATTTTTACTCTTGTAATCCTGATTGTAATTTTTGGATCTAGTTGTTATTTTCTTTCGCCATCCAAGAAACCGAAACAATTACCACCATTTGAGTCGCCTACATTCACCCCCATTGAAGCACAGATCATCGAAAGCACATCTACCCCATATGGAGAAACGCCCATAATCATGTGCACTCCGCCCCCATGTGGGGATGACGAGGCTTACCACTGCCCTGATGAATGCCCTGGTGGCTGCGGCACAACCTGTGCTACGCACACACCTGCGCCGATAACTCAGGTGACCCAATTACCAGATCCTACTAATTTCCAGTGGACATTGATTGCCAGCGGTCTGACCAAGCCTGTGGGATTCGTACACGCCGGGGATGGATCGGGAAGATTATTCACCATAGAACAATCAGGAAAGATACTAATTTTCGACGATGGCAATCTGCTCCCCATCCCGTTCCTGGATATCCGCGAGCGCGTAAACGACCGATCCAGCGAACAAGGCTTATTGGGCCTGGCGTTCCATCCAGAATACAGCCTCAATGGTTATTTCTTCGTCAATTACACCAACAGCGGTGGAGATACCGTGATCGCCCGCTATCGCGTTTCCGCTGATCCAAATATTGGAGACCCGGCCACTGAAGAAATCATTCTGACAATCGCGCAACCTTATGGCAATCACAATGGCGGACATCTGGCATTCGGCCCCGATGGCCACCTCTATATTGGCACGGGAGATGGTGGCTCGGCCGGTGACCCTGAAGGCAATGCCCAAAATCTCAACTCTCTGCTGGGCAAAATGCTGCGATTGAATGTCGATAATATGCCCTACGCCATTCCATCCGACAACCCATATGCGGATGAGATTTGGGCCATAGGATTGCGCAATCCCTGGCGTTATTCTTTCGACAGTTTAACTGGAGATCTTTATATTGGGGATGTGGGACAAAATCAGTGGGAAGAGATTCACTTTTCGGAGTTTGGGACTTTGGGTGGAACAAACTTCGGCTGGGACTTCTTTGAGGGCAGCCATGTTTATGAGGACACTGCTCCCGAAGGCATACGCCTAATCGATCCCATTGCTGAGTACGATCACAGCCAGGGTTGTTCTGTAACTGGTGGTGTTGTATACCGGGGCAGCATGCAAGATTGGCAAGGAGTCTACCTTTATGGTGATTACTGCTCCGGTTTGGTGTGGGGTTTGTTGAAGGATTCCAATGGAGCCTGGCAAAATGCTCAACTCTTCAATTCCGGCACCAACATCTCTTCTTTTGGGGAAGACGAGAACGGAGAGGTTTATCTCGTCGATCACGGCGGAAAAATTTATCGACTGGAAAAGAAATAACCTGGACATACTTAGAAGCTAAACTTCTGTGAGAAGTTGAGCTTCTGATTCAGCATGTAACTTTTTACCCAAGCGCGCATCCAAATGATAAAAACAGGAGATAAACAAATGGCAAAACGAAAACGCAAAACAAAGAGAAATCAATCCATGCTCTGGATTGGTGCTGTTGCAATCCTACTTATTGCCTTAGTAAGCATCAACTTAGGTAGTCAATCTTCATCACAAACGCTTCCCAACGAAATTTCGGTTGATGAAGCCTACCAAAAATATCAAGAAGGCACTTTCGTACTCGATGTGCGCACCCAAGAAGAATGGGATGAATACCACGCCCCTAACACAACCCTGATACCCTTAGACCAACTCCCCAGCCGTGTCAGCGAAGTACCGCAAGACCAGGAAATCGTTGTCATCTGCCGTTCAGGTAACCGCAGCCAGGTTGGGCGAGATATCTTGCGAGATGCTGGCTTTGAGCAGGTCACTAGTTCCGCGGGGGGATTGAAAGCCTGGAGCGCAGCGGGATACCCCATCGAAGGCACAAGACCATAGATGACTCTTTATGGCGGCATTGAAGCTGGCGGCACAAAATTCGTCTGCGCAGTAGGGACAGGTCCCGATGATATGCGTGCCGAAACGCGTTTTCCTACCACGACGCCTGAGGAAACTATGGCGCGTGCGGTCGCATTCTTCGAAGAGCAAGATCAGATATCGGCTTTAGGCATTGGCTCTTTTGGGCCGATAGACCCTAATCCAACATCTCGGACATATGGATATATAACTTCCACGCCCAAACCGGGCTGGGATCATATCGATCTTGTAGGATCAATCAGATCAGAATTCGATCTTCCCATTGGTTTCGATACCGACGTCAATGCGGCTGCCCTGGCAGAACAACGCTGGGGAGCTGCCCAAGGTTTGGACACATTTATTTATCTTACCGTTGGGACTGGGATTGGTGGGGGTGCCATGGTCGAGGGGAATTTGCTCCATGGTGTCATGCACCCTGAAATGGGACACATCATCCTGCCACACGACAGGGACCAGGATCCCTTCGAAGGATTCTGCCCCTTTCACGGGGATTGCTTCGAGGGCTTGGCCGCCGGCCCAGCGCTGGAAGCACGCTGGGGCGCACGTGCCGAAACCCTCCCCATAGATCACCCCGCCTGGGAGTTAGAAGCATCCTACATAGCACATGCCCTGGTTAACTACATATTGATTTTAGCTCCCCAACGCATCATTCTTGGCGGTGGCGTCATGGAACAAGATCAGCTTTTTCCCATGATACGCACTAAAGTTCAAGAATCTCTAAACAACTACATGCAAGTCAAAGAAATTTTAGAGCAAATCGACAGCTACATTGTGCCACCTGCTCTAGGTAATTTCTCAGGCGTACTGGGATCTATAGCCCTGGCAGAACAAGCTTTCCGCAACAGCGCTTGACAGGCCCACAAAGCGATTTATAATATCGACAATTATTATCCAAAACGCGATGACCGGGACGAGTAACCGGTACGGAACTGACAGAAAACAGAGACCACTGGCTGAGAGTCTCCCCCAGCAACCGACCAGCAAAAACCCCCCGTGAGCGTAAACCTGAACACCCTGAGCTGAGTCGAAGGGCAAGTAAGGAGAACGGTTGGCCCCGTTACCGGCCTAATGAGATGATTATGAGACCCTAAAGGTCTTAGAGACCTTTAGGGTCTGGATCAAATCAGGTGGAATCGTGTGAGCTTTACGCTCTCGCCCTGAAACAGGCGAGAGCTTTTTTGTTAATAGTGAAAATGATGAATTACAAGCAATCCCATCCAATAAACCGTTCAAGCAGAGGTTGTTTTTTGACTACGAAAATAACCTATCCAAACGCGTTATCTGGAAAATGAGAAAACACAACCATCCGAAAACTACCAACAGCCAACTGGAGTATTGAAATGTCTTACCAAGAGCAAGAAAAATACGAAGAATCAGAACTTTACCGCATCCGGCACTCGGCTGCGCATGTCATGGCTCAGGCGGTTATCGAACTATTCGAACCCGGCGAAGCCAAGTTTTCCATTGGCCCACCCATTGAGAACGGCTTCTACTACGACTTTGACCTGCCGCGCAGCCTAACCCCCGATGATCTCAAAGCCATCGAGAAGCGCATGCGGCAGATCATCGCCAAACACCACCCTTTCGAGAAGAAAGTGGTCATTGCTGATGAAGCAAAAAAGATATTTGCTGATCAACCCTACAAGATCGAATTGATCGAAGGGCTAGAAGAAGGCGGCTTCGACGAATATGGTGAGCCCTTAGATGAGAAACCTGAAATCTCATTCTATTCACACGACACCTTCACAGATTTGTGTCGCGGTCCACATGTGGAGCATACCGGAAAGATCAACCCTTCTGCAATCAAGCTGATGAGCATTGCCGGGGCCTACTGGCGCGGCAATGAGAACAAGCCCCAGCTGCAGCGCATCTACGGCACGGCCTGGAAAACGTCGAAAGATCTTGAAAAGCATCTCCATATGCTGGAAGAGGCCAAAAAGCGCGATCACCGCAAATTAGGCAAAGAGCTGGATATCTACACCTTCTCCGACGAAGTTGGGCCCGGCCTTCCGCTGTGGCTGCCCAACGGCGGCACCATGATCGAAGAGTTGGAAGGTCTAGCTAAAGAAATCGAGCATAACCACAACTACGAACGCGTACGCACGCCCCATCTCACCAAGGAAGATCTCTTCCACCGCAGCGGTCACTTGCCCTACTACGCCGAGAGCATGTACCCCCCCATGGATATGGATGGCGTCAAATACTACGTCAAACCGATGAATTGCCCCATGCATCACAAGATTTTCGACGCCCGACCGCGCAGTTATCGTGATCTGCCACTACGCCTGGCCGAATACGGCACCTGCTACCGCTTCGAGAAGAGCGGCGAGCTCTTCGGTCTGATGCGGGTGCGCTCGATGCAGATGAACGATGCCCATATCTACTGCTCAGAAGACGACTTCGAGCAGGAGTTCATGGACGTCATTGCTATGTATATGGAGTATTTCGAGATCTTTAATATCGAGAAGTACGTTATGCGCTTCAGCACGCATTCGAAAGATGGTTTGGGCAAAAAATATGTCGACAACGAACGCCTGTGGTTGAAGACCGAGGAAATGGTCCGAAAAGCTATGCGCAGTGGCGATGTAGCATTCGTGGAAGTCCCCGATGAAGCAGCATTTTACGGCCCAAAGATCGACGTTCAAGTTTGGAGTGCCATTGGGCGAGAATTCACGCTGGCAACCAACCAGGTGGACTTCTCTCAGCCCGTCAGCTTTGACCTGGCCTTCAAGAACAGCGCCGGAGAGGATGAGACCCCCCTGGTTATTCACCGTGCTCCTTTGAGCACCCACGAACGCCTTATCGGTTTTTTAATCGAGCATTATGCTGGCAAATTCCCGGTGTGGCTGGCTCCTGAGCAGGCACGCATCATCCCCATTACCGATGATCAGAACGAATACGCTCTGGAGCTCGAAAGCAAGCTCAAGGCTCTCAATGTGCGCGCCAAAGCAGATTTGGGCTCAGATCGCATGAACGCCAAGATCCGCTCCGCGCAGAAGATGCAGGTGCCCTACATGCTGGTAGTAGGCAAGCGTGAAGTCGAAGAGAACTCGATTGCCCTGCGACTGCGGGATGGCTCTCGCCGGGATGGCACGCCAGTTGAAGAATTTTTCAGCATGGTCCAGGAAAAGATTGCTGCGAGATCGCCAGAATTGTAGAATTTGTTCGGGTGATTGAACCAACCCAGAGGAAGCCTGCAATTCCGTTTTGTAGAACTGAATTCTCCTGAAGATTCGGCCAAATCTTCGGGAGAATTTTATATTAAATATCGCTGGACGAAACCAAATCCCCATGTTATACTCCGCCCGGTTTTGCGCAAGCGAACCAAAAAATACACACGTCTCTTGGCCTATTGGGAGCGTGCCGCGAGCGGGGAAGCTCACCTGCGGTACCCATTGGGATCGAAAGAGACGGAGGAAAAAACGCAGGAGATAAATATGTCCGTAGTTTCCATGAAAGAACTCTTAGAGAGTGGTGTTCACTTTGGGCATCGTACCCATCGTTGGCATCCTAAAATGAAGCCCTACATCTTCACCGAGCGCAATAATATTCACATCATTGATTTGGAATTGACGCTCAAAGGGCTGGAAGAAGCCTATGCTCTGATCCGCGATATCGTATCCGAGGGTGGCAATGTGCTCTTTGTGGGCACAAAGCGCCAGGCTCAAGAAACCATCCAACTCGAAGCCGAGCGCTGTGGAATGCCTTGGGTCACGCACCGCTGGTTAGGCGGAACCATGACCAATTGGGCCACAATTCGAGCGCGCGTCAATGAACTCAACCGTCTGGAGCGCATGCGCGACAGCGGCGAATTTGAGATCTTAACCAAAAAAGAAGCTTTGGGTGAAACACGCAAAATCGATCGCCTGGACATGCTCTTTGGTGGTGTGCGCGATATGGATGGTGTCCCTGAAGTTCTCTTTGTGGTTGATATCAGCCGAGAAGAGACATCTGTTCACGAGGCCAATATTCTTGGCATCCCCGTTGTTGCCATGGTAGATACCAATTGCGATCCCGGCAATATTGACTACATCATCCCATCCAATGATGATGCTATCCGCGCCATCAAACTAATTGTCGGGAAAATTGCTGATGCTGTTGTTGAAGGCAAAGCGATGCGCAAAGATGAAGATGAAGAATACGCGGCTGATGTTCCCCAGGTCCGTTACGAAGAAACCGCTGAGATGAGCGATGAAGAACTACTGGGTGAAGCTACCCTGGCGAAGCTAGAAGCCACAAAGGCCGCTGAGACCGAAGCCGCTGAGGCTGAAGCCGCAGCAAAAGCTGAAGCCGATGCCGCAGAAGCTGAGGCCGCCGAGGCTGCAGAGGCCGAAGCACAATCAGAAGCTGAGGCTGAGGTCGAAGCAGTGGCTGCCCCCGCCGAAGAAACCGAAGAAGAATCCGCTGCAGAGGAAGAAACTTCAGAAGATGAGGCAAAATAAATGAGCATTACATCACAAGAAATCAAAGAACTGCGCGAAAAGACCAGTGCAGGCTTCATGGACTGCAAGAAAGCCCTCGAAGAGCATAACGGTGACTTTGAAAAAGCAGTCGAATATCTGCGAAAAAAGGGTCTTGCAAAAGCTGCTAAGCGCGCCGACCGCGTTGCATCTGAAGGCGTGATCGAGCTTTACAATCACGGTGACGGTCGCGTGGGCGTTATGGTGGAAGTCAACTGTGAAACAGACTTCGTTGCCCGCTCTGAAGCTTTCCGCGAGTTTGCTCATGAGATCGCACTCCAAATTGCTGCCCTTTCTCCTCTGTATGTGACCGAAGAGGAAATTCCTGAGGAGATTCTCGATAAAGAGCGCGAGATCGCCAAAGAACGCGCTTTGCAAGAAGGCAAACCAGAAAAAATCGTCGATCGCATTGTTGAAGGCCGGGTAGACAAATTCAAAGACGAAGTTGTCTTACTGCGCCAGGCATACATCCGTGACGACAAGAAGACCATACAAGAATATCTGAACGAAGCCATTGTTGCCATCGGTGAAAATCTGATTATCCGACGATTTTCTCGCTGGGCTCTCGGCGAAAAGAGCAGCTAAACTCAAGAAAGGTCAACCAACCGGTTGGCCTTTTTGATATATAATCACAAATTACAGCAAGAGTAGATGAAAAGTCTAGAAAAGGAAACTTTTATGGAAAACAATCTCAAATTCAAAAGAATCTTGCTGAAGCTCAGCGGAGAATCGCTATCCGGGCCAGATGGTTTTGGCATTGATCCTCTTCAGGCTGAAAAAGTAGCCCAAAATCTCCAAGGAATTACAGATATCGGTGTGGAGATTGCTCTGGTCATTGGTGCAGGCAACATTTGGCGCGGACGACGCGGCCTTGATCGGGGTATGGATCGCGCTACAGCAGATTATATGGGAATGCTAGCCACCGTATTAAACGCACTGGCCCTAATGGATGCCATGGAACGTTGTGGCATTGTCACCCGGGTGCAAACTGCCATTGAGATGCGTGATGTCGCCGAACCCTATATTCGCCGACGTGCAATCCGGCACCTCGAAAAAGGGCGTGTGGTCATTTTTGGTGGGGGCACTGGAAATCCTTATTTTTCAACTGACACCGCCGCGGCTTTGCGCGCCATGGAAATTGGTGCAGATGTGGTTATCAAAGCGACTAAAGTTGATGGCGTGTACGACTCTGACCCCATGACTAATCCTGACGCTGTTAAATTTGATAAACTATCGTATATTGAAACGCTAAACCGACGGCTGGAAGTCATGGACAGCACTGCCATATCACTTTGCATGGATAACCATCTCCCAATCCTGGTGCTCAACCTTTGGGAGGAAGGCGCTCTGCGAAGTGCTCTATATGGGGAAACTGTAGGCACAATCGTCTCAGACTAATTTATTCAAAATCAGTATTCAAAGTGAGCTTTGTAAAGCTCACTTTTTTCTTTATCAACCCTTGAATCCCTCTTCAAATTGCTCTCATGGTAAAATCTTTTGGGAAGAAATGCCGAATTAAATTATCCTTTACGAGGAGAAACTCATGCTAAATGATTTGTATTTTGATGCAAAAACACGCATGAAGGGAGCTATTCAAGCCCTTGAGGAAGATCTGGCTGCAATTCGCACTGGTCGTGCAAATCCTGCTCTGGTAGAGAAGCTGTCCGTAGAATATTATGGTGCACCTACGCCCTTGCAACAACTTGCCAGTGTGGGCGTTCCTGAACCACGATCCCTTCTTATTCGCCCATTTGACCCTTCGACCTTAAAAGATATTGAACGAGCAATTCTTGCCTCAGATTTGGGATTGACCCCAAATAGTGACGGCAAAGCAATTCGTCTTCATTTGCCTCCCTTGACAGAAGAGCGCAGAATCGAGTTAGGCCGCATTGTTGGTCAACGTGTGGAGGAAGGCCGTATAGCAGTTCGCAATGTGCGCAGGGATAGCATCAAAGAAATGCGAGAATTTGAAGACGAAGATATGATTTCTGAAGATGATCGTATTCGAGGTGAAAAAGAAATCCAGAAATTTACCGACGAATTCATCGAAGAGATCGATAAAATTGGTGATCGGAAAGAAAAAGAAATCCGAGAAGTCTGACCTTATCAAAAACCAATCAACCCATTGAAAGCTCCTGCGATTGCTTAAGATTCAAATTATGGCAAAAGATCAAGAAGCCTTGCCCCTGAAGATCCCAAACCATGTCGCCATTATTATGGATGGTAATGGACGATGGGCTTTATCACGCGGCTTACCACGTTTGGCGGGTCATCGAGCCGGAACTGAAAACTTGCGTCGGGTCATTGAGGCCTGTGTTGAAATTGGGGTCCAATATCTGACTCTATATGCATTTTCTACGGAAAATTGGGGGCGTCCGGTCGAGGAAGTGCGCGGCCTGATGCGTATTCTGGAAGACGTTATCGATCGTGAGATGGTTGAACTCCATAAAAATGGCGTTCAACTCCGCCATATTGGAGAACTTGATCGCATCAAACCCTCTCTTAAAAAGAAAGTGTTAGAAGCCATCGAGATGACCAAAGAGAATACTCGTCTGGTTCTCAATGTAGCCTTCAATTACGGTGGTAGAGACGAAATGGTTTTTGCAATCCGAAACATGATCAAAGATGGGGTCTCTGCTGAGGATGTCACTTTCGATTTGGTAAATAAATATCTATTCACCGCCGGCTCTCCCGATCCAGATTTGATCATCCGTACCTCAGGTGAACTACGGGGCAGCAATTTTCTAATTTGGCAGGGTGCTTATGCAGAATGGTATTTCACCCCCATCTTTTGGCCAGATTTTGGAAAAGATGAACTAAAAACTGCAATCGAAGAATACAGTCAACGAGATCGACGATTCGGGCAAGTCAATAAGAAGAAATAATCTGAGAGAATTATGCGACAAAGAGTAGCAGTTGCAATCGTTTTGCTGCCAATCGGTATGGCAGCAATTTATTATGGGGGAATCGCCTATATTCTCCTGATAACCCTTTTGCTGGGATTAGCCGCCTGGGAATATGCTCAACTTTTTAGCGCCGGAGGGCATCAACCCTCGGGCGTTTTGGTTGTTTTGGGCACTTTGGCTTATAGCGTACAGCAATCCCTGAACTATTATTTTGACTCCCCATTTCTTGATGATATCGCCTGGCTTACCAGTATTTTGGCGATAATATCGATCACCTACCATCTGATTCAATATGAGCGTGGACGAGACCAGACAGCTACCGATTTTGCAATAACCATTTCCGGGATTTTGTATATCGGTCTGCTGGGATCATATTTGATACGTTTGCGCAGTCTACCTGAGGGAGTTTGGTGGGTGCTGATAGCCCTCCCAGCAGTGTGGTTTGCAGACTCAGGAGCCTATTTCTATGGGCGTGTTTATGGAAAACATAAATTAAGCCCCAGGCTTAGCCCGAGAAAAAGCTGGGAAGGTTATATTGCAGGCATCATCGTCAGCATTTTGGGTACTGCCGGGTTCGCTGCGATGTGGACACTGCCTGCTGGACCTGGTACTGAAATAACTGCTTTACGTGGCGCAATTTTAGGTGTGGTCATTTCGATTATCGCGCCTCTGGGAGATTTGGGGCAAAGTATGGTCAAACGCCAATTTGATATCAAAGATTCCAGCAACCTGATCCCAGGCCATGGTGGTGCGTTTGATCGAATTGATAGTTGGTTATGGGCCAGCGTGATCGGCTTTTACATTATTGAGTGGTTCTTTATATAACTCAACAAGGAGTTTTTGAATGACAAATGCCAAACCTTCGCGAAACCTGGCTCTAGAGTTGGTCCGCGTGACCGAGGCAGCAGCTTTGGCTTCAGGCCGGTTTATGGGACGTGGACAAAAAGAAGCTGCAGATAAAGCCGCTGTAGATGCCATGCGCTTGGTATTAAACTCTATTGAGATGGATGCAGTTGTAGTCATTGGCGAAGGGGAAAAAGATGAAGCGCCCATGTTGTTCAATGGAGAGAAACTCGGTACAGGAGATCCCCCAGCAGTTGATATCGCGGTAGATCCTATCGATGGTACTCGCCCATTAGCAAATGGATTTATTAATTCAATCGCTACCGTTGCCATTGCCCCACAAGGTACAATGTATGATCCCGGGCCATTTATGTATATGGATAAAATCGCTGTTGGTCCTGAGGCAGTCGGCATGATAGATATCAATGCCCCGGTCGAGGTCAATCTAAGGCGAATTGCGCGTATCAAAGATATGCATGTCAATGATCTTACCGTTGTCATTCTTGATCGACCGCGCCACAAGGAGCTTATACAAGAAATTCGCGAATGCGGCGCCAGAATTCGACTCATCCCCGATGGCGATGTTGCGGGTGCTATGATGACCTGTTGGCCAGATGCCGGTGTCGATGTGCTTATGGGCGTTGGTGGAACCCCCGAGGGTGTGCTAGCAGCCTGCGCATTGCGCGGCATGGGTGGTGAAATTCAAGGCAAACTGTACGCCCGCAATGATGATGAAATTGCCCGTGGCAAAGAATTGGGCCATGATTTTGAGATGATGCTTACCATCGATGATTTGGTCGCATCTGACGATGTGTTCTTCGCAGCCACAGGCATTACCGATGGCGCCTTACTAGATGGCATCAAGTATTTTAGTCACGGTGCTCAAACAAGCAGTTTGGTCATCCGCGGTCTAACCGGCTCTGTTCGGGAAATGAATGCTCGCCATAACTTCGAAAAACTCAACCCAATAAGTCAGGTTGAATACTAGAGTCAACACAAAGGACGCCTTCGATCATCGCGAAGGCGTTTTCGCTTTAATTGACAACCCGTAATCCACATGGTATTATCCCGCCGACAACTTAATAACCCCTAGCGACGCTCTTATCCAGAGAGGTGGAGGGACCGGCCCTGTGAAACCTCAGCAACCGGATAGCAGGAAGCAGTTAGCAGTGAGCAATAAGAATTTATAGCTAGCCGCTTACAGCTAAAAGCTATCAGCTAACCACGGTGCTAATTCCGGCAGGCGGATGTTCTGGAAGATGAGAGGGTGCTGTACCTTTGTGTGCTTGCCCCTCTTTTGCTTGAGGGGCAATTTTATTTCTGGAGGTCTAAATGACTACAACTTTTATGAAATCACCAAAACTGCTTTTCACTTCGGAATCGGTTACCGAAGGTCACCCTGACAAAATGTGTGATCAGATCAGTGATGCCGTCTTAGATGCCTGCTTAGAACAAGACCCTCTTTCAAGGGTTGCCTGCGAAGTAGCCACAAAAACAGGTTTCGTTGTATTGATGGGCGAAATTACTACCCAAGCTCAATTCAATTATGACGAATTGGCTCGCAAAGTGATTGCCGATATCGGTTATGACCGCGCCCAAAAAGGCTTCGATGGCAACACATGCGGTGTTCTGGTTGCCATCGCCAAACAATCTGGCGATATTGCCATGGGTGTGGATAAAGCCCTTGAAGCCAAGAGCGGAGAAATGACTGAAGAAGAGATTGAGGCCATCGGCGCTGGTGACCAAGGTATGATGTTCGGTTATGCTTGCAATGAAACATCGGCTCTAATGCCCATGCCAATTTACTTGGCGCACAAATTAACCTTGAAGTTAGCTGAAGTTCGTAAAAGCGGCACCTTGCCTTGGGTACGCCCAGACGGCAAGAGCCAAGTAACAGTCGAGTATGCTTATGGTAAACCCGTTCGTATAGATACCGTTTTGATCAGCACTCAACATGACCCTGATGTAACACAAGAAGAAATACGAGCTGGACTCGTTGAGCACGTAATCAATCCAGTGCTCCCTTCAGAAATGGTAGATGATGAATTGAAGATCTTCACCAACCCCACAGGGCGCTTCGTAGTTGGTGGCCCTCAGGGTGATGCTGGTGTGACCGGCAGGAAGATCATTGTAGACACTTATGGTGGTATGGGACGTCACGGTGGTGGTGCATTTAGCGGTAAGGATGCTACAAAAGTGGATCGATCCGCAGCATATGCTTCTCGCTGGGCTGCAAAGAATGTAGTTGCAGCTGGCCTGGCTGATCGCTGTGAGATTCAGGTCGCTTATGCAATAGGTGTTGCCCATCCCTTAAGCGTCAATGTAGAAACTTTCGGAACTGGGAAAATCGACGATGAGAAGATCGCCGACCTAATTGTCGAACACTTCGATCTGCGACCTGGTGCAATCATCCGCGATTTGGGCCTACGAAAACCCATTTTCCAAAAGGTCGCTGCTTATGGCCACTTCGGCCGAGACGATCTGGATCTGCCTTGGGAACGAACCGATAAAGCTGATGAATTAAAGAAAGCGGCAGGCTTATAAATCGATTACGCATCTTGCAACAAGATGCTCTGATGCAAGTGTAAGGATCAATTATTCACATAATCCTAGTGCTCCTGCACTGGGAGTGGGAAGGCGATAGAATTGCGCCTTCCCGCATAAAAAGACCCGATCTCGACGAGATCGGGTCTTCAATTAGATCGATTAAGCTAAATGTGAGATTCTATTTTCTTTAAAATTTGTTTCTTAGGACGAAAACCTGTCAGGCGCTCTTTTATCTCTCCACCCTCGAAGAGTGCCAGAGTTGGAACACCCATAACATGATACTGCATAGCAATATCCTGGTTATCATCAACATCCAGTTTGACAACTTTCACTTTTCCAGCCCATTCATCAGCCAATTCTTGGACAATAGGATCGAGCATTTTGCATGGCCCGCACCAAACTGCAGTGAAATCTACTAACACCGGCAATGGTGCATTCAGCACCTCTTCTTGAAAATTTTCATCTGAAATATACAGCATATCGGTCATAATTATTGTGCTCCTAAAATATTCTTCGAGATCACTACCAATTCGATCAGATAGTACATAGCACAGGGGAATTAGTCAAGGTTTTTGTTGACGCTTATCTGCCTGCATGTTAGAATTCAGCCCTCTACGGGCGCGTAGCTCAATGGCAGAGCAGTGGCCTTTTAAGCCATTGGTTGTAGGTTCGATTCCTACCGCGCTCACAATTTCACAAGCCGCCGTTTTGGCGGTTTTTTGTATTATTGTTGATCACATTGGCAATGAATTGACGCTGAACTTAGCCAGTCTCTTACATGAGATATTGCGCATTAAAGCAATTGCGCAATGACAATTTGCCATTGCGCCAAAATATCAACCAATTTGGTGGGCGCGGGGGGACTCGAACCCTCGACCTCACGGATGTGAACTAAGTCAGCCGATTTTCGATTTTAAGGGTACACGGTTGGGGTAAAATGGCAATCCGTGTGGTGGTAGGAGCAGTTGACCGTGTGCCTTAACGGCAAAAATGCGCCTTATCTTTCTACAACTACATGGCCTTATTCGGATGTTGTTTTTGGTTCCTCCTGAAATCTTGGCAGGCAGGAGACTCACTGATTATTCTATTTGCTGCATCTCGCTGTGAAGGTAACTGGCAAAATCACCTGCAGCGTCTTCGAAAATCAGCTTTCGGTCGTAATTATAATCAACTCCATTTGATGTAAGGATATCGATGGATTTGCTATAACTGCGCATTACATTTTTATCTTTATTAAGTGGCTCTCCAATTAGCATATAAAGGCGAGATATTTCTCTACTCCCATTTAATTGAACATTTCTTCCTAGCGTTCGATATGCCTTATTGGTTAGTGAAGCCGGTAGTAAAAGATCAAAGGAAATTGGCAGGATCAGATGCCACTTCCCATTCTTCCATGATAGTTCATATTCAAGAGCATCGACAGGGGTTTGGATTGTTACAGGTTTCAGATTATCCAAAATATTCGAATCAATTTTTTCGATTTTTGGGCGATAAACTTTGCGCCAAACAACGCTTTCGTCCCTTGTTTCCTTCTCGCGCTTTTTAATGTATTTCTCAACGTAGGTTGCAAAGAGGTGATCGAAGGTATCATCTAGATCCCGATATGTCGCCGGCGAAATCCCGCTGGCTGGAATGCTGTATTGGAACGAAGAGTCTCTTCTGATATATTTGCGCATCAGCGGTTCTATATCAACATGCTGAGGCTCAAACATATCAACTTCATTCTTTTCAATTTCTCTGCTGAGCCTGTCGAAACGCCGAAGTAATCGATAGACATAGCTGCGATATTGATCAGTATTGGCGTTGAAAAATGTATCTGAAATGCGTCTGAAAAGAGGTGTGATATCTGTTCGAAAATAGTTAAATTCAGGCGCGAATAACGCTACCCCAATATTGAGAAATTCTTGTGTTTCGGCGTCATGGAAATAGCGTATTATTGAGTATTGATAGGATGTGAACTGTTGATCGGTCATGACAGCACCCTCATCAGGTTATATTCTAAAATCGCGAATATTCTCTCTACAAGTAATTAGATGATTTACTATCGCATCGATCTCAACTGAGTATGGGTTCCGAAGTCCGTAGGGGATCTGATTGACTATCTGTTTTATCATTGTATCATCAAGTGCGATGAGCAACCTAACAAATTTATCGAATTCCACTTCCCTTTTCTTCAGACGACCATAAAACAGGTGGTGAAACAAAATGGATCTGCCACTCGGTGTACAGAAACGGAGTGGATCATGATCATCATTGCCATCTATGAGAAAACAAAATCCCTTGTCATGATCATATATTATGAATTGGTTTTCTTGCATGAAGATGTTCGGATTGTCCAATGTGCGATCGGCATTATGGATCAAGGAATCGAAGGCGAAGATCATTTCAGCCTGATCTAGATCTCCATAATTTAGTGTAAGCATCCCCAGCGGGTTAAATGTGTTGTACCTTATCAATTGGCTTCCAAAATTGAAAGGATGCTGGTTCCGGTTGATGCTTGTGAGAATTCGATCATCGTAATAGGGTTCATTTTCGTTGGCAGATTGGGCAAAGGCTGCACTGATCTCAACCAACGCGAAATCTGGGGTGGGTATCTCAAAATATGCAGCGAGGTGACCAGCGACTATTTCTGAGATTATTCCCACTTTCCCCCTTGTTGCCCTTGAAGCGAACTTCACAACATGCACTGTGCGCGTTGTCAAATCTTCAATGTGGGCACATTCAATCTTCAGAGGCAGGCTATCTCCCTCTGGCATCTCGGGATCATCTGATAAACGCAGTGCAAGGAGTGTTGGTGTAAATAAATCCATGTTAGGACACAAACATCATTACCACTTACCTTCCCTGGCTTCGCCGCGAGCCATTTTGAGGGCCTCGATTTCCATGCCAAGGTTGACATTCTTGAGCATCTGAATCTAAACTGGTAGGGGCACGTGGCCCTCAACCAAACAGGTGCATTTTTGCGCTTAAGGGCACATGGCTATCATTATTCTCTATCTAAAAATTTGGCGAAGTGCCCAAATTATGCCAGCGACTATCATAGTTCCAGTAAATGCAGTAATTGAAAACCCGAATGAGAGATCGTACCAGGTAATCCTGTAGGTGAAATGCTTCCAGATTGTGTACAAAACCGCAAATGCAATTCCAACGATAGCAGCAATTTCCCATATATCGCGCCTTTGAGTGCGTCTACAGTGAGGGCATACTTTGGCGGCTTCTTTAATTTCTTCTGCGCAGAATTGACACTCTTTTGATTCGCTCATGCTGCTATTCCTTCCGTTACCAAGGCTCTCCTCGAGCTTCGTTGCGAGCCATTTGCAAGGCTTCGATTTCCATTCCGATGTTGGCGTTTTTGAGCATCTGCAGCCAAACGTGATCTTCAAGGTGGACGAAGTCGTCGGAGATGCGCCAGGCGAGTTCGACGATGATGGTATCTTCCCATTCGGTGAAGACCAGGATGCTGTAAAGGAAGCTAGAGATGAGAATATCTTTGGTGTGCATATTAGCGTGTGAATTCCTGAAAATATTTCAGATATTCAGGTTCGACGTAGATGCCGACCTGCGTCTTGGATCTTCCAGGGTTTCCAAGGAGTTGGGGGTGAGCTGGCATCCTGTTGCCGCCTATTTCGAGTGTTACATCCCTTCGGCTCAGATCGGGATAGTAGCCTTTGGCAGTGAAGATTATTCGATACTCGTAAACACCACCTTTCTTTCTAGGCGGGATTAGTGTGACATCGATGGTGCCAGGGATTCTCTTTCTCTCGGTGTGGATGGTGGCGGGTGGCATGGTCATTTTCTGACCCACACAACAGAACCAGATCCTTCAATTAACAGAGCATCTATAGATGCAACTTGTGTTACTTTGCCAGTAAGCTGGTTAGTTCTGATATATTCTCCAAATCTTACATGGCCATAAACAGTAATCCACTGCCCTTCTGTTAGCCGTCCTTCTCTATTGTTTAATTTGCGGGTACCAATAATCAAGTCAGCTGAGTAACTTCCTAACCAGATATCAATTAGATATTCCGACAAATTTACCTCTGCTATCCTACCAGAAACTGAAACGCATTCTCCAAGATGATCTTTAGCATATTCGGTTTCTGCAAGTTCTCTCCAATCTATTTTCGGACATAAATCTTTCCAGTGAGTGATTTTGTCCCTTACGTCCTGAGTGGCCTGGACTCTCGCTTCGTATTCTGCACGGGTGGCAGTGAGATTTTTCGCTTGTTGTGTTTGAGTAGCTAATCTTGCTTCAGCCGTTGAAGTAGTATTAGCTGCTTTCTGAGTTTGTGTAGCAAACATCGCTTCCGCTGTGGCAGTTTCTGGCAAGTGGGTATTTGTGGCAGTTGGCGACGGTGTTATTGTATATGTCGGTGTGAAAGTTGATGAAGGGGTGAATGAAGGCGTGAAAGTAAAAGTCAAAGAC
This sequence comes from uncultured Anaerolineales bacterium, assembly GCA_964419495.1. Lineage (GTDB taxonomy): Bacteria > Chloroflexota > Anaerolineae > Anaerolineales > UBA11858 > NIOZ-UU35. The sequence continues at coordinate 36,124 of CAYQQX010000015.1, forward strand.
GGCGTAAGTGTGTCGGTATGTGCCGGTGTGGCCGTGTCTGTAATGGTCGGTTTTGCCGCTTCGGTCTCTGCAATTGCTGTTTGAATTGCATCCACCGAGGGCTGGCAAGCAAATAAGTTTAACGTAAACAACATGATTATCAGTAGGACTTTAGTCTTCATCGCTTACCTTTTCTTTCGATGTTCGCACGCTAACATTATTTATCACATCAAAGCCAATCTGCATTGGAAATAACCTTTTCAACATCGAACCTAGTCTCTAACTCATTCGAATCGTCCCGCATCCATAGTCTAACCATCCCATAGATTTTTTCGTACATTTCGAGGTTAAACTTGTGACCATTCAGTTCAGGGCGTTCGCCGTGAGTGACAAATACACACCTGGTTCTCACCAGATTGTTTTTATCGAACTTCACAATACTGGGCAAGATGATCTCGCCATCGATATTGATCTCAGCCTTGCGAATGTCGTACATGCAGGCTTGATAGGTCACGGGTTGAAACATGTTCTCACGCGAACGTTAAGACTCTTCTGGTGACCACTCTTCTGCGAGAGGTGACCATTCTTCCTTAATTTTTTCTTTCATCACAACAAAGTTAACCCACTCATTAAATGAAAACTTTGGGTATTTATATCGGTTTCCAAATGTATCTATCACAATCAGGCGCTTTACAGTTCGAGGATCTGCGTAATGTCGAGTAGACGGGTGATGGATTGGAAGCCAGTGCACATATACTTGGCCTTCTCCAATAGATTCTCCGCCTGCTATACTGTCCCATAACGGAAATCCGGCTTTGAATTCAATCTTCATAGAATGTACAAATGCAACTCGGCGGCCGTGGTTTGTGACTTGAACAGAAAAAGCGCTTTTTGCTTCGGCTCGAAACTGGAATCCCAAATTAATGCGGATATCTGCTCTGTCTCTTTCATATGTGCGTCGAGAGTTTAAGTACGAAAGACCAGATATTAATAAAGCAAAACTACTTAACAGCAGTGACCATTCAGGAATACCCATAATTTATGTTTGCCGTGAAGAATATTACTCTTCGGAAGTTTCTCCTGAGTATAAGCCAGCGATGAGCCAAGGGCTACTGTAACCAACTTGATATTTGATATAGGCGGGGATTGAATCTTCAGGCAAAGAAAAAGATACCCATCCACGAGCCTTCTCACCTACCCCCATCTCTTCAACAGCGGAAAAATCACGCCCATCAGCACGCGCCAAGAAGTCAAGATTGCTATAGATAAAGCCATCAGTATCCACGAGAGCCCATTCAAAGCCGTAAACTGAATCTGGCTCTCCTTCTTGGTTTCCAATCACAACTAGAACAGAAACCATCCTCTCCCCTTCGGCGATCTCGTCACTACTATAACTGCTTACTTCGGCAGGATCTTCGATTTCTTCGGCCAAAAGAAAATACCCATCGGCCTCACCCATCTCGCCAAGGGGAATGAGTTCTATTGAGCCAGGCAAGCAAACAGGGCAGGGATCGCCGCATGCTGGGGGATCTGTTTCTTCGGCCAGAACAGGTGCGACACTCGAGATTAATAGAACGGCACACAAGGTAAAAGCAATCAGTATTTTCATCATTTCATCCCTTCCTTTTAGTGTTCGCATGCGAATATCTTATTGGCCAGCATCTTCAAATAATTCTTCTGTGCTATCGATGATTTCCTGACGCTGTTTAGCAAGCTCTACTGAATCAATATGGTATTTATGAGATAATGCATTTTCGATTTCAATAACTATCTTTTCGATTTCTTCATGAAGTGGTGTCACTTTTTTAATCGCATCATCTGCAAAGATTTCTTGATTAGCCCAAGCAGCAGCTATTTCACGATCACTATTTTGAATTTGAATAATGTCATTCCACCAGGTATCGTAAAACTTAGGAGGATCAAACTCCACAAAGGCTTCATCTGCTGCTTCATACAGCGCCCCCATAACGAGTAATAATGCCCACTGCTGGAAGCCATCTAGTTCACCTTTTTGAGTTTGATCTAATGTATCGTACAGCAGATCCGTGTTAAGTTGCACAACAACCACCAGCCTGTAAGCATATAAAAACTCTTCCATTTCTTGATTGGATAAAGCTAGATGTGTTTCTGTCGGAGTGACGGTACTGGTGGGGGTGATTGTTGGTGTTAATGTGAATGTAGGTGAAGGAGATAGCGTCGGAGTATTGGTTTCCGAAGGAACCGCGGTAGGTGCTTCTGTATTAGTTGCTGGGGAAAATTGTTCATCCGATGCTCTGCATGACACCATGAACACCACAACAATAGCGATACTCACAATGGATTTCTTCATGTTTTCCCCTTCCCCTGGGTTTCCCCAAGACTACTGTTTAGTACTTTGGTAACTCTTGACGTTTATTTTTTTGTGCTATAATCTAGAACATGCGTTCTAATTTAAGGGTGTGGTTTAGCAATATTTTCGACCGGCTGGGGTGGTTCTTCACTCAAAGATGGTGCAATCAAAATGATTGCTTCGTTATATCGAAGGACTACTATTTGTCGGTTTTAAAGCGCACGAAATCTAAAATTTCACGTTGAGTGTCTTCATCAGCACCGAGATAACGCTGATTTAGTTCATCCACCTCTGGGGGAATTTCATCATCAAGATCTGGTAGCAACCCAGCTTTGCGAAATACATAATCAGGGGGATAGTTCAGCGCGTCTGCGATTGCGGTACAGAAATCTGATCCAGGCTCTCTGATGCCCGACATTACATTGCTAATCGCGCCCTGAGATAGCCCAGCGCTTTTAGCAAGACTTCGTTGGGTGAGACCACGTATCCCCATTTCATTATTCAACCACTCTTGAAAACTATTCGACATCATCTGAATACTATCACTTTACAGTATTTCTATGGTGTTCTATATATTCACTATTGACATACTATAGCCGACGTGCTATATTTCTTTTGCATTCATAAGTATTGCTGGAGAAATATATGTCAGAGATAACTACCTTACAAATTAAAAAATCGTATCGCGACAAACTACGGCATATTGCCGATTTGAATAAGCGAAAAATGGCTCCCCAGCTAGAAATCATGATCGATGAAGCTTTGGAGAAGATCAAAGCTACTGAAGAGAGTGAACAGCCTGATCCTATCTTGGAGCCTGTGTAAGCGATCGAACGCTCTTTACAAATGAGACAGAAGCCGTTCCCCATCGGCGCTGTGGAAGCAGTAAGGCCCATTGGGGTGTCCCCCCCACTCCAGAGGCGCCTGGTCCCATTTAGCGGCAGACCCCCGCGACCTAGCCGGTTCGAATCCGGACTGTCTCACTCGTGTACTTGGAAGGGCGATGCAGGCGCTCTTCCAGGGCATGGTGTTTCTTCCTCCTTTGGAAGCTGGGTTGTCGTTGTTCAGCTTTGGTCAGCGGCGGCGACAACCCAGTGGAAGGATCAATTATGTCGATTTTAGAAGGAATTTTCTGGATTTTAGTTTTTGTGGTTTGCCAAGTGGCGCTGCTGAAAAACACGAAAGCGCCGGAAGTGTAGGTGGCATTTTGGAAAAACAATTGTTTTCTCATCTGATTGAAGCCGTTTTCGTAAGTGGCAAGCTGAGCGAGAACGATCAGCTGAAGGCCAGGGAGCTGGCAGAAGCGATGGGCGCTGAGGTCCCCGATTGGGTGTTGATGATCGGCGATTACGAGCGCCCCGAGTTCCCCGGTGCTTTGGCTATCGAAGAGCCTTTGAACCAGGCACTGCTGATACGGGCAGTGCGCATCGAGTTCAGCGATTGGACGAAAGAAATGGCGATGAAAGGCTGGAAGGAGTTCGAAGATGTCTACTCTGAAAAAGTTTGAGAGAGGGCAGGCACTCATGGAATATTCCATGATGCTGTTTCTGATGGGCGCTTGCGCGTTGATCATCCTGGTGCTAATTGGGCCGGCTATTGGTAATCAATTAGAAGATGCGCTGCTGCAGATCGATGTGTCGAAATCACACGGCGTTCAAAGGCACGGCAGCCAGGCGATTGCAGTAAGGATTTGCCACGATCAATTTGGCGCTGATCATGTTTTCTATCACGAAGAGTGGGACCGCACAGCCTGCATTATTGAGTTCGAAGAGAATGACAAATCACGCTGGGGCGTAAGGGTCCTGGACAAAGTGAAGGGGAAAGATGTGGAAGTAACTGCCTTCATTCAGAAGCAGGGCAAAACCTGGAGCGAATTCGTGGAATATATGGTCTCCAAGGGATACGAGCTGGTGCACTGATGTTGACTGTCTTTCCTGATGTCGAACAATTAGATGTAACCAGGCTTGCTGATTACCAGGAAGACCCTTCGACAGGCTCAGGGCAAGGCTGGCTGGTGTGCAGGGTATGCGGGGCAAAGGCCATCAAGCGACTGGACGTTACAGTGGCCACACGCAACCCAAGGGAATTTACCTATCATCCATTGGAAAATCTCAATATAGGGTTGTGCGACGATCACGCTCACCCAGCAGTGGCGAGTTATTTGGAGTTGTTGGAAGAACCACCCCATGAAGACGAAGGTTGATTTACACACTGCGCGGGGAATAGCTGGAGAAATTTTGACATATTTCTCGACTTATTGCGCGCGCATGGAGGTTGCAGGCAGCATCCGGCGAGGGCGTAAGCAGGTGGGCGATATCGAAATTGTAGTCAGTCCCAAGGGATACACCCAGCAGGGTCTGTTTGGGGATGTGGAAGAGCATTCCTTTCTAGAAACCTTCCACTGGGATCTGTTGGGCAAGGTGATCAAGAATGGTCCCCGGATGAAGCAGATTCTGCTCCCCCAGGGTATCAGCCTGGATGTGTATATTGTGATGCCGCCGGCGCAGTGGGGTCTTATCATGGCGATCAGAACTGGACCCAAAGATTTCAGTCGGTGGATCGTAACCCAGCGATACAAGGGTGGTGCACTACCATCAGATTGCAGAGTCAACAAGGGTGCGGTGTGGCACGGGGACAGAATGATCGAGATGCCCGAGGAAATCCAGTTCTTACAGTTCCTTGGGCTGGGTTGGGTTGAGCCGGAAGAACGGGTGGCGAAATGGGGAACGCCAGTTGCCAGTAGGCAGACAACAGTGAATACGTGAAAGCTATGGACCCAACACTGCAGCAATTATTCACCGGCATAGAGATCGTCGATGCATCGCCTGAAGTATGGTCAGTAGCCTTTGAGAGTTGGCTGGCTTCGAAGGCAGAGAACACACAGAGATCTTACCGGCAAGCCTGGAACGACTTGATGGCCAGCGCCGGCGATGAGCCCTGGAGGATGGGCAGCTCAGCAATCGAAACTTGGATCGCATCGATGCGCACCCGGGACCTGGCAGAGAGCACGATCGCTGCCAGGCTGGCTGCGGTGAGTTCATTCTTTCGGTTCGCGTGCGAACGTTACACGATTTCAGACCAGGAAAATCTACATGATTTCAACCCGGCGCTGACGGTGGCCAGGCCCAAAGGGGTCGCACCTCGGCGCCAGGTGGTTTATTTGGACCTGGCGCAAACCAGAGCCTTCCTGCAGGTGATCCCACTGGATAAGCCGCAGGGCTTGCGCAATTACGCCATGTTCTTGATGTACATTGCCACCGGTCGAAGAAATTCAGAAGTCAGAAAGCTCCAATGGAAGGATTTCCGAAAAGCTGGTGACGGTTATCAGTATTACTGGTCCGGTAAAGGCAAATCTGGCTGGGATAGCATGCCTGAGCACGTGATGGCAGCGATCGAGATTTATCTGCATAACGTGGGACGGTGGGAAGGCCTGGGAGCTGAAGATTTCATCTTCACAGCAATCAGCTCGAACGGGGTCCATCTGCCCCACATTGGGGACGAGTATCAACCCTTCGCGCGTCCGATCTCCGGAAAGCAAGTTGGAAACATACTGCGTGGGTATGCCAAAAAAGCCGGCATCGATGCTGAAAATTTGACGGTGCACAGCCTGCGGCATACTTCGGCGATGCTGCTGAAAACAGTGGCCAAGGCCGATCTGAGCAGGATCCAGGAACGCCTGGGGCATTCGAGCTCGAAGACGACGGAGATTTATTTGCACAGGCTGGAAGGCGGCAGGAATCCAGAGTGGCAGACGATTGCGGATGCACTGGGATTGTGACCTAACAGGTTAGTTAGGTGGCCCCATGTATGAATATAGTTACGAAAACACAAGGCGAATTGATTATGGAGAGGGAGCAACATTTGTCCCTGTTTGTACAAAGTGTGGTCGCTATGTCAAGGCCGATGAAAACATTCTTATCAACGACCATGAAGGTCTGAAGAAGCAACCCAACGCCACATGCTCAAAGTGTGGAAGAACAGAAATGCTATTTGAGGGCTTTATGTGAGCGACCTCAATACCAAGGAGTAGTGAAAATGGTTACGTTAGGCGATGAAGTAAAAGATCGGGTATCAGGTTTCAGGGAATTGCGGTTGCTCGCTACACATACCTTCAGGGGTGCAATCGAATTTGTGTCCAGCCGCCCGTAGATAAAGATGGAAAACTTCCGGATACAGCAACATTCGATGAGCCGCAATTGGAGATCATTGAAGAGCAAAAAGCGCCGGCATTACCCGATGAACTGCCAGGAGGGTCCGAGAAGTATTCGCCTTCTCCAAGACATGCTGGCTAACACAGCAAAAAGTTTCGCAAAGGCTTTCTGTACAGATAATGCTGATTATCAGAACAGAAAAACGCCAATATTCGGTTTTTAAGGTGCTACTCCTTTATCGTAGCAGAAAAATTCGTACCTGTATTTGGATTGGAGACTGAAATGCTTGAAAGAATCATTTTTCTCATCCTTTTGGTGGTCACATTAGCCCTAATTTCCTTGCTTTTGGGGAATCCAGTGGTGGTTCCATGATTTACAACATTGCTATTGTATTGTTGCTGTTCTTAACTCTCGGCATGATTATTCACATTTATCGATATTCTCAAAGGGAGATGAAGGAATTGAGAAATATCGTGCAGGGAAAAAAGCGTACCCATAATGATGTTGAAGGCATTGAAGATGCCACTGCGGTGATACTGGATTTGCTTAAGCGTCTCGAAGACGATTCTCTTGAGCTTGAAGAGTTTGCTCTTCGCCAAAAATCACGCATTCAACGAGGTGAGAAAGCGCTCGAGATAGTGAAAATCTTACGTGAGGGAATTCACGCATATCCAAGGGATGTGATTGCTGGGAAACGTCCAGAAGGATTTGAGAAATGATCAGATTTCAAGCCAAAAAGTTTGAGCATCTATTTGAAGGAGAAGTGGTTGGTGCCCATTGGCAGATCCTGACGCCTGGTGGTCACGTTGCTATGGACCACATTGGGAATGCGCCGATGGCTCACAATATGTGCTCGCAGTTAAATGCGGCGCTGGAACCTGCGCTGGCTGAGGAACGGGAAGCGTTTGTGCAGCTAGTAGAAGCAGCCCTGGGCGTCGAAAATGCAGTGGAAACCGAGCAGTTTCTTTTTGTTCGCTCCAAGGAAGTAGCCGTTTTGAAAGATGCGCTGGCCGAGGTCAGTGAAGCAACCGGGGTGATAATTTGACTGGCTTCAACCAGAACGTGGACCTGGATACATATCTCAAGGATGCGGAACCTGGGCTGGAGAGAGCGGTTTTGCGGGTGCTGCAGCACAGAGTTGGCCGGGAGATGGCCATAAGTCGTGCTGGCCTGGTTGAAGCAGTGCACAGCCTGGGTTTTGAAGCTGGTGACCGCCAGATCCGGGTGATGATCAACAAACTGCGCAAAGACGGCCGACTGATCTGCTCCACCGGTGGAACCAGAGGGGGCTACTGGTTGGCAAAAGATTGGAATGAGCTGAACGAATTTCTCCGCAGAGAAGTGCTACCTCGAGCACTGGATCTTCTCGATACTGAGAAAGCCCTCAAAGATTCAGCAGAAAAGCGTTGGGGTATTCAGCACCCCACATTATTCGACCTCTAAAACAAGGGACCACACTGATGAATCGATACGACAATCCCGTTCGTTTAGTAAAGGAACTCAAAGGCGCGCCACTTTCGGTGGTGATAGCGCTGTCATTGGCTGCCCAGCCAGTTAGCAATGAATGGCTCGAGCGCAATACCGGGTACAGCGACAAACCAGTGGCCAAGGCCCTGGCATATCTACAGGAGCACCAATTCGTAATCAAAACTCATAGAGGGTGGAAATTGTCAGATGGCGCCATGCAGCTTCCCCTACCCTTCGAGCAAGTCGAAAAGGGTCAACAGGTACCCGATGAATCAATTGTGGATAATTCTGTGGATAACTTTGTGGATAAGCCCGCTGAAAATTCGGACACGAATGGTCTTAGTCGGAATTATTCCGACTCCGAGAATTCGGATAGCGATTATCCACAAGAAATTTCTCTCGAGAAACCTAATTCGGATACAAATAGTCTTAGTCGGAAAAATTCCGACTCTATTAATAATATTAAAGAGGTAGTTAATTTAAAAGACTCTCTTAATAATATTAATAGGCCGAGTCGGAATTTTTCCGACTCCAAAGATCCAGAAGGGGGCGAATCCATCGATGGGGATAAAATCGAGCTGGTAAAACGCGCATTCAGGGATTGTGGAATTCAGGTCAATAGGCGCACGCGTCAACTGCTTACGAAGCTCTCAGCCAGGGATGTGTACGACGCATACAGAAGGCTTGAATTTCAGGGAAAAACCAAAGAAACCGGGATCTTGATAACCATTCTGGAGGACACTGCAGAGAAAAATGCTCGTCGAGAAGACGAATATCGTCAGCGATATGCAGAATGGGAGGAGAGCTGATGGTCAGGAAAAAGAAGGAAATCATCAAGTTCGATGGCCACAATGTTGAAATCGTTCGGGTAAAAAGCCCTAAGGGATTGCCAAATGCTTACTTGCTCTATGTGATCGTGGATAAAGATATGACCGAAGATGAAATCATCCAGCAAGCTCTCAAGGAACATCAGGACTCCAAAGGCAAGATCCCAGAGAAGATCTACGGGCAAAAACCGTTTGGCCAGCCAACGAATTGGTGCATCGGCATAGACTGTGATGTTCGCGTGCGAACAATTGAGAGCGAACCATGAACTTTATACCTGAAACACCCAAAAATGAAATTCAAGATGTTCCCTATTACGATGACGTGACTAGCGAAGGGGGATGGCAAGGGCACTCTACAAGTAAATCGATCGAAACGTTGAAAGCCGAGATTATTGCGGCAATTGGGCGTTTGGGTGGATTGGTAACCGGTTTCCAGCGAGGTACTTTTACCATTGTGGACCAGATGCGTGAAGGCTTCCAAGTGCTTTATGGGATCGAGCGGCCAGATGGGGAATTTATTCGTGGTCGTATCGATGTAGCAGCCTTACCTGTGAGAGATGATTATAAACGCCGGCGCTCTTTTGACACGCGCCGAGAGAAATCCTTAAAAATGGCTTTGTACATGCTGCGAACCGCTCTTGACGGATCTTGGTTTCTTCAGCAGCTCTCCCCCGGTTATGCTCCGCTGATGCCCTGGATGTTAGCTCATGGGAATAAAACAGTAACTCAATTATGGCAAGAAAGCCCAGTGATGAACGCTCTCCTTCCCCCGGGAGGAAGCGATTTCATTGATGGGGAATTTACCGAAGTTGAATAAGGAGAAATTGGTATGATCACTGAAGTTTCTATCAATCGTGTAAAGCCTAACCCGTGGCAGACACGGCAGGAGATGAACGAAGAAGGGATTCTAGAACTGGCTGCAGATATCGACGAGAATGATCTGCTGCAGATTCCGATCGGCCGCGTGGTTTCGAACGGTTCAAACCCGGATATTGAAATGTTTGGGGATTATGAGAGCGTTTTAGCTCAATTCCCTGATAATGCAGTGCAGCTGGCCTTTGGTCACCGGAGGTTGGAAGCGTTCAAGGAGTTGGGACGGGAAAACATTCCTGTAGATCTTCGCACACTAAGCAACCAGCAAATGGCAGATCTGGCCTGGGCAGAGAATGAGCGCCGACAGGATGTGAGTCCCATTGAACGGGCGATGGCCATCCAAGCTCGGATAGATGAGTTTCAGTGGACCCATGAAGATGCTGCTGAGCAGCTAAGGATGAGCAGGCCGGCGGTGAGTAATTTACTGCGCTTGTTGAAGCTACCTGAGGAAATAAAAGAGCATGTGCACGAAGGTGAACTCAGCGTACGAGCTGCGGATGCTTTGCTTTCGATCACTGAGCTGCCTGAGAATCTTCTGGAAGCTGCCGAAGAAGATTATTGGGAAGAATATCAACCTGGCAAGATTATGGAGAAAGTGAAGGCCGGCGAATTGACCTCGGATGAGATCAGAGAGCGATCACAAGGAATTGTCCAAAGAAATACCGAAGATTTGGAAAATGCAATCTTTCCCCTGGACCACGCTTTTGATGGCGATCTGATTGTGTCACCCACTTGCAACGCCTGCGAGAGCAAGGTGAAGGGGATGTGCGCAGTGGGAACATGTTGGGATGCTAAGGAGAATACTTGGAAACTTCTGCTTGTAAGCAAGGCATCAGAAGAGAGTGGGATCCCCGCGTTGGAGCTTGGCGAGGATGAAACGGCAGCAATTGCTCGAACTACATTTTGGGAAGATGATATTACCCTGGGTGAAGAGGGTATTTTCAATCAGGGATGTCCGCATGGAAATCTACGATTAGAGTATGACAACCATCCCAATGTGGCGGATGCTCTGGATATTGAGAACCATCCCCGAGTTTCCATTGTATGCCATCATGGGACAGGAAAATCATGTACATGTGCAAAGGCAAGAAAAGAAAAAGTCAATGAAGGGGAAAAAGGAGAACAAAAAGAGCGGAAGAAAATTCTTAACGATGAAATCGTGGCACCGGCAGCAGCGGCATTAGCCGAGGCAATTTTCGAAGGTGAAACTTCCGCTTGGCTGATACTATTTCGTAAGGTGGCACAAACTGGCGGAAGTGAGAAGTGGTCGCTTGAAACCTTACAAAATCGGATTGCTGTAGCATTAGTCAAAAAGGAACTCCCATATTGGTCCCCGGAAGATCATTTTGACACTTCACGAGACAAAGTTGAAAAGAACATCCTGAAACCAATAGGGCGTGAGGACGCGATTACATTTGTGAAGGATCCCATCGATGAACTGCGGGAGCAGTTCGAACGGATCCAAGGGTGGATTGAAGCCCTGAGTCTTGAGATTCCCACCCCCGATGCGTTGAAGGGGAACATCGTATATCTGGAAACAATAATCTTCGAAATGGAAAAGCTGCCGGCAGAGGAGCAGGACGAAGGATTTTTGGCAGATATCGACTTCGAGCTGGCCAGGCTGAAGGCATTGCTGCCGGTGGTGGAAATCGAGCTGGTCGAACCACTGGACATGGATGTGGTCTGCGGTCTAGTCGCCCTGGAGATCTTCGATGACGGCCTGGTAGAGTACATCAAAGAAGCCGGCTATGAAGAGATCATATATGCGCTGGCGCTGGTCACCGGTGATGAAGAGCGCACAGATGTGCTGCAGAAGGCTCTGGAGTTGGATTAGTGGCTGAAGAATATTTCGGATGCTCAAACGTCGACTGTGAGAACAAGCAAATTGCTGAGATTGTCACAGTCGATGGTTTGCAGTTCCTACTATTGAATGGGGTAATTGTTCGATCAATGCATGGTGTTTGTGAGTGTGGTCGGGAGTTTCACTTTTATACTCAAGATCGGGCATTGGCGGGATTATTCCGACGAGTGTCGCTGGAAGATATGTTTGACAGACCAATTCATGGACGCTAGCTCGTATAAGAACACTTGTTGGTCTATTGAAAGGAATACAAATGGATTTCAAAATGCAGTACGAAACTGTGAAAGATCACTATCTTGAGCCATATGAATTGGGAAAGGAAATCTCATCATTTTATCTAAGGAGGGATCCAGATAGCTATATGATGTCAACTCTTCTGATATTTCATCCAGGTCGAATCATTGTTGCAGGGGATTTGAGCCCTGGTCGATATGGAGTTATTTCATGCGGCGGTTATGGTATCGATTGGTTTGCGATGAAACTGGACGCCCAATACTTAGCTGAAAAATTTCTGAGTGAATGCTATGAGAGCGACCGCGCCGAAAGGGAGGCGATAGAGTATTACAAATGGATGGCCGAGGATGCGTGGGAGTGGAGAGATAGAGACAAGTTGCATGAAGCTAAGAAATTGAAGAAGCTGATAAAAGTCGAGGGCGACTGGATGTTTGATAGTCCGCATTCGGTTCACGAATGCCTAGAAAGAAACAATCTTCAATCGTTGCTATATGATGGGATTCCCTTTGGGTATGGATACCCGACCGGTGACTACTGTTGGCTGGCTGCAATACAGAAACGGTTTTCCGAGGTCTATCCTGAGTGGTTGGAAACCGAGCAAGGGAAATTGTTCCTGGATAAAGATAGACCGTCAAAAGACAAGGTAATTGCTGATCTATGGTTTGCATTGACGACTCTACTGCAAAAAGGGTGCTAGACCCTCCTCAAAACAGCAAAAGTTTAA
>CAYQQX010000016.1:0-46482 GCA_964419495.1 uncultured Anaerolineales bacterium
ACACCCCGATTAGTTCAGCCGTCTCAAAATGGGAAGTTATTTTTGCACGCCTCCGAAGTATCTCTCCGAACAGTTTTTGAGATCTTTCTCTCCGTTCAGGATGAAAAATACTTGCACACGAGGTTAACTATGATTTGGCAGGTGTTCGGTATAATTGCTGTCAAATTGATTTTATTGTTCGAAACACAAATAATTTGATTTTCGGATATGACAAAATTGAAAGGATTTATTCAAAATAATGGTTATCAAAAATGATTCGAATTCCAATTTTATCACTACAATTCAAAAGCACGGCTTTGCTCTCGGTAGTTTATTATTGGTGGCTTCAGGAACATTCTCGTATTATTTAGATATTAGACCGTTTGCACCAGATGATTTACTTTGGCTTTCATTTGGAACTATCTCTTCACCTGTATCCTTGTTAACGGGCAGTGTAGTCGAGTGGGTGCCAGCTTTTCGTCCCGTTTCGACTCTATCAATTTGGCTGCAATATCAATTGGTTGGAATTGAACCAATTACTTATTATCTTTTCAACATTGTGGTTTTGCTTTGTTGTACTATATTTTTGTATTTCATTGTGTTTATTTTTACTCAATCGAGATTGAGCTCATTTATCGCCGCATTATTCATGTTGGTAGATATTAGGGTTGCTACGTCACTATATTGGATCAATGATCGCCAAAATTCTTTGGCAGTATTATTTGGTGCAGCAGCGATTCTTCTCTTCCTTTATTCGGCAAAATCCAAAATGTCGATATCAACTGCTTTCTGGATTGTATTATTATTATTTTTATCAGCTTCGAGCAAAGAATACGGCTTAGCCTTTGCCGGAAGTTTGATTTTCTTTACACTATTACTGTACAATCAACATTGGAAATCAACCCTTTTAATTGTACTTAGTGTATTGGTGATCTACTTTGGATTGAGGTTTGGAGTTGCTCGAAATGATCTCAGCCTAGAATATTGTGAGGAAGAGGTAGGGTATCGGGACAAAACGGTAAGTATTTGTTATTCCGATTATTCGATTTCTGATCGTTTGAAGTTCTATACATGGAATAGTGGGTCGACGTTCATTGGGACATTCTTGCCTAATTTTTATTCAGTAGTAGGGCAATGGAAAGAATTGGAGGTTGTCCCTGGTTACGATGTATTCCCAAAGAATCCAATCTCTTCTGGAGAATTGTTATTTATGATCTTGACAGTAGGCTTGGTTGGAATGAGCTTTTATAAATTCCCGAGGATTTCTCTATCCTTATTATCAATAATATTTTTTAATTCTATTTTGAGCTTTCTGCTTTTCAGATACCGAAACCACTTTGTTGGTTTAGTGGGATTATATGGCTTATTTGGGATTGGCTTTTATTCACTTTGGTCAGTGCGGTCAAATCGAATTTTTTATAATTTACGAGTTTACTTCTTAGTTCCAATTTTGTTTTTGTTTGCAAGTGTAAAAGCATCGGGACTATCACACTATTTGGAGTTTACTGCATTGAAAATTAACGAAGTAGACAATCCATGCACGGATATATTTAACCATCCATACTCAGAATATTTTGATATGGATATTGTAAATCAACTTAGAGAGAAGTATGAAATTGATACTGAATGCTTTGATGGTGAGTAGCAACCAATACTCTGTTGAATTAAAATTATTGGTCATGGATGGTTTGTAATTGAAGATAAGACGTTATCACCCTAAGACGAAGTTGAAGCTTTTCTCTGTAGTTTTGCTTGTGCTTCTCGGGATTCTTTGGGTTATGGTTTCAGCATGACACAATCATTTGCTTAGTAGCCAGTTCCAAAATTTCTATTTGATTTATTACCGATATGTATTGGAGCAATCATGAAGAATGTACTTGTTACGGGTGGGGCGGGGTTCATTGGGTCGAACTTCGTGAAGTATTTGCTTAAAGCGAGATCAAATGTACAAATCATAAATTTAGATGCCTTAACATATGCTGGAAATCTGGAAAATTTGAGGGATTTGCCAGACCCAAGAAGATATTCTTTTGTGAAAGGAAATATTTGTGATAAGCATTTGGTTGAAAATATAATCAGAGAGAATAACATTGATACCCTTTTTCATTTTGCCGCAGAATCCCATGTCGACCGTTCAATTTTCGGTCCATCTGAATTTATCCAGACGAATATTATAGGTACTTTTACGTTACTCGAAGCTTTTAAGCAGTTTTGGATAGATGATAAAGCATTTTCGAGTGAGGATGTGCGTTTCCATCATATATCTACGGATGAAGTATACGGTACATTGGAAACTGACGATCCGCCCTTTTCTGAGCTAACTCCATATGCACCGAACTCGCCTTACGCAGCCTCGAAAGCTTCCAGTGATCATCTTGTTCGATCATTTGGTCACACATACGGGTTGCCAATTTCGATCACAAATTGTTCGAATAACTATGGGCCAGTGCAATTTCCAGAAAAGCTCATTCCATTAATCGTTTTGAATGCAATAATGGGAAAGAATTTGCCAATCTATGGAGATGGCCAGCAAATTCGCGATTGGCTGTATGTTGAAGACCATTGTGATGCAATATTACGTGTAGTTAATAATGGAATTCCAGGTGAGACGTACAACGTTGGTGGAGGGAATCAGCCAACAAATTTAGAAATTGTTGAAATGATTTGCGCAATTTTAGATGCGCGTTTGCCTGAATCGCCATTTATCCCACATAAATCTTTAATACGACATATTGATGACCGGCCTGGGCATGATCGTCGTTATGCTATTGATAGTTCAAAAATTCAAACTGAGTTGGGATGGAATCCACGCCAATCTTTGAAAAGTGGATTGCAGAAAACGGTCGATTGGTATATAAGGAACTCAGCGTGGGTTTCTAAAGTTACGAATAACTCATCATACTTATCTTGGATTGATAGTATGTATTTAGAAAAATTAGAAGACAAATAATTCTCTATCACAAATTCGAAACGAAGTGATTGATTACAATTTATATAACTCATGTTACGCACACGTAGCGAGGTTTCCCTGGAAATAGGGGGTCGGGGGCGAAGCCCCGACCCCCTATTTCCAGGGAGATTCTCTTTAGCTTGCGTAACATCAATTAAATAATGTGTTTTAAAGGCGCGGATTGTTATTATGTGAAGAACAATATGGATAACATGGATAATTTTGATAAGAACTCAAGGAAATCACTGAAATATTTGATATTATTCGCGATTTTTGGCTGTATCTTGATGGTGGGTTCATTAACTAGATATGAGTTATCTGTCGGAATTAATACAGGAGGTTTATTCAAAAGTATCCTGATATTTTTGATTGCATCTATATTTTTGGGAATATACTTTGTTTTTTTTACGAATCATTGGATGAGGAATAGCGCTAAGAGCTTCGTATATAAATTAATGCAAAGGCCAATATTTTCGGTTGGAACATTTTTTTTTATCTTAATTGCTGCTTTATTAACTTGGAAATTTGGAATTCATCTCAGATATCCATTTTTAGGGGAGAAGTTATTTGTAGCAGGATTATTATTATCGTTTGTTAGTATGGCGCTGATATTTAGGTATTTCTTATTCTTAAATTTGAGTTTTAGAACTAGGTTGCTGAACATCTATCAGGATATTGATCCAGTTATTGATAATCATGTATTTATGGTGTTGTTGCTTGTAATCATCATCGTTTTGGTTTACCGCAATAGTTTTGAAGGTTATCTATTGAAAGATGATGATTTGTTTATTGTCTCTTGGGCACGTGAAGGAAATCCATTGCAAACTTTTGTGCAGCAACCCGAAATATACTTAAGGTATTATCGGCCAATACAATACATTATTCTATGGATCAGTTTTCAGCTATTTGAATTTGATTATGCTGGGCATCAAGCGTTCATTCTGGTTCAACATATAATAGTTTCTTCAGTGCTTTACATCTTTATCACAAAAGTGACCAAAGAGAAGTTTTTCTCATTAATTTGCGCATTGGTGTTTGGAACCCATATTTACGTCAGTGAAATTGTAGTTTGGACCTCTGCTGTGGTGTCTTCCTTGGGGCTTTTGATTGTATTTTCCTTATTCCTGGTTTACCGGTCAAAGATAACGCCTGTGTGGTATTTCAGCGCTGGTATTCTTGCGTCTATCTCTATATTCATGCATGAGATGGGCTTGGTTGTGTTCTTCGCTTTGGGTTTGTTCGCAATTTTTTCAAATTTCGAGAAGCAAATAACCCTTTTTCACAGGAATTCGATTTTGGCTTTTCTGTTAGGGATATTTGCTTTCTATTTTATTCTTCGATTGCGGAGCGTTGGATTTTCTCTGAGTGAAGATACCCTTTCGACTGGATATTTCTTTGAGTACTTTACAAATCCGCGCTCATTAGGTACAAAACTTTATATTTATACAATTGTTGCAAATATTATTGCTAATTTCTTCCCGATTTTTAGTAATGTGGGAATCATTAATGTCTCACGAATATTAGTAATTTTAACTGGGATCATTTTTAGTTCTGCCCTCTATCTCATGTTGAAAGGTATGGATAAAAGGCAAAATGATCATTATTCAGTGATATTGATACTATTTCTGATTTTTTGTTTTGTATTAGGTTTTATTTCAAAAGGAGTAAATTTTGCTTTCGCTGCCTCAATTCAGAGTATTCTGAGTTTGTGTATTTTCTACTTGTTTTCCAGATGGAGGCAGTTGTCAACACCACAAAGAATTGTAATTGTCTTCTCTCTGAGCTTAATTCTTGGAAGCAGTATTGCTGCATTTCCTTATTTCAGGTGGAGGACGCATTATCCGGGTGTACTGGGATGGGTTATTCTACTCTCAATTGCGGTGCAAAAGCTAAAGGAAAAATTTTATTTTGGTAAGTTGCTAAAAGTTTTGTTGTCACTATCAGCAGTGATTATGATTTGGGGGTATTCGGCTGAGCTTGATAGCAGGTTGCCTAGGGTTACAATAAACTATGCGAACTATCTGTGTCAACTGGATCTTCCAGATGATTTCGTTCAGGAAGTAGTTGAAGTTTATGATATCAATATCGAAGAATTTGATGACTGTCGATAATTTGAGATTGAATCATTTGTGGGGGTAGATCATAATCTTTATTCATAAATCTCTATTCTAATTCTACCAACCCATTCAAATATTGTTTGTAGAAATTGTCACCCATATCCTGCGTCAGTTTGTCAAGCTCATTAAGTGTGATATACCCGAGTCGGTAGGCGATTTCTTCAGGGCAAGAAATCATCATGCCTTGGCGTTCCTCAATTACTTGAACAAAATGAGAGGCTTGGAGCAAAGTTTCATGTGTTCCGACATCAAGCCAGGCAACTCCTCGTCCTAACTCCTCAACGATTAATTCCCTCCTTTTTAAATATATTTTATTGACATCCGTGATTTCCAGCTCGCCTCGGCTTGATGGTTCCAATGATTTAGCAATATCGATTACATTATTATCATAAAAATATAAGCCAGGAATAGCAAAGCTAGATTTTGGAATTTTAGGTTTTTCTTCGATGCCTTTGGCGAAAAGCTTTCCTTCTTCATCTCTCCAAAAATCAACTACGGCATATCCACGTGGGTCTTTAACTTTGTATGCGAAGACTTTGCCGCCTTTTGTTAGCGCAGATGCATTTCGTAATCTTTCAGGCAAAGTTGAACCGTAAAATAGATTATCTCCAAGAATCAGTCCGACCTGGTCATCTCCAATAAAATCCTCACCGATTATGAAAGCTTCTGCTAACCCACGCGGTTCCGATTGTTCGGCATATTGGAAATTGATTCCCCAGATTTTGCCATTTCCTAAAAACTCTTGGAAACCGACCAAATCATTGGGTGTGCTGATGATCAAAATATCCCTGATGCCTGCTAGCATAAGAATGGAAAGCGGGTAATAGATCATAGGTTTGTTAAAAACAGGAAGCATTTGCTTATTAATGTTCGCGGTAAGTGGGTATAGCCTTGTTCCTTTTCCACCCGCTAAGATAATGCCTTTCATATAGATCTCCTTAAAATATTTGTTCAATTATCGATTGGGAAAAATCATGGGTTCAGGTCTAACATAAGCTGCTTTACTTGATTTGCCTTATCCATTAGAATACGCACGTTTAAGACTGCCCTATTATACTGGAGTAAGGCATTGGAAAATAGCTTCTCACCGTATGCGATTCGCAAAATAATTTTAGAGCAATCGAAGAGAGTTGGTGTCGGCCACATTGGTTCTTCCTTATCCGTTGCTGATATTTTGGTTGCCTTATACCGGGATGTGCTAAATATTCCTTCCCCGAAAGACCAAAATCGAGATAGATTTGTATTATCTAAGGGACATGCAGCTTTAGCACTTTATGCTGCCCTGTTTCTTCGAAAAATCATAAACAAGGATGAGCTGAATACATTTTGTGGTGATGGCACAAGTGTTGGAGTTCACCCTGAACATGCTTTGAGAGGCATTGATTTTTCAACTGGCTCCCTTGGCCATGGTCTATCAATGGGGGCTGGCGCAGCACTTGCAGCGCAGCTTCAAGATTCAAATCGTCGTGTATTTGTTCTATTAAGTGATGCCGAGTGTAACGAAGGCTCACTTTGGGAAGCAGTAATGTTTTCGGCTCATCATCATTTGTCAAATCTCATTGCCATAATTGATCTGAATGGACAGCAGGCTTTGGGGAAAACCAAGGATGTCTGTGATTTGAGCCCCATGAAAGAGAAATGGATGGCTTTCGGTTGGGATGCTCATGTGGTTGATGGGCATGATGTTGCAGAAATCGCAGCAAGGTTAAAGATGTTGGATACTAAATCAGCATCTCCGCACGTTTTAATTGCTCAAACTACATTCGGGAAGGGGGTCTCTTTTATGGAGAATCAATTAAAGTGGCATTATTGGCCTATGTCAGATAAAGAATTTGAGTTAGCTCTTAGAGATATTTCGGAGTACGTATGAGGGGAACATTCATTAGAACTCTGACAGAAATTGCTAGGAAGGACCCGCGGATTATGCTGCTGACGGGGGATTTAGGCTACATGGCTGTAGAGCCTTTTCGAGATGATTTTCCACAGCGTTTTATCAATGTTGGTGTTGCAGAGCAAAATCTAGTCGGGATTGCAACTGGGTTGGCTGAGGCTGGATTTATTCCATTCGTATACTCAATTGGAACCTTCGCATCATTGCGGCCTTATGAATTTATTCGCAATGGTCCTATTCTCCATGAGCTCCAAGTTCGAATTGTCGGTGTTGGTGGAGGCTTTGAATATGGCTTAAATGGGATTACTCATTTTGCTCTTGAAGATATTGGGATAATGCGCGTTCAACCAGATATTACTGTAATTGCCCCGGCTGATTTTGCCCAAGCCCGAAACGCTCTTTTAGCATCCTGGGATTTACGTGGCCCAATCTATTATCGCATCGGCAAAGATGATCGTAGCCTTGTGCGAGGTTTGGATGGTAGGTTTGATATTCATGAACTGCAACAAATAAGGACTGGGAAAGATGTATTAATTATTACAACCGGTAGTATTTCATTGGAGGCGGTTAAGGCAGCGGATTTGCTGGAAGCGGAGGGAATTTCAAGTGAAGTAGTAGTTTTGGCAAGTTACAATCCGTATCCGGATGAAGATTTAACTACTTTTTTGACAAAGTTTGCTAAAGTTTTCACCGTAGAGGCACACTACATTTCTGGTGGTTTAGGGTCAATGGTATCAGAAATCATTGCTGAAAATAACCTTCACTGTCAACTCGTTCGTTGTGCCGTAACTTCCATTCCGCGCGGAATTTCTGGAAGCCAAGAGTTCATGAATGAGTCGTTTAATATTTCCGGAAAGAAAATAGCGGAAAGAATAATCGAAGAATTGAAGTCTTAATGGGTTTATTTGAATATGGATTTTTCTATTATTTTGCCTGTTTACAATCAAGCGGACCATATTGAAGAGATAGTCGATGAATATGTGGATACTCTGGCGGATATTACCTACTCACATGAGTTGATTTTAGTTGTAAATAACTCTAGAGACAATTCAAGAGCTGAATGTGAGAAACTTCAAGTAAAATATAATAATGTTCGTAGCATATATCTTGAACAAGGTGGATGGGGAAGGGCAGTAAAAGAGGGACTGAAAATTGCCCAAGGTAGGATGATTTGTTATACCAATTCTGCTCGCACCAGTGCTCGAAATCTAACACTTTTGCTTCTATATGGGGCTGTCAATAATGACAGAGTAATAAAAGCAAATAGAAAAAATCGTGATAGCGTGTTTAGACGATTAGGTTCTCTATTTTATAACTTGGAGTGTAGAGCTTTGTTTGATTTTCCCTTTTGGGATGTAAATGGAACACCAAAAGTGTTTCCAAGAAGTTTTTCAAAAATACTAGATCTTTCCCGAAATGATGATCTTATAGACTTAGAGTTTTCAATAATTTGCAGACAATATGATTACCCGATGATCGAGGTTCCTATTTTTTCTCAACGGCGACATGGCGGAAAATCTACTACGAATATCGGGTCAGCCGTAAGGATGTATTTAGGTGCACTCCGTTTGTGGATTGAATATCATAATATGGAAGCATAATGGATACTCCTTCTTTCAAACAACTCAATCAAATGTGGGATGAGCATTCAGCAAAATGGAGAGACCCACTCGAGATTATTTCAAATGATCAAGCTGCCTCTATTGTTAAATCTCAGCTTTTTAGGTATGTAATCAACGGGGAATGGTGGGAAACTATTGAGCGTTTAGGCATTACATTATTTGTTACCCGAGAATATGAACATCTTGTTTTGGCTTTTTCTGTACTAGATGGCAAACCAATTATTTCTTATTATCCCTTGCCTCATCCTTCTGGGATGGCATTTGATGAGAAAACGGAATGTCTTTATATTGCTAGCACTAGGAATCCAAACCAGTTGTTCAAATTTAAGCCCTTAGCGGACACTATTCAAAGATCTGATGTACAAAGTAACCGGCTGGAATCTTATAGATACGCCCGACCGATGATCCCTGTTAGCATTCAATTTTTACCAGGCAGCACCTATCTTCATGATCTTGCTATGGTGGGGGATGGTTTGTGCGCAAATGCGGTTGGCCAAAATGCGATCATTCGTATGGCAACTGAGGGGAAATATGAAAGAGTTTGGTGGCCTAAATGTATTGAGCAAAATAATGTAGCTCAATTTGATAGAAACTATCTCCAGCTTAATTCTATTGCTGCAGGACCTAGTATTAAGGAGTCGTTTTTCTCCGCATCGACGGATAAAATTTCTTCACGCCGTCCTGGGCACAAAAACTTTAAAGTTGACAAACAAGGAGTAATTTTCTCTGGAAAGACTCGCCAGCCTATTGTGCGTGGTTTGACACGACCTCACTCTGCACGGCTTCATCGAGGTACTTTGTGGGTTGATAATAGTGGGTATGGTGAGTTGGGATATGTTGATAATGGTCAATATAAAATATTTATGAATTTGCCAGGTTGGACGCGGGGACTGATGTTGTTTGAATCAATGGCTTTCGTTGGTTCTTCTCGAGTAATTCCCCGGTTTAGAATGTACGCCCCAGGATTAGATGTTGATCAAAGTGTTTGCGGCATATTTGTTGTAGACATAGTAAACCAACAAATAATTGGGAATGTAGTATGGCCCTTTGGAAATCAGGTTTTTTCGATTGTGGCTGTTGATTCGAAGGTGACATCGGGGTTCCCTACTAGATTAGGGGCTAAGCGTGAAACGCTTAATGAGAAAGCGTTGTACTACAGTTTTACCACTTAATTAGGAGATTATTATTATGAATTCTGAATTTCGGTTAGTTATGCTCAGTGCTATGTATGAAAATGGTGGCAACGTAACCCATCGACTATTTGATGGGCACCGACAAATGTACGTATATCCATTTGAATCACAAATTGGCACACGCTATGTGGTTGACAATATGGCTTCTGCATTTCCTATGAAATATAGATGGCCAGTTTTTTCTCTCGATGCGACACCCCGAGAGGATTATTTCGCGATTATTGACGAAGAGTGCAAGGTGCGTGCACGCACCCCTCATGTAAGCAAATTCCGTCATATACCTTTTGATTTTTCTGATGATGAACGTCGAGACGTATATTGTGATTATGTGTCCAAATCAGGTAGATCCGCAGCAAATAACGTTGCCGCATTCTTCAAGGCGACTTTCGATGCCTGGAAGGATTACAACCGCACAGGTGATGAATCTGTTTATGTTGGCTACAGTCCAATAATTGTTGTAGATGCCGACAAAATTTTGAATGCCTTGCCACAAGCGCATGTTATCCATGTGGTCAGGAATCCTTGGTCCGCTTATGCTGATACAAAAAAACGTCCAGTACCAATGTCACTGCAAAATTACATGCGGGCATGGGCTTCCAATCAGTATCATGCTTTACTTTTTAAGGAACAATTTCCCGATCGAATGCACATTGTCCGTACCGAAGATGTGCTAAGCAATCCAAAAAATACCTTGGGAAAAATTTGCAAAAAACTCTCACTAGAAGTTTTCGATTCCTTAGCTAACCCAACCTGGAATTCAAATGAATTAGATGAAGTATATCCGTGGGGAACTATAAGGAAAGCTACCACACAAGCCAATTTGGCCACTGCTGCTGAACTATCTGAGAGAGAGAAGGCCGAAGTTGGAGATTATGCCGGACACTTTCTTGAAACATTTGATTACTCTAATTTTCTAGCTTAATGAAAAAAGTATTAGTTACGGGAGGAACTGGTTTTATCGGTTCCAATCTCGCCAGACGCTTACTTCAAGATGGCCATAATGTTCATCTCTTTGTACGGCCAGGATTTAATTCTTGGAGAATTGAAAATGTAAAAAATGATTTTTGTTTACACCAAGTTGATTTGCAAAATTATGATCAAGTGGAGACAGCAGTAAAACAAATCAGCCCCGATTGGATTTTTCATTTGGCGACTAGTGGAGCATATTCGTGGCAAGATGACGTCCATGACATTGTCCGCACGAATGTGCTTGGCACCGTTAATTTAGTTGAAGCGGTTACTGAAACTGAGTTCGAAATCTTTGTTAATACCGGCTCTTCTTCTGAGTATGGCGAAAAAGATCACGCACCAAATGAGAAAGAGTACATCAGCCCGAATAGTTATTATGCTGCATCGAAAGCCTTCAATACTCACTATTGCAAATTTGTTGGACAGAGCAAAAACTTTAATATTATTACCTTTCGGTTGTATTCAGTTTTTGGACCCTATGAAGACCCTAAGCGATTTATTCCTACCTTGATTAGACATGGCCTAAAAGGTGGTCTTCCATCATTGGTAGATCCTGAGATTGCACGCGATTTTATTTACGTTGATGATGTTCTTGATCTGTATTTGTTAGCCGCAACTACGCTTGTTGCGGAGCCTGGATCTGTGTACAACGTTGGGACAGGAAAACAAACAACGATTAAAGAAGCTGTTCAAGTTGCAAGGGAGTTGATGGGAATAGACATTGAGCCAGTTTGGGGCTCACATGAGAGACGAAAATGGGACACCAATGTATGGGTGGCCAATATTGGCTTGGTAGAGTCAATTTTCAATTGGCAACCAAAATTTGAGTTCGAAAGAGGTTTTTCTCATACGTTAAAATGGTTTAAAGAAAACCCAGATTATTTACATCCAATGAGGAGCTATCAAAATTTTTGATTACATAATATGGCTAAAATTACACCTACGGGAATACAAGTAAACCGTGACAACAATCAGATGATCATCACGTGGAACGATGATCATAAAAGCGAATATCCTTTCTCTCTTTTGCGCAACGCCTGCCCCTGTGCGGAATGTCGCGGGCATGAGAATATGGGCCCAGTTCCTGATCCTGCAGTTTTTGATCAGCCATCCGAAGATTCGCCTCGAACACATTTGACCGATGTCGAAGCCGTGGGAAGCTATGCCATTTCTATATATTGGGGTGATGGTCACCAATATGGGATTTACAATTGGAATTATTTGCGAGCGCTGTGTCCCTGTGATGTTTGTCGCGCAACATAAAAGTTAGATTTCCCCAAATGAAAAGAGCCGGAATTTCCCGGCTCTTTGTGTTTACTGCAAATGGTCTCTCAGATTGTGTTCGACGGCGTAGGCTGCGGCTTCAGCCCGGTTGCTAACATTCAATTTCGAAAGAATACTGCTGACATAGTTTCGCACTGTTCCTTCGCCGAGGAAAAGCTCCTTGGCAATCTCTCGATTTGTTTTTCCTTCCGAAACGAGAATAAGAACGTGCTTTTCTTGTTGAGTAAGATCTGCAAAGGCAGATGCTTCTTCTTCTTTGGCTGCTCGACGGACTTCTTGGAAGATGCGTTGAGTTACTGCGGGATCTAACAGCGCTTCACCCCGGCTAACAGCCTCGAGGGCGCGCACGAGATCATCGCCTCCAATCTGCTTAAGCACGTAACCAGCAGCTCCAGCACGAATTGCTGAGAATAACATTTCATCTTCAGCGTATGAGGTAAGCATAATGACTTGTGTATCAGGATAGTTTTCGGTTATTTTCTCACAAGCATCGATGCCTGAACCCCCCGGTAAACGAATATCCATGACAACAACATCGGGCGAAAATTGATCAACATATTTGAGGGCTTCGCGCGCTGTTCCAGCTTCTGCAACGACTTCAAATTGTGGATGACGTTCTAGGAGCGACTTCAAACCTAATCTGACAACTTCGTGATCGTCCACCAACAAAATTCTTTGTTTTTTCATGCTGTGTTCTCCTTGCGGGCGAGAGTATAGCCTACAGTATATCGCCTGACAAGAGCTTATGCTGAGGCAGATTGTTCGCGTCGATAATCTACAAAGCGATAACCCACACCACGCTCAGTGAGAATATACTCCGGCTTGGCAGGATCTTGTTCGATTTTTTTGCGCAAATAATTTACATAGAGGCGAACATAGTGTGGTTCATCTCGATATTCATAACCCCAAACTTTAGTCAGGATTTGTTCATGGGTCAAAACCCAACCCGCGTTTTGCACAAGATGGTATAGCAAGCGGTACTCGGTGGGGCGGAGTTGAACCAATTTTCCATCAACCCAAACCTCACGCCGTTTGAAATCAAGTTTTAGACGATCATCAACATCAATTACACTCGGCGCACTACCTTCAGTGGATTCAATGCGGCGCAAAACAGCACGCACTCGGCTCACTAATTCGCGTGGGCTGAAAGGCTTGGTAACGTAATCGTCAGCACCCCACTCAAGGCCCCGTACCCGGTCATCTTCTTCCCCCTTCGCTGTAAGCATGATAACCGGTACCGAACTGAATTCCCTAATCTTCTGTAGAACCTGAAATCCATCAATGTCGGGAAGCATCACGTCCAATAATACTAGACTGGGAAGTGAATTACGAACTTGCTCTATAGCTTCTTTTCCATTGTAGGCAGAGATGACCTGAAAACCATCGTGCTCTAGATTCAGGCGAATAAAGCGCACAATTCGTTTTTCATCGTCGACCACCAAGATTCGATGACCCTGAATTCTTTCATTTGCCATAATTACTCTCTCACGAATCCAATTATCTGCTCTTCGTCATCACTGGGGCGAATTTCAATAAAGGTCAATTGGTTTACGGGCCAATAAACCGTAGTAACACCATGATCGAGAAAATGTAGATCCCTTCCGTCCCTATACCTGGGGTTAGCCACTTTGATTAATTGATCATTGGGTTGAGGTAATTCTTCGATCTCTGCAATGATTGGATCTTGGTTAAGAACGTGTAATATAACCTCGATAGCCATAAATAGCTCCATTCATTCTTTAATAAGAATCTGTATCTTTAATTTTCCGAGTGTGAGGATATCTCCGTGTTGGATAGAGTGTTCAGCGTGTGCAGTAATTTTTTGACCATTCAGACGAGTGCCGTTGGCTGAGTCCAAATCCTTTACACTAATCTCTTGTTTAGAAATAGTCAAGCTGGCATGTAACCTGGAAACTCCCGCTTCATACGCATCATAACTGCTAAGGTCAATATCTGGCACGATCGTTTGGCCCTCTGTTGAGCGACCGATGGTGAGGTCTTTATCTCCCTGCAAGAAAATAATTTCATCCGAATCCATTATTTGAATAGCAACCTGACTGCCCTTCATCTCCTGTGGGGGAGTTGGGAAGTCACTTGCTATTGGTGAGGATATCCCTGACATTTTATTAATATCCGATCGGTTTATTGTCGCTGTAATATCGCTGTTATTATACAGTTGAGCGCCACAATTGGTGCAAAATAGTGCGCCATCCAATTCCTGATGCTTACATTGAGGACAAGTAATCATTTCTAACTTTCCTATTCACTCCCAGCAGATAACAACAATGATCGCGTACCATATTTAATCCGTTTCTTGCCTTCTTCACTCAAGTTTTCACCACTTTTTATGTGTTCGGCTTCAGCCAATACCGTCTGAGCTAAATCAGATTCTCCCTGAGAAAGAAGATGAGTAGCAATATTTTTCAATCTGGCGCTTGCTTCAGCAAATTTTCCATCAGAAATGTCTTTTTTGGCTTGTTCTTGCATACGATACAGAGTCAATTTTGAAAGCGCTTTTGAGATTTTTCCAGGTGGTTTTGCTTGATCTTTCTCAGGTTGGATATCTATTGTGAGATCGACAGGAACTTGATATGAGGATGAATTCGAAGGCAGATCGAAACTAAATTCCCCATTAAACAGAAGTACTTTCTTAATTTCGGGGTGGACCGGAGCTGCAACAAATTCAAGCAGTATTTGCTGCTGACCGCTTTTTGAAAGAGAGCCCAATCTAAAGGGGGGATTTATTGGTAAGACCCCAGCTTCTGGCAATAATCGAAAGGTATATGTCAGAGAAATATTCTGACCGCATTCAAATTCCAGGCATAATCTTTCAGCATAAGCTTTATGCAGGCGGGTCAACTTTTTTGTCAGCATATTGCTGATTTCTCTTGGTTTATTGACATAGAAGCAATCTCCCCCTGTGCGAGTTGCCAAATCATCGAGCAACACATCGTTCCACTTTCCCCCAATCCCGAGACTGCTAAGCCCAATATCTTTAGTTGCAGCATTATCGGCAAGATTTTGACAATCTCGCTCATCCCCATATGTATGACCATCGGTGATTAGGATAATATGATTTGTGTACGATGGTTTGTAGTTTTTGAGAACCTCGTTGTATCCAGTTTGCAGTCCTTTAAATATTTCCGTTCCTCCGCTGGCGTGTAAGCCATGGATGCGTCCTTCAGCTTTTCTAAAATTTGCGTGAGATCTTGCAGGGAGGACAATATCAGCTTTGTCATCAAAAGAAATGATTGAGACGGTATCTTGTGGTCGCAGATTTCGAACAAATTCAATAGCCGTTGCTTTAAGAACATCCAGACGTGCGCCTTTCATTGATGTGGAAGTGTCCAAGATTAAGGCAATATTTACTGATGGAGCTGGGTCATCAACGTGAGTTGGGTCGGGGATAATATCAATATCTAACAAGGCATATAGTAATTGTTGTTCATCTGAGTGATGAATGAAAGGGCGACTATATTGAATATCAATTCGAACAGGCTGTGATGTTTTCTTATATGATCCTGAATCAATATCATAAGATGTTCGACTTTCTGAATCGATCAAAATTTCATAGGCTTCTTTTACGTCTAGAAAGTGTTCGGTTGCACCTGCCTCAATATTTACATCTGGGTGAAAACGTCGAGCAGCTTTGCGATAAGCTTGATGAATTTCCTCAGCCGTTGCGTTTTCTGATACGCCAAGCCGCTCGTAAAAGTTTGTGTTTTCTTGCATACCAATTAATCGGGTAATCTGACAAGAACAGCGGAAATATTGTCGGGTCCCCCAGCATCGTTGGCGGCGTCAACCATCTCTTGAACTGCATCGTGTAATGTGGCGTTGTTTTTGATTGCCAAGCCCAATTCTTTTTCAGGAACGATGCCCCATAACCCATCGGAACAAATTAGCAAATAGCCGGATTCGGGTGTGGGGGCAGTAATAATCTCAGGTTCAAAAGGTTCACCCTGACCCAGAGCTCTGTACAGCACATTGCGCTGGGGATGAACGGCGGCTTCTTCGGGTGTCAATTGACCAAGCTCTTCCAATCGTTTCACAAGTGAATGATCCCTTGTTAGTGGTTTGAAGGTGCCACTAAGGTTTACAGAATAAACCCGACTGTCACCCACATGTGCGATTGCCATTTGATTGTCCATAATGACTACAGTTGTCAATGTAGTGCCCCCTCCGGGGGCATGGGCCAAAATATCATTGTGTGCATCAATGATGCCTGTGTGAAGGATTTCCCGTAAAGGCTCACTCGGGGGTTCGGACTCAATTTTATAGATATGACTAAAAATCTTATCCATCACATGATTGGCCATAGTGAGGGTAGCGATTTCGCTAGCAACTTCCCCATGTTGATGGCCGCCCATGCCATCGGCAACAATATAGAGACCAAAAGGAAGTCGGGTTCCGTTGCTGGCAAATATAGTTGTCAGCGAAAATAAAGAATCCTCGTTATGGTCACGTTGTTTCCCAACAGATTGGGCACAACTAGCGAGCAGTTGTGGAGGCTCTAACCGTAGCCTGCCTTCGGGTTGATCTGAACCGATAATCGTCGGTTGGGGGGAAAGGGGTTTCGTTATTTCTTGCGGACTGATCACCTTATCCCTCGGAACTGTGGGAGCTTCTGCAAATGCGTCTTTTCCCTTTGTCGTTCCTTTGTCTCGTATCCTAAAAATTTTCTTCAAGTAATCTATCACAATGGATGATCTCCCAATGAATGATCTCTATGCAGGCAGTGCATAAATCTTGTGGTCCATGGATCCAAAATAAACGATATCGTCATGAACGATGGGTGTGCTGATTATTGCGGCGCCTGTCTCGAATTTCCAGCGTAAGAAGCCAGTCTTTGCATCTAGACAATAAAGGCATCCATCGGCACTGCCGCAGTAAATTGCGTCCTGATATAAGAAAGGAGAGCTGGAAACTTGGTGCTCTGTAGGATATTTCCAAACTTCCTTACTAGTTTTTAGATTGACACAATAAATATTTCCGTCGGCGGAGCCGATATATAACATGTTATTTGAAATCAATGGTGTTGAGATTGTTCCCCGGTCCATGCGAAAGCGCCAAAGTGTCCAACCTGTTTTGGCATCAATTGCGTAGAGCATTCCATCTACAGATCCAAAGTAGACAACCCCATCCTGCGCTCGGGGAGAGGATGTAACGGCTCGTTTCGCATTAACCCGCCAACGTACTTTGCCACCAAATTCGGCGCAAAAAATATCACCATCCTCCGATCCGAAATAAAGCAACTCGTCTTTGATATAGGGGGATGATCGGATAGGCGATCCACCATTAATTTTCACTGCTCGGCGCCCTGAAGCTGCATTGATCACATGCACAAAGCCATCGTCTGATCCAATAAAAACATGTCGATCGCGCACCATTGGCGATGATCGAATTGGGCCATCCGTGAAATATGTCCACACCACGCGACCAGATAAAGATGAAATCGCATGAACGCGTTGATCTTCAGAACCAAAATAGATTGTATTGCTATGATAAGTTGGAGTGCTGACAATTGCTCCCTCGCAGGCATATTTCCAGGTAAAGTCTCCTGTCAATGCGTCGAGAGCATAAAGATTGTTATCGAATGCGCCTACAAAAATTAGCCCATCATAATAAATCGCCGACCCTCGAATTTCGTCTTCACATTCGAAGGCCCAAATTGGGCTTATTTCGTAGTCTTGCGGAATCGCTGCAGTCGTTGATTTTGAATAAACCACCCCTCCCTTTCGGGCAACCATAACTAAGGCGTCCTTCATGATGTTGGCATCTTTGAAACGATCAGGCGCGTTGTACTGCAGCGCGCTATCAACTATGTTCTCAAGCTCAACAGGTACATCTGGATTTAATTGTTTAATTGGCCTTTCGGAAAATGTGAAGGGCGCTTCATCTCTGGGGTCGATCCCCGTCAGGATGTGATGCAAAGTCGCTCCCAAAGCGTAAATATCTACCTGCGGAGATGCCTCACCACGGTATTGTTCGGGAGGAGAATATCCCTCGGTTCCGATCATCGTACCCTTCTCGCCTAGCTCGAATTCTTTAGCAATCCCAAAATCAACCAGCACCACGCGGTTTTCTGGCGTGACCATGATATTTGCTGGTTTCATATCTCGGAAGACAATCGGCTCTGGTTTATAGGAGTGAAGGTAATACAGCACGTCACAAAGTTCTATTGCCCAAATAACGGTTTGTTGAACTGGGAGCAGGTTTTCAGTTGCATCCAATATGGATTCTAAATTTTGGCCTTGAATATATTGCATTACTAAATACCAGCGACGCCCAATCGTAAAATAATCGTGGATCTTTGGAATTGCTGCGTGATTGAGAGTTGCCAATAAATTGGCTTCGCGTTCGAAGTTCAAAACCAACGTTTCGCGCATGGCATCATCATGAACTTGGGCCACAATTTCTTTGACTGCCACATACTTTGTCACTTTGAAGCGAGTATCACGAGCCAGATAAACAGCCCCCATTCCGCCGATGCCTAACACCCTCTCAATCTTATAACGATTTTCAAGAATCGTTCCAGTTGAAAGTTTATCATCGTCACTCTGATCATCGACTGGTTTCAAGTTGCGAGTGATGGGTTGGTCTTCCAGGGTAGAGCCTCCTTTTTGCGATTCGCGATTACGTAATTATAGCCAGCATTACAGGGAATTGCAAACGAAATGGCACAGTGATATCACCGATTATAATTAGAAAGATATATTCAGATAACATTTATGAGAGTCAACTATGACTGATTACGAAAATTATCAATCTCCTTTTTCCTGGCGCTATTCTTCTTCAGCAATGCAACATATTTGGAGCGAGGGCAACAAGCGGCGTATTTGGCGCAGAATATGGACAGCCTTGGCGGAAGTTCAACTTGAGTTTGGGTTGGTAAGACAGGAGCAAGTTGATGAACTGCGTCTTCACCAAGATGAAATTGATGTGGAGCGCGCCCTGGAAATTGAATCACAAATTCAGCATGACTTAATGGCAGAAGTAAAGACGTATGCAGAACAAGTTCAAATTGGTGGTGGAATCATTCATCTTGGAGCAACCTCGGTGGATGTGAAAGACAATGCCATCGCACTTCAGCTAAAGGATGCCTTGGACTTAATCTGTGGTGATTGCCGAGCCCTGTTGCTGATACTGTCTCCCATGATACGCGAACTAGCCGATCTTCCAGTGATGGCTTACACACACCTGCAGCCCGCCGAACCAACCACACTGGGATACCGATTGGCACAATATGCCCAAGATTTACTTATAGATTGGGAAAATATAGAGCGTCTCCGAGACGGCTTGCGCGGCAAAGGCTTTAAGGGTGCTGTGGGGACCTCGGCATCATATGCTGAACTCTTAGGGGTCGAGAATTTGGAAAAATTTGAAGCGCTGCTCTCTGTAAAGTTAGATCTCCCATTCTACCCAGTGACAACGCAAACCTACCCTCGCAAGCAAGAATACGAAATCCTTTCCGCGTTGGCTGGCTTGGGGGGCACGTTGTATAAATTCGCTTTCGATTTGCGTATATTGCAATCGCCACCCATCGGAGAGTTGGCCGAGCCTTTTGGGACCAGACAAGTGGGCTCTTCGGCGATGCCTTTCAAGCGCAACCCCATCCGAGCGGAAAAAATAAATTCCCTGGCTCGTAGTTTAGCCCAATTCCCTCGCCTGGCCTGGGATAACGCGGCTCATTCCCTGCTCGAGCGCACTCTAGACGACAGTGCTAACCGCCGCACGATGCTCCCAGAAGCCTTCTTGATTGCCGACGAATTGGTGCGTGTAGCCACATCAGTTATGGAAAACCTACAGGTCGATGAGAAGGCCATTGCTAAAAATATGGCCATTTATGGGTCTTTTGCAGCGACTGAACGGGTGCTGATGGCTTTGAGCAAAGCAGGTGCTAACCGGCAAAAGATGCACGAGCGCCTTCGGGGGCACGCTCTTGCTGCCTGGGAAGCAATCAAGAACGATGGATCTAATCCACTGAAGGAGTTGATCACATCTGATCAGGCATTCTTGGGGTATCTCTCTGTTGAGAAGATGCACAAACTCTTAGATGCTAGCGCTTATGTGGGGGATGCGCCCCAAAGGACACGCGCACTTGCAGAACAGATTGAGCAGGAGTTAGGAGAATAATTCATGTCTGTTATACGGAAGCGGAAACCGAAATTTCAACCAACCTATAAAGGCCAGCCCGTACAGGTGATTATGGAGATCAAGGAGGGGGAGAGCATTGCAGGTGCATGGGTCAGCAATGACGTGCCCGAAATTGGTATCTACAAATTGATTGCCAAAGAGAAACGCGATGGCACTTGTGACTGGGCTCATTTCGTTCAAAGGTCTAGCGGCCTCAAAGAAAAAGTTTATCGCGGCACTGTCGATAGCTCTGATCAGCTTTTAACAGTTGTGGAGGCCATCAACCAAGCTTTACAAACGGCATACGGCCCCGCAGTTCAGCTTCTTCCTGCAGAAGCAGATGTGGATTATGTAGATAATTTGGGGTTAGCCAATCCCGCAGACGAAGTGCACTAAATACAAATACATGAATCACGCGGATTGGTAAGTTGGTAGTGGCGCACGAAAGTGCGCCTTTATTGTAAACAGGCACGATAGTGCCCTACTACGAACCTTTGGTTTTTACTTTTTTAGGGAAGATGTAAATTTAGTCGTTAATTGGGATTTCCAAATCACGATGTTGCAAGTTTGGAAAACTTGGCTACTGGAAAAAACCATTATTTTTCTAGAAAATACCGAATGAATTGGAGAGCGGAAAGCTATTGACAAACTTCTTGCGTTGATGTATTCTAGTATAAGAATATACAAAGACTAGGATAACGATATGACTAATGCAGAACTTGCCATCCTGAGTTTGATTACTGAGAATTCCCGCCATGGCTATGAGATTGAACAAGTCATTGAAGAACGCGGCATGCGTAACTGGACGGAAGTCGGTTTCTCGTCGATCTATTACCTGCTCAATAAGTTGGAAAAAGCTGGCTTGATCGAGAGCCGTCTGGAGCAGGCTGAAGGCCGTGGACCAGCCCGAAAGGTGTATCAGATCACTGAAAACGGCCGGGAGGCACAGATCAACGCCACATTGGCAACCCTCTCTGAGCCAGTCAATAGTTATCCGCCTATTTTGTTAGGTATGTCGAATTTGCCAGGACTGCCGCGCCCTCAAGTTCTTCAATCCTTGGAAAAGTATTATGATGCATTGAATGAACGAAAGCTGGATATGGTCACAAGAGTAGAGCAGCAGAGTCCCATGCCAGGCTTCATTGAAGCCATGTTTGATTACAGTCGGAACCTGATCGAGGCTGAAATGACCTGGATCGAGAAATTCATCACCCAAGTGGAGGCCGGAGATGTCTAAAGTTGATTTCAAGAAAGAATTCAAAGAGTTGTATGCACCACCCAAAAAATTCGTGGTTGTTGTAGTTCCAGAGATGCAGTTCCTGATGATCGACGGGCATGGCGACCCCAACACGGCCCAAGAATATCAGGATGCCTTGGAAGCCCTTTATGCGGTGGCTTTCAAGATGAAGTTCATCAGCAAGAAAACCTTGGAAAAAGATTACACCGTGCCGCCCTTGGAGGGGTTGTGGTGGGCTGATGATATGGAGACGTTCAGCATCAAGCGCGATAAATCCCAATGGGATTGGACGATGATGATCATGGCCCCAGAGTGGATCACGTCTCAGATATTTGATCAGGCAGTGGAGCAGGTGCGTAAAGCGAAGAATCCGGTTTCGTTGGATAAGCTGCACCTGGAGAGTTACCACGAGGGGGAATCAGTGCAGATCATGCATATCGGCTCGTATGATGATGAGGCGCCAACGCTGGATGCCATGCACAGTGAGTTCATCCCCGAAAATGGCTACACTGAGAATGGCAAGCATCACGAGATCTATCTCAGCGACCCGCGCCGGGTTGCCCCTGAGAAGTTGAGGACTGTCTTGCGGCAACCGGTCAGATCTGTGAACAGTGGGTAGTGGTTTGTGGACAGTTAGAAATTGCACAGACCAACCAAAGACGATATTCTGCTCTCCATTCAGGAAGTTACCACTGGAATGTTGGAGCCCCCTATCTCCAACTTTGGGGTCAATGGAATCCGCAAGGCTGCTAAACGCATTCTCAAATGGTCGGATGAGTTAGACACAGATGCTTTGCGCCGCACATGCTTCAATACCTACGTTTTCATCGATGCCATGGGCGGCACCGGCGGCGGCATCTTCCGCTATATGTATGGTCGCTATCTCAAAGAAGCCACAGAGATCGCTGGAATCGCTGAGTTAGTTGAAATTGGAGATCAGTTCAAGGCAATCGGAGATCGCTGGCAGGAAGTCGCCCAAATCTTCAAGCGCGCTTTTGAGGCGGATGACACTGTAGGGGTGTTGTCTGAAACAACAAAGCTGCTAACGGTCTTAGCCAACATGGAGCAAGGCTCTTGGGAGCGATTAGCCCAGGTTATTCAGTATAATTTTTGATAAATCTCACATACGCAGAATCCCAAAAGTTGAAATGCCGAAATCCTAGTCAGATTTGGGGAAGAAGCCGATTGAAATCAAACCGAAATATTAATAATATCCACATAATATTCTGGTAGCATAAATTTTTGGAATATGATAAAAACTACGGGAGATGCTCCGGAGAACTGGAGTCTTTGACGAACGTAGATTAATTACTGGAGTGGTTAATACTGTGATCAATCCAATTGTAAACTCCAAGTTGGTGAGAAATTTCGAAAGCTGGTTGCCCCAATTTGAGAAGCGCATGGGGTGGCTATTTTTGCTTGCAATAATTCTGATCAGTTTGTTATTACCAGCGACAGCTTTGGCCCAGGAGTCAGATCAAAAATCATTAACTGGACGACTGGTCGATCTTCAAGGGCAGTCTATTCAAGAAGCCAAAATTTTGGTTTTCATTGATGGTCATTCAGCCCCGGATTACGAATTCGAAACCAATCACGATGGGGTCTTTTTATTCGATTTTCCAGCCGGCGATTTGACAGATCTGAGGCTGGAAATGTCCCATCATCACTTTCAAACTGTATCCTGGGATGCTACTGTGGAAGAACTCGCGGCGCTGCGAGAAGGCACAGCACTGCGAGTGCCTGATTTTGAAATGGAGCGACGGATAACCGTTGGCTTTTGGGCTGCTACCCTTGTATTTATTGCTGTTCTGGCACTGATCATTACTGAGCGACTTCACAGCACCATAGCGGCTTTGTTAGGAGCTGGTCTCTTGCTCATCATCAGCCTGATGGGCGATCAGTTATATATTTTCGATTTCGAACGCGCCATTGGTTATGTCGATTTCAACGTGATCTTCCTGGTGATGGGGATGATGATCATCGTCGGCACCATAGAGCACACGGGTATATTCCAGTGGATTGCCTATCAAGCCTACCGAATCTCTCGTGGAAAGATATGGCTGCTGGCTGTGATTCTGATGCTCTTTACCTCGGTTGCCTCGGCTTTGTTGGATAACGTAACCACTATGCTGCTGATGGCGCCGATCTCGATCCAGATCGCCCTGGCTTTGGGGATCAATCCGCTGGCATTACTGATCCCTGAAATGTTAGCTTCCAATGTGGGCGGAATTGCTACTTTGATCGGAACGCCAAACAACATCTTGATCGGTTCTTACGCCGGGTTAGGTTTCACTGATTTCCTGAACGACCTCACTCCAGGTGTGCTGATTGTCCAGGTAGTGGTAACAGTCTATGTTCTGTTAATCTTTCGATCTGACTACCGCCTTTCCGATGAGACTGATTCGCGGGATTTGTTGAATCTGCTCAAAGAAAATGCCCGCATCACCGAGCCGGATAATTTGCGAAAGGCCGGGATTGTATTCATCGGTACGTTGCTGCTATTTGTTTTCGGTGAAAATTTCCACCTTGTACCAGCTGTGACTGCTATGATCGGCGCGGCTATTACCTTAGTTGTGGTCAGCTCAGATGTAGATGAGATCTTTCGGGTAGTTGACTGGTCTACATTGCTTTTCTTCATTGCCTTGTTCATGATTGTTGGGGCAGTACAGGAAGTCGGCTTGATCAGTATGATTGCCGTGGGTATTCATAAATTGGTTGCTGGGAACCTGTTGGCTGCTATTCTGGCAGTGATTTGGGGAACGGGTTTAATGTGTCTTCTCGTGCCGACTATCCCGCTTACGGCAGCTTTACTCCCTGTGGTTGGGTTTCTTACTCAGGCAATACCAGGGGCAGGGAATGCCCTATATTATGGTTTATCCATGGGATCCGCTCTGGGAGCGAATAACTCTTTGATTGGTGCAACCAACAATATGGTCACAGCCGGGATTGCTAAGCGTGCTGGATATCCCATTTCCTACCGTAGTTTCATTAAGGTAGGGTTTCCCGCAGCTTTAATTTCAATGTTCTTAGGTTCTTTGTACATCCTATGGAAATTCTAGGAGGACAGGAGATGGCTAAAATACTCTGCGCAATACGAGGTGGTGAAGCAAGCGTTCAAACTCAGGATGCAGCGATTGAGTTGGCAAAGAAACAGGAGTCCGAATTGCTGTATCTATTCGTTTTTGACATAGATTTCATGGATAAAACCGAACGCGCCTTCCGTCGGGATGTGATTGCGCGTGAGATGGATCATATGGCCGAATTCTTGCTGCTTATGGCCGTTGAAAGGGCCAAGGAGCAAGGTGTGAAATCAACGATGCTGATTCGCCATGGCAAGCTCCGTGAAGAGCTTACTGACGTTGCCAATGATCCGCAAATCTCACATCTTGTATTGGGAAGACCTGCTGATGATGAAAGTTTCTTCACACTGGATGAACTTCAAGAATTGGCCAAAGAAATCGAAACAAAAACCCAAACCACAGTTATCTTTGCAGAGTATTCTATCGATGAAAATAACTGAGTAAACGAAAAAGTATCGAAAATGAAACAGGTCGGATTGCTAAAGTGGAATCCGACCTAATTTTTCATTACATCCGCTGGGGGTCTACCCGTCCGTAGAAGCTGCACCATGACCTTCATAGGTTCATCGATATGGTTGAAGAAGGTCTTGTACCCCTGGCAAAGGAAGTTCAAGCCCTCTTCACCGTCTGGTGTTCGGCGGATGCGGTTCTTGGGGCAACCGCCGTTGCATATAAAGCGCACTTCACACTCCTGGCAGTAGCGCGGCAGCCTATCGCGTTTGGCTGATCCAAACTGGGATTGCTCATCTGATGCGACCAAATCCATCAAATTCTCCTGGTCGATGTTGCCTAAGAAAAAATTCGGCTCAACGTAATGGTCGCAGGAATATAGATCGCCATTGTGCTCCATGGCGAGAGCCAATCCGCAAGTTTCTTCGAAGATGCACAGCCCTGCACGTTGGCCATACCACACCCCTAGAGCAATATCGAAGATTTGCACGTAAACCCGGCCCACATCCTGACGCAACCACTTATCGAATATGGCAATCAGGAATTGACCGTAGCCCTTCCCAGTTAATGAGCGCTTGGTGACCTTGAAGCCTTCCTGGTAGCCACTATCGTTCTTGCGCTCCACAATGGGGATGAACTGGATGAACTGGGTTCCCACTTCGTCACGTAGGAAGCGATAAACATCAAGGGGATGTTCAACATTGCCGGCATGCACGGTGGTGAGGATATTGAACTCCACCTGATGCTTCTTGAGAAAGTCAAGACCTTCCATCACGCGATCGAAAGAAGCTTTCCCGCCCTTGTCGACGCGATATTTGTCGTGCAACTTTCTAGGTCCATCCAGGCTGAGGCCGATGAGAAAGTCGTGCTCCTTGAAGAAAGCGCACCATTCATCATCCAGGATGGTGCCATTGGTCTGCAGGGCGTTGATGACCTTCATGCCCGGTTTACGATGTTTCTTTTGAAATTCAACCGCTCTCTCGAAGAATTCCAGCCCCATCAAGGTCGGTTCGCCACCCTGCCAGGCAAAAGTCACCTCGGGGACGCGCTGCGCTTCGATATATTGACGCGTGTACGACTCCAGCACATCATCGCTCATGCGCAGTTCGACCCCTGGATAAAGCTCTTCTTTCTTCAGGAAGTAGCAATACTTACAGTCCAGGTTGCAAACCGCGCCGCGCGGCTTGGTCATCAAATGGAAGGCAGGCGGGGAGGGAGTTGTCATAACGGGGATATCATACCAGGAAAAAAAGTAACCAGTTACCAAATCTCGGATAACTGGTTACTTTAGTTTTGATGTGTCATACTGAGGAGCGCAGCGACGAAGTATCCCTAAAACGTTCCTTGAGGGGGAAGTAAATTTTCAGGGATTCCTCGCCTGCTGCTCGGAATGATAGTTCACCAACGCATTCTTGACAAATCCCCAAAAATATTCCGTATACTATTATGAGATAGACTACCCGCGCCAATCCGTTGGCTGCTCAGGTTTGTTGTCTAATATCGTCTCAATGCGTCCCATCACCTCGGGAGTCAGTTTCTCGACCATGTCAAT
Source organism: uncultured Anaerolineales bacterium (assembly GCA_964419495.1). Classification (GTDB taxonomy): domain Bacteria; phylum Chloroflexota; class Anaerolineae; order Anaerolineales; family UBA11858; genus NIOZ-UU35. The sequence continues at coordinate 26,461 of CAYQQX010000016.1, forward strand.
GGCTTTCATATTGTCAACTACCTGCTCGACTTTGGATGCACCAGTGATGGTTGTGCTGACATTAGGGTTCTTTAACGTCCAGGCTAAAGCTAATTGGGCCATGCTGCAGTCTAACTCTTCAGCGATGGGTAACATCTGGCCAACTTTGGCGATATTCTTTTGGGCCTCATCCCCCTCGAAGCGGCCGCGTAGGAATTCATAGCCTTTTAGCGATAGGCGCGTGTCCTTGGGTGTCTCTTGGTTGTATTTTCCGGTCAGCAAACCGCTGGCTAGCGGGCTCCAAATAGTTGTCCCATAACCAAACTCTTCATAAAGCGGGGCATATTCCACTTCGAAGCGCTGGCGATGGAACATGTGATATTGGGGTTGTTCCATCAGGGGCGGGATTAAATGCTCTCGTCGAGCAATGGCATGGGCTTCCATGATCTCTGTGGCACTCCACTCGCTGGTGCCCCAATAGAAAGCTTTGCCCTGGTCGATAAGATGGTTGAACGCTCTCACGGTTTCTTCCATGGGGGTGTGGAAGTCAGCACGGTGGGCGAAAACCAAATCGACATAATCTAGCTGCAGGCGCGCTAACGAAGCATCTATGCCCTCAACGATATGTTTGCGGGAAAGGCCGCGGTCGTTGGGGCCCTGTCCGCCCCAAAATATTTTGGTCGAGATGACCAGGTCGGAGCGTTTCCAGCCGGCTCGCTTGATTACTGCGCCCATCAATTTTTCGGCTTCGCCACCAGCGTATGCTTCAGCATTGTCGAAAAAGTTGACCCCAGCTTCGTAGGCAGTATTCATCAGTTCAAAGGCCAGATCTTCATCGGCCTGATTGCCAAATGTGACCCACGAACCAAATGATAGTGCCGATACTTGCAAACCAGATTTACCTAAATAACGATATTCCATTGTTTACTCCTGATTGATTGAATTAAATAACTCATGTTACGCACACGTATCAAGAAAGTCCAATAAATAAGGGGTGGGGATTCGCCCCCACCCCCTATTTCCTGGGGATATTTATATTTCGGTTGTGTAACATCCATTAAATAATTTGATGAGAATTGCGTACAAAGGTTACGGATTTGGTGTAATTTTACTTTGACCATCAGACCAAAGCTCTGGGGTGGCTGCCGCCAGGATGGGGAAACTGTTTCCGGCGTAATCGATACCTGGAGAGAGTGGGAAGGCAGAATCACCATCGAGGACCTGGATCACCCCTCCGGCCTCCTGGACCACCAACCAACTGGCAGAGAAATCCCAAATTTTAGGCGTTACCTCAAAGGCTAACACTGAGCTCCCACGTGCAACGGTAGTCAACCCATATGCTGCTGACCCCAAGATGCGAGTCTTGTACCGGATTTTAATATCATAGCGCCGATGAGAGCGGGAGCAGCAGGCAAAGAATGTAAAAGGCTGATTTTCGTTTGGAGATTTGGCAATCAATCGTTCCCCATTGAGATATGCTCCCTCGCCACGTTGAGCAGTGTAAAGCTCTCCCAATATGGGGAAATAGAGCGCCGCAGTGTCGGGTTCCCCGTTCACCAAACGGGCAATAGCGACACCCCAATAATGCAAGCCCAGGCTGAAATTCGTTGTCCCATCTAAAGGATCTACAACCCAAACAGCAGATTTTCCCTTGGGGTAGGTGGTATCTGCCTCCTCAGTGAGTAAGCCATCCTCAGGGAAATTTTCTCGGATGCTTTCGCTGATTAGCGTATCAGCTGCCAAGTCTGCATCCGTTACCGCCGTGCGATCATATTTTATGGTTGTAGTGATTCCGCTGGGACGATAATAGGTTTGGAGAAGTTCCCCCGTTCTTTGGGCTAATTGAGATGTGAAGCTCAGGATGTCGTTCATAGGCGCGGAGTATACCATGATCCATACCGGCAATTTGATAACTGATATTGTGGGAGTGGTGAAAAAGTTGGTTTCTTTCGGAATGACAGTGGAGACGGGTGAAATAGCCCATATTTACTCCAAATATCATGATATACTTTTTTCGAGGAGACAGATGAATGCCACGTTACCGGGTTGTACATCGCGACACAGGTGAAATCTGGGAAGTTGAAGCCCAATCTGCCGACGATGCTCGTAGGGTTATTGGTTGGGAATTGGGAACTTGTCGGGTCATTTTGCTCTCAAAAGAACCTTTTGCCGATATTAAGCCCCCCAAGGTTGCCGCCCAAATAACACCGCCGATTCCAGGCACTGCATACATCTGCCGGGATTGCAACGTGACATTATCGCGCAGTGAGAATCGCTTGTGGTGGTTTTGTCCCTCCTGTGAATTACTCTATCATTCTGAAGAAAAGCAATATTATCGAGAAGATGAGTTGTAATTTATGAGCGATCAAATTTTCATTTGTTACCGAAGAGGAGATAGCGCTGGCTATGCGGGTCGTCTCTATGACCGCCTAAAGGCTCGCTTTGGTGCAGATCGAATCTTCATGGATATAGGTGCCATCGATCTGGGGACTGACTTCATCGAGGAGATCGAAAAGGCAGTTGGCTCATGTAAAGTTCAGATCGTTCTCATCGGTAGGCGCTGGTTAAATGCCAAGGATGCAGAAGGCAATCGGCGCCTCGACAAGCCCGAAGATTTTGTTCGCCTGGAAATCGAAAGCGCCCTCAAACGTAAGATCCGGGTTATCCCAGCCTTGGTTAGTGGGGCAATCATGCCAAGTTCGACTGATTTACCCGAATCTTTGAAGTCCTTGACGCGGCGTCAGGGAATAGTGATTGATCACGCTAGTTTCGATGATGATGTTGCCCGGTTGATCAAAACCCTGGAAAGAATCTTGGGGGATCCCCCTAAAGAATCAAAGATTCAAGCAGAAGAACTTCCTGCGTATTTATCTTGGTGGAATAAATTATCGGCACAACTCAAAGGTTTTATCAGCCTGGCAATAATTGGCATATTCATCGGGCTCACCTTTTGGTTTGCCTCGATGATTTACACTCAATCTGATCAGTCTATCGAAATGACTCGCAGAAGCGAAAACGCCACAATTATTAGTGAATTGCTCACTCAAGGCGCAGAGTCACCGTTGGATACACCGCAGCCAACACAAACTTCCAATCCCTTGGTTGGAACATTTACGGCTGTAGTTGAAGAAATTCTAAATGTCACGCCTACCGTTACCCTCACGCCTACCGCAGACCGCACTGGAACGGTGGCTGTCTTATTGACGCAGGCTTTTGTTTCAGCGACGCCAGAGGAAGAAAGAGAACCGACAGCCGCCCCAACCTTAACCGCAACGCTTGAACCCGAGAAACCGTTTGAGGTTCAGGCTGGTGTTCCAGCCTATTTATCCAATATCGCCTATCCAGAATTGGGCTGTAACTGGTTAGGTGTTGCAGGACAGGTTTTCGATCAAAAAGACTCTCCAATTGTTAACCTGGGTGTCAGCCTTACAGGTACCTTAGGCGATACAGAGATTAACGAATTAGTTTTATCAGGCTCTGCGCTCCTTTATGGGGAAAGCGGTTTTGAGTTTAAACTTGCCGATGCGCCCATTGCTTCAGCGGGCACTCTCTCTATTCAATTGTTCGGTGACGAAGGGCAAGCGCTCAGCGATCCGATCACCTTTGATACTACAGAAGATTGTGCCCAGAATCTTGTGTTGATCAACTTGGTACAAACTTCGATTGTGCCCCTAGCGGTTGAGAGTGAAGTCTCGGGCAAAGGTATGTTTATTTGGCGGCTGGAAGATGTAGAAGGTGGCGACCCAGATGCGATTGCTGAAGCAGCTGTCAAAGCAGATTTATCCTTTGTGGTTATCAAGGTTGCCGATGGCGATCAATATTATCGTCATATCACCGAAGAGGGCCGCGACTTACTGCCGCAAACCATCGACGCATTACACATTAAAGGAATTCAAGTTTGGGGTTGGCAATATATTTATGGAGATGATCCCAAGGAAGAAGCCATTGCTGGAAGTAACCGTGTTCTAGAATTAGGCTTGGATGGTTTCGTGGTAAATGCCGAAGCCGAGTTCAAACTAGAAGGCAAGGATGAGGCAGCCAGTACCTATATGGACACCTTGCAGGTAAATTTGCCCGATGTACCCATTGGGTTGAGTTCATACCGCTTCCCCAACTACCATGCTCCGTTCCCCTTTGAAGAGTTCTTAGAGGGTGTGGATTATATGATGCCGCAGGTATTTTGGGTTCTGGCAGATAATCCTCGAGAGCAATTGATTAGATCTGTTTTGGAATTTGAAGAGCTCGACCCAGAAATTGATATCATCCCTATTGGGCCGGCCTTTGTGGAGGGTGATTGGAAGCCATCATCTAGCGAACTGCGAGAATTCATGGATGCAGCTGTTGAGGCTGGTCTTCCTGCTGTAGCATTTTGGGAGTGGGGTTCAGCCAGGGGTGATTTGCCGCCGAGTATATGGATTACGATTAGCCAATACGAATGGCAATGATGGATAAATAAGAGTACAGATTTATCTTTTCTGTAACCTGTGGTGTTACTGTCACATTGAAAATGAATAAAGCGCTTGACTGGTTTGTTCTCTAGAAAGCTCAGGGACGAATTTTTCGAAGGCCTCAGACTGATAGGGGATAAATTCGATATCTTCGCTTTCGGCTCTCTTTTCAGCATAGTCCTTGAGCGACAAACACACAGCACATTCCCCATCGTAGATAACCTTCATTTCACTTGCCCCCAGGGTTGAATGAAATCCTCAGGTTCGACTCCCAATGATTCTGCCACGCGGTTAATATAGTTAAAATATCCAATGATTTGTTACCAATAGGGTTTGATAATTGGATTTTGTAGATATTCCTCGGCAGCAGCAGCCACACTGATCTCTCCGGCCAACACTGGATCCATGTAACGACTCACCCACTGATATAGTTGAGAGAGAGAGTGTTCATGTTCCAGTTGGATCAATTTAGCTAGCGGCCCAGCATTTTCCAGGAAACCTGTATCCAAATAATCTTGCTTGGTTGTGGCGATGTCGTAGGGAAGGCGAATAATATTAGCTGACCAATTTCCATTTGATAACTGAATTTGTGCATAAGCTGCCCGCTGATCACCATCAAACGGCAAACCTACAGACCCGGCATTGACTATCAGTGTTTGATTAACTTTTCGAACCAAAGGCCGGTGAGTGTGACCGACTGCCAGAACCCTTGGGGGAGGGGTGATCAACATTTTTAGAGTTCGATCTGCCATTTCAGGATAAATCCCCCAACGGTTACCTCGCATGGAAGCATGAACCCCGCGAAATTCTCCACCATTAGCCACCTTATGGCTGAACTCTTCAGGCATTGCTTCGAGAGCAGTTGTGTCACAACCCAGTTGTTCATATGTCCAATAACTGTAGTAGAACAGATCGAATAGAGGACCTTCTCGAGGGGCATCATCCTGCGAGTGGACGATGACATAATCTTCATGGTTCCCGCGTATAACTTTCCACCCCGCGCTGGCAATTTTTTCCTGCACAAGTTGAAGACAATCCATGGGTCGTGGTCCGCGATTTACAGTATCTCCCGCTACGAAGACTAAGTCAGGCCCCCAACTCTCTACATGATTAGCAACCTCCAACAGGGCTGGATAGTTGGCATGGATATCTGCGAGTACGGCGATTTTCATCTATGTAGTGCGGTCATGCATCCGCGACGAATTCAGTATAATCTTTGGTGACAATTTTTTCTTTTTCCGCACCCAGGAATGAAATTAATTGCTCGGCGATTTCTGCCTTATTCTCCGCATCTTGTTGACTCCATGTGCGGCTCTTGACTTCTAAGAACGTCCCTAAGTTGGGTTGGTCTAAACGATCCAGGTTGATATAGAATTCGATGCCCTGAAAGAGAACGCGCCAGCGCAACCTATCTTTCTCGATGAAGGTTTCCGAAGTAGGTTTGAAGTATTCCTTGTAAAATCGCAAACTGTGCGTTGCGGGTGCAATAAAGCGGCTGCGTGATAGCAACACATCGCTGGGGAAATGCCGCTCGCGAGTTTGACCGATCATTGTCAGACGATATCGGACTTTACTACAATCTCCCTTCTCATCGATGAATTCATCCTCCCTATAGCGGAGTTGCCCTTGGGCTGGATCATCGAATTGGAAATAAGTGTCATATTCATGGTAATGGCGGTGGTGAAGGATATCCAACTCAGATTGCTTGATTTTGTTGATGATGGCAGCGGGATCTTTCACGCGTACTTTGACCTGAACCTCGAAGCTCTCTTGCTCCAAGGCGCCTCCGATAGCAATCAGCTTTGAGTGCATGGATTGTTCTCGTTCGATCAGGAACGCGTCAATTTTCTTGGAATATTCATTCGCACGTTTGAGCAACTCATCTTCAGCCACTGTCAGCAATTCTTGTTCGCGCATCAGCCATTGACCATTGACCATCACATCAGTTACATCAGTGGCTTTGGATGCATAAACAAGCTGCGCATAGACGCCATCCGCGTCACGCCGGAAACGAGGCGCGTTGTGCAGTGGGGAAATATCAACCAGGATCAAATCAGCTCTTTTGCCTGCCTCAATTGAGCCGGTGATATCTCCCATATGCAGAGCTTTTGCTCCCAGCCGAGTTGCCATGGCTAAGGCGGTTTTGGCAGGTACAACTGTGGGATCGCCAGAGAACCCTTTGGCAACTAATGCAGCCAGGCGAACCTCTTCGAACATATCCAAGTCATTATTCGATGCGGGACCATCCGTGCCAATGCCAACGTCCAGACCCGCATTTAGCATATCGGTCACTGGGGCAACGCCCGATGCCAATTTCAGGTTCGAGGATGGGTTGTGAGCAACACCCGCTTTATGTTTGAGTAAAGTGTGAATTTCACCAATATCAACATGCACACAATGGGCGGCTAATACTTTGGCATCGAATAAATTGTGCTTTTCCACATATGGGATCACCAACATGCCATGTTCTTCCTGAGAGTTTTCCACCTCTACCAGAGTCTCGGCCAAGTGTGTGTGGAGAGGTACATCATTGGATGATGCGATTTTTGCCGTGGCTTGAAGGATATCCTCGGTGCAGGTATAAGGGGCATGGGGGGCAACCGAGGGTACAATCAACGGGTGTCCTTTCCATCGTTTAATGAAATCTTCGGAAGCCTCGAGTGCCTTTTCATAGGAGTTGGCATCTGGCGTAGGGAATTTGAGCACAGTCTGTGCGCATAGAGCCCTCAAGCCAATTTCGGCAGTCGCTTTTGCGGCTTCTTCTTCAAAGTAGTACATATCTGCAAAGCAAGTAATCCCAGAGCGAATGAATTCAATGCATGCCAATGATGTCCCCAGGTGCACGAATTCAGGAGAGACAAATTCACGCTCAACCGGCATCATGAATCCGAGAAGCCACACATCTAGACGCAAGTCATCGGCCAGACCGCGCAGCAGAGTCATGGCGGCGTGGGTGTGGGCATTGACCAATCCGGGCATGAGCACTTTGCCGCCACAGTCGATTGTTTGTTTTGCTGTGAATTTTGTATTGAGTTCTTCTGCTGGCCCAGCGGCAACGATGCTATCTCCCTCTACTGCGACTGCGCCTGGCTCATATTGGGCGAAGTCTTCATCCATCGTTAGCACAATGGCGTTGGTTAGTAAAAGATCTATATTTTTCGGCATATGATACCTTTCTAATTATTGTAGGACAGCCAGTCCTATTTGGGCTGGCTGTTCGAATGCAAGGAGTAAATTGATCTCAATGAGTTATTTTTCGATGAGCAATTTCCGTAAGAAATCCAAACTCAAATTGACTGTCCAAAGAGGGGCCATTTGAGGGGGGCCACCATAGGTTCGCTTAATTTGCTTTTCAATATTGGGTGTGGTTACAGCCAAATGCATGGTTTGCTGTGTTTCTCCTGGAACCAGCATGACTCCTAAGCATACATCAGCATGATGCGCTTGACAAGTGTTTTTTGTTGCTTCCATCAACTCATCTGGTGTTATTGGGCTCGGAATAATTTCGCCCCCAGAAAACGTTTCACCTTTCCCTGCCAATCTTCTGAGGAGACGGCCATCTAAATTTGTTTCAATTGCCGCTAACCGTAAATTTAACTCTCCCAATGTTTCAAGTACAACCCCCTCTAAGGTCTCCTTATCCACACCATAGATCCAATTTCCTAACCTTTGGCGAAGTTGTGCTTCTACACCGGCAATCAATTGATCTGCATCAGCTTCGGATTGGGCTTTGGCGGTTATGCGAACATCTACCTGGCCGGCATGAGCGGCCATCCCTACAGTGGGATTGCTTAGTTCTTCGAGATCGCCGATACGTGAATCAATAGCAGATTCGCCAACACCGGATGTGTGTATCAGCCGTGATTTGATGATTTCCTGGAGATCAAAACGCTTTCTGAGAAAGGGCATTACTTTCCTTCGCATCAGAAATTCCATCTCACGCGGGACGCCGGGAAGCGCGATGATCACAGTATCATTAGTGTCGCAAACAAATGCTGGAGCTGTACCAACTCGATTCTCAATAGCTTCTGCGCCCTGGGGAACATAGGCCTGTCGTTTATTGTTTTCTGTCGGTGTGCGTCCATAACGCTGAAAGCGTTCCTGAATTTGCTCCCACAGTTCGGACCTAAATTCTGTTTCGACCCCCATTGACAACGCAATTGCCTCACGTGTAGGGTCATCCACGGTGGGACCCAACCCGCCCGTGGTAATGATGATATCAGTACGCTGCATTCCCTCGCGAATAATTTGAGCAATGCGTTCGTGGTTGTCGCCCACCGTCGAGGTGCGATAAAGGTCAACACCGGCATCGCGCAAATTGCGGGCGATAAAGCGGGTATTAGTGTCGACGGCTTCACCGAGAAGCAATTCGGTTCCTATGGTGATAATTTCAGCAGAAGGCATAAGAGTGTTCCAGTGTCACGTGTTTCAGTATCAAGTATTTATCTTCAAGATTTCTTTTTTATGGAATGTTTGAGGCCACCGATTTGTTCCCAGTTTACTCAACTCATTATTTGACATTTGTAAACATGGCTCATATTTGATCATGCCTGACACATAGCACCTGATACGTGACATCTAATCATTTTTATTCTTATATTAAGCGTCACCAGGGTACATCTTGACCTAAACCGAGCTTTTTCGCATTGACGAGAGCTAATTGAGCGGCCATGGCATCTTGAGCGGCCACTCCGACGGATTTGAAGAAAGTGATTTGATCTGGGTCTTCACGTCCTGGTGCAACCCCGTTGATAACATCACCAATTTCTGTAAAGGCCTCTTTTTTGATCAAGCCTTTATTTATTGCTGATACAAGTTCGCCGGCTTCATCCAAGACAGCCTGGCGTGAATCCACAAAGACGTTAGCGCGCTGCGTGATATCTGGGGGAACTTCGATCATCTCTAAAGTGTAAGAGCCAACCCCACTGATATGTGTGCCTGGGTTGACGGCTTGGTGGGGGAACACAGGAGATGAGGCCGTTGTGGCAGTGCAGATGATATCTGCTTCGGCAATGGCATCTTCGGGTGTAGGAGCAACCCTGAGGTCATCTGGAATCGGTCCTTGTCCAGCCATTTCATCGACAAAAGCAGCGACTTGGGCAGTATCCGGGTCAAATATCCAGGCAGTTTCGATCGATCTAGCAGTACAGGCTGCCACTAGTTGGGTGCGACCCTGTACACCTGCGCCGAAAATTGCGACAGTTTTACTGTTTTTGCGGGACAATATATCTATTGATGCGCCTGATGCGGCTCCAGTACGGATGGCGGTCAGTGTAGCCCCTTCGAGAACAGCCTGTGGAACACCAGTTTTTGCATCCAGCACCAGTACCGCAGCATTGATCATGGGAAGATTGAGTTGATGATTTTTGGGAAATACCGACACAACTTTCACGGCCAGCGAATCTGCCTCAGCTTGAACATAAGCCGGCATGATTAATGTGACAGCCTCTTCAGGATGAATGGGAAGGTGAGCTCGCAGGGGCATCTCAACTTTATTGGCAGAGAGCGCTGCGTATGAAGATTTTACAGCTTGAATGGCGGCATCCATGGGCAGTGCCTTTTGAACATCATCTGCATTAAGAATTTGCATATTTTAATCCCTTATTGTGAAACCAAAAAGCGCAGTGAGGGGTAATTCTACCACTACTGCGCTTTGGAAATTCTGTTGACGAACGGGGTTTATTCGATACCTAAATAAGCCTTCTGAACCATTTCGTTCTTTTGTAAATTCTCTGCCGTATCGTCCAGGACGATTTCTCCGGTTTGTAGCACATAGCCTCGGTTAGCTACTTGAAGCGCCATTGTGGCGTTCTGCTCAACCAGGAGAATGGTCGTACCTTCGGCATTAATCTCTTCGATGGTTTCGAAAATACCCTCAACCAGGATGGGTGCCAATCCCATAGAAGGTTCATCCATCAGCATCAGGCTGGGGCGAGCCATGAGAGCCCGACCGGTTGCCAGCATTTGCTGCTCACCGCCAGATAAGGTGCCGGCGACCTGGTTGCGGCGTTCCTTAAGGCGCTCGAACAAGTTGAAAACACGTTCACGATCTTCATCAATTCCATCTTGATCATCTCGTGAATAAGCACCCATTTCAAGGTTTTCTGCGACAGTCAGTTTGGCGAAAACACCACGTCCTTCAGGCACCATGGCGATGCCCTTGTAAACTAATTCATGGGCTTTGAATTTGGAGAGGTCTTCGCCATCCAAAGTGATCGAGCCGTCTCTAAGACCAACCAACCTGCTAATGCACCGCAGGATGGTTGTTTTTCCAGCTCCGTTGGCACCAATGAGGGAAACGATCTCGCCCTTTTCAACGGTTAAGGAAATGCCTCTCAGTGCCTGGATATTTCCATAGTATGCGTGTATGTTATTGACTTCAAGCAATGCCATAGTTTTTCTCCATCATGCCTGAGCGGCTGCACCGCGGCCCAAATACGCCTCAATAACCCGAGGGTTGCGTTGAATTTCAGCAGGAGACCCTTCAGCAATTTTCATGCCGAAGTCCATTACTGAGATATCTTCACTGATGCCCATGACGACTTTCATGTCGTGTTCGATGAGCAGTATGGTAATACCAAGCTCATCTCGCAAATGCTGAATGAAGCGCATCATCTCGGAAGTTTCATGGGGGTTCATGCCTGCTGTTGGTTCATCTAACAGTAGGAGTGTGGGTTCATTGGCTAACGCTCGGGCAATTTCCAAACGTCGCTGTGCACCATAAGGTAGGTTTGTGGCCAATTGATCGCCCAGTCCCTGGAGACCAACGAAGTTCAAGATGCGAATAGCCTCTTCGGTTGCTTCGGCTTCTTCATCTTTGATTCGTTTTGTTTGGAAAATTGCTTCGGCCCAAAAAGTCTTGTAATGGCGTTCGCGACCGACCAGAATATTCTCAATAGCAGTCATGTTGGAAAACAGGCGAATATTCTGATACGTTCGAGCGATTCCAAGACGAGTGATCTGGTCAGGAGATTTTCCATTTACGATTGTTCCGTTGAAATCTATTGTCCCATGATCGAATTCGTAGAAACCAGTGATGCAGTTGAAAAAAGTTGTTTTTCCAGCGCCATTGGGACCGATAATGCTTACGATTTTGCCTTCGGGCAACTCGAAATCAAATTGATTGACTGCCACAAGGCCGCCAAATTGTTTTGTAACACCTTTTGAAGATAGGACAAGCATAGTGATATCCTCTCAATGAATGCTAATCGCTGCTGCCCGCTTCAAACTCTTCGTGAGCATGAAGTTCGCGTTTTATGGTTTCGGATGGCCAGAACCCTTCAGGTTTTGCTAACATCATTACAATCAGCAGAGCTCCGTACATCAACAGGCGATGTTCCGCAAATTCTCTGAGCAACTCAGGGAGACCAACCAGGATGAGCGCTCCAACAACAACGCCAGGCAAGCTGCCAATCCCGCCCACAATGATCAGTGAGAGCACGTTGATCGAAACGATCAGGTTGAAGCTGTGGGGGAAAATCGAAGTCAACTTGCTTGCAAAAATCGCTCCAGCCAGACCAGAGAACGCTGCACCTGTAGCGAAGGCTAATAGTTTCGTATTTACAAGGTTGATTCCCATTGCCTCAGCGACAGTCTCGTCCTCGCGCAGTGCCATCCATTGCCGTCCCAGGCGTGAGTCTCGCAGCCTCCAAGAGATGAAGGCCGCTAGAAGCACTCCAATGAGGATGATATAAAATAACGCTTCAGGCTTTATCAGTTGAAAGCCAAATATGCTTGGTTTTGGTATTTGTAGCACCCCTTGGGCTCCTCCAATGAAGGGTTTCAGCATATCAGAGAGAGCCAGAATGCGGATGATCTCTCCAAACCCGAGGGTAACGATGGCCAGATAATCGCCACGCATGCGCAGCACTGGGATACCCAGAATGACCCCGAAAAGAGTAGATGCGAGCACGCTGAATGGCAGGGCTGTCCAAAATGTAAAGCCCAACCCGAGATGCCCTTCAGATGTCAAAATACCCATGACATAGGCACCAATGGCAAAGAATGCCACATATCCTAAGTCGAGCAGTCCTGCAAATCCTACAACGATATTGAGACCCAGACCCATCAGGACGTAGATTCCTACGTTGTTCATTACTTCTGTGAGATAGGTACCTAGAAGCAATGGCAATATCAGCAGAGAAATAATTCCAATAACAACTCGAATTCTTTGCGATCTCTGTTGCTTTTCCGGTGACACTTCTTCAGTTTTCTGCCCTAGTTTGGATTTTCTCCTCAAATTCCAGTAGGCAATCCCAGCAGCGATTAACAAGACAAGCAAAGCCGTAATAGGATTCAAAGCCTTACCAGAGAAAACGAGTTTTGCAACACCGCGTCCGAAGAATGCCCGAACTCGACTGAGCAAAATCTCGGAAAATGTACCGAAAATTAACATCCAACCCAAACCACTTGTAATGGGAACCTGCCATTGTTTGGGGAGTATTCGAAGGCCGGCTGCTAGCAAGCTTAGAAGGCCAGTTACCAAAACAAGTATTATGCTTCCCACAACTAAATTTTGCCCAAATGTAAGCAGGTGGATGAGTTCTGGGGAAACGTTGACCAAAAATTGGCGGATATCAAAGGATGTGGCTAAAATGATCAATACAATTAGTGGGAAGGCGGTAACGACACCGATCAAAAAGCCGTAGCCTAAAACTTTGCCCGTACCCTCAGTTTTGATCTTTTCTGCCACAATGGATGCAAACCCAATTGATGCTGCGAAGAGGAATACGTGCCCCATAGTAAATAGGCCCGCAATCATCTCTCTTTCACCAAGCAGGGAAATAAAGCCAATAACACAGAGGCTTAAGGCAACTAGACCGGAGAGAAGCCCTTGATTGATAACCTCACGAAGGTCGATGCGTTTTTTATCAGTCATCGTAGTTTCCTCACGCTTTCTCTTCGGCCAGTCGTTCGCCTAAAATGCCTTGTGGTCGGAAGATTAGGATTAAGACGAGCATTGTAAAGGCAATAACATCTTTGAGCTGGTGGGGTGCAGGAATTCCTAACCCCTCGAGGAATAATCCAGGTCCAACAGATTCGAACATTCCTAAGAACAATCCTCCTAATGCAGCCCCGGGAATACTACCAATTCCGCCCAACACTGCTGCAGTGAATGCTTTAATTCCTGGAATAAAGCCCATGAAGAAGTGCACTTGCCGGAACACAAAGGCATAAAGAATGCCAGCGATTCCCGCCATTGCAGAACCGAGGGCAAATGTAGTGCTGACAGCTCTATCGACATCGATACCCATGAGCGCAGCGACGTCTTTATTTTCTGCTGCAGCTCGAATTGACATACCAGTCTTTGTTTTCATTACGAAAAGATATAACCCAATCAGCATTAGGATCGCAGCAACAATGACAACAATGTGGGATTTGAGTATAGGAAATCCCGCCACATTAACTTTGCCGGCCATGATCTGCATTTGGGGGAACGGCTTAACTTCAGAACCATACAAGCCTCTAATGAAGTTTTGCCAAAAGAAAGAAGCCCCAATCGCTGTGATGAGTGGAACAAGGCGGGGGGCTTTTCTCAGGGGGCGGTATGCGACTCGTTCGGTTAATAGGGCAATGCCTACGGAGACAACTACTGTAACGATGGTTATCAATATGATACTAATGAAGGGGTACGTATCTAAGAAACCAGATTCGCCCATAGGTTGTGCCAGAAAAATAGTGGCTGTCATAATGCCTGACATAAAAAATTCGCCGTGGGCAAAATTGATCATGAATAGTACACCATATACGAGCGTGTAACCAATTGCGATGAGGGCGTACAGGCTGCCCTGCGCAATTCCGGCGATGATCGTTTCTGTCCAGGTAGTTGCCGGGTATGGGTTTTCAATAATCGTTGCGATTGTCCCCCATACAACCACAATTATGATAACTGCACGGAAAACCCAAAGGACGAGATCAAGAACGTTGATATCTTGAAGGCGTCGAAGCATGGATTAACTCCTCTTCTCTCACATAAAGGGATGGGTTCGCTGATTTTATCATGAACCCATCCCTAATTTATTGGTTACTTATTTGCGATTGGCCTTATAAGCCTTAGGGCCAGATGCGCTCGTAAGCTCCACCGTTGAGCTGCGACACTGAGATCTTGGGATCAGCGCAGTCACCGTATTCGTTGCAGGTCAGTGTGCCGGTGATGCCCTCGAAGCCAGAAGTGGCATACAGGCAGGTGCGCAGAGCCTGGCGACCAATATGGATCGAATCGCCATCTTGCACGGCAACTTCCTCGATGCAGGCGAAGATCATGTTCGCGGCATCGAAGGAATGAGCGTGGAAGACTGAGATCGGCTTGGCGCCATACTTCTCTTCATAAGTGGCGATGAAGTCTTCGTACAGGCCACCGGTGAATGACAGATCGGGTCCGGAGAAGTACATGCCTTCGCCAGCTTCACCAACAGCCTCGATGGCTGCATCGGAGATCATGCCGTCAGCGGCGGAGAGAACGGTCTCCTCGAGACCGGAAACCTCTTTGGCCTGCTTGGTCAAGAAGCCACCCTCGGCGGTGAAGACGGGGTAGTAAAGCAGTTCGGGAGGTCCAGCAGCGGCAACAGCAGAGAGAACTGGTCGCATGTCGGTGTCACCCTTATTGACTGCGGTGAACTCGACGATGGTTCCGCCCAACTCTTCAAATGAAGCAGCAAACACAGCGGCCAAACCCTCGGTGTAGGGGTCACCATCATGAATGGCGGCAGCACTGGTTACGCCCAAGACGTTGTAAGCGAAATCAGCCATAGCCTTACCCTGCACCTTGTCGTTGTGAGCGGTGCGTAAGTAGCCAGGATTCCAGGCACTTTCAGGGTCAGTCAGGGCAGGTGACGTGTTGGAGGGAGATACCATCGCGTAGCCAGCCTCAGAAACGACCTCGGACATGGGAACGCCAGCGCCGGAGCAGCTGGTGCCGACAACGGCAACAATTGTTGGATCAGAGACGATCTTCTGGCCAGCGGCCTGACCACCCTCTGCGGAGCAGCCATCATCCTCGGCCTGAAGCTCAATTGAGTGACCCATAATCTCGCCCTTGAAATCAATGGCGATTTCAACACCGTACTGTGAGTCAGTGCCCAAGTCGGTGTTGGGGCCGGAAATTACCAGCGCAGAAGCAATGCGGATGGGTTCATCGGCGCCATAGGTTACACAACCAATGGGGTCTTCGCATTCGAAGGCCGGTCCACCACATGCAGCCAACGCCATGCTGGCAACAACCAGCAGACCTACTATAATAAAACTTCGCTTTGACATACTTCTTCCTCCTCGGAAGTGAAAAAATGGATAGGAAACTTTTCTTGGGAATAGGGAACGAAACAAATTTGATATTATCGCTGTTGCCTCCTTTCATGTGTTTACGAATGATACTCAGGAGTGGCCTCTGGAAGCAAACGCACAAAATTAGCAAGTTCGATGCTCATTCAGCGCAACCACCCCAAATTAAGACATCAAGATTCTACAAGTACGAAATTATATGGTCAAGACACACTAATTGGCTTTTATGAATTATTTATTCTTTTGACTGTAGAGCAATTCTTCCCTGATTCGGAGGTCAGTATTGCGCATTTTCATCGAAAGGTCAGCGGCCAAATTGAACATCAGTTGATAGCCAAGCTGGGGATAAATATCGCACAAATTTTTGAGTTCTTTACTTTGAATTACGAGCAATTTAGTTCTGTCTTCCGCCGCTCGCGCAGTAGCAGACCGTAATCCCTGATCCACGAGGGCGATTTCCCCAAAGGATTGACCCCTGCGTAGTGAAGCAATTAAAACTAGCTCATTAATTGCACCTGAATCCCCACTTGCAAGTTTGGGATTGATTAATATTTCGACTTTGCCTTGCGTAATTACATAGAGTTCGTCGCTGTCGGCGTGTTCGAAGAAAATGATATCGCCATTATTGAAAGAACGCTCCATGCAAATATTGGTTACAAGTTCCAATTGCGTTTGCGATAAACCATAAAAGATGTCAGATTGCTTGAGTATATTCGTTTGAGAGCTCATTCGAATCCTCCTGAAAATTAGAATAGCATAAATTGATGGAAAGTCAATTGAGCGATGAAATAAACACCTTTGGGGAGTGGTCGATATCATGGTGTTTTACAAAATCCAATGGAATAAGTGTCATTCTGAACGCAGCGCAGCGGAGTGAAGAATCCCTGAAACCAAGCAATTATCAAGCAAAGCAGGATGCCTGGGATTCCTCGCTTCACTCGGAATGACAATAGAAAAGTTTGTGCCTTCTGAATAATGACCACCACGAAAATAACCACTCCCCACCTTTGCGGGGGGGCCTTGATAGAGTGGTTTTATGGTACAATTGTTCTTTTGATGGAGACTAACAATACACAAGCGGCTCCGGCTCCTCCAGGAATTTTTTCGACCTTGATTGCCGGTTTTGACGCCATCACGAAACATATTGCGCTGATTCTCTTCCCTGTTGGGTTGGATTTAATCATCTGGTTTGCTCCTCATTTGCGGTTGAAATCATTGATTGAAGCTTGGATGGCTTCTGTTTTGCCTTCCGTTAATGATTTGCCTGAAATTGCTGAAATGGTGGAGACAGCGGAAACCATTTATGCGCTCATGGCAGAGCGTTTCAATTTGTTGATCACCTTACGGTCTTACCCTGTGGGAATCCCAAGTTTGATCGCTACCAATCTCCCCATTGAAATCCCAGGAGGTGAGCCTGTTCTGGTTGATGTATCTTCTCTAGGATTGGCGCTACTTCTGGCTGGATTATTTACTTTGGTGGGCCTGATTTTCGGAGCACTCTATTTCTCCATGGTAAGTAAAGCCGCTATTTATGATGAAGTTCGACCCCTGAAAGCACTCGTGCAGTGGCCGCGCACAGGTGGCCAAGTGATCTTGCTTGCATTTGTATGGCTTGGGCTTCTGATTGGCATCAGCGTTCCAGTGAGTTGCGGAGTTTCTCTGTTCGCACTGGTGGGATTGCCTATTGGCCCCCTCGCTGTGTTGGTGTTTGGAAGTTTATTGCTTTGGGTTGCCTTTCCATTGCTATTTTCTCCACATGGCATTTTTGTTAATCAGAATGCCGCCTGGGCATCTATCCGAAGGAGTTTGCAAATTACCAGGATGACCCTGCCAAACACGGCAACATTTTTTCTATCCATCATGCTTTTAAGCCAAGGGCTTGATATGTTATGGCGAATTCCACCCGAAGACTCTTGGCTCACACTTATTGGTGTATTTGGTCATGGATTTGTTGCAACGGGCTTATTGTCAGCTAGCTTCATCTACTACCATCAAGCTGATCAATGGCTCAAAAGTTTAGAAAATAAAAGTTAAAAATTGATGTTACGCAACCTCGCTACCTGTGCGTAACATGAGTTAAAAAGTCAAATCGCGAAATATCATTAAATTCATTCGAGGAAACGGGAGGCTTTCGTGGCAGAAAACAATAACCTGTCTTACGAGGCAAAAGATATTCAAGTATTAGAAGGATTGGAAGCTGTTCGCCGACGTCCAGGTATGTATGTTGGAGGTACGGACATCCGCGCATTGCATCACCTTGTTTATGAGGTTGTAGATAATTCGATTGATGAAGCATTGGCTGGATTTTGTGATGCTATCGATGTGATCATTCATTCAGATAGTAGCGTGACCGTCACCGACAATGGCCGAGGCATACCTGTAGATATTCACCCTGAGCGAGGAAAATCTGCCCTGGAACTGGTGATGACAGTTCTTCATGCCGGCGGTAAATTTGGGGATGGCAGCTATAAAGTGTCTGGTGGTCTTCATGGTGTTGGTCTTTCCGCAGTGAACGCGCTGTCAGAATGGTTTGAAGTCGAAGTGAAACGCGATGGCAAGATCTATCATCAACGGTATGAACGTGGTAAGCCAGTCAAAGAACTTGAGGTCGTTGGCAAAGCCCCCAAGACGGAAACCGGTACGCGACAAACCTTCAAATTCGACGATTCCATATTCGTGGGCGATTTTGATTATAAATACTCTACGCTGATGCAGCGTTTTCGAGAAATGGCTTTTGTCACCAAGGGAGTCAATATTCATTTGCGCGATGAGCGCGCAGATCGAGAAATGACCTTCTATTTTGAAGGTGGAATTAGTTCTTTTGTGAGGTATCTGAATCGAAATCGCAAAACACTGCATCCAGTGGTGCACGTAGAAAAAGAAGTCGACGATATGACCGTTGATGTCGCCTTTCAATATACGGATGCCTATGCCGAATCGATCTACGCATTTGCGAATACCATCAATACCGTGGATGGTGGCACTCATTTGACAGGATTGCGCTCAGCAATTACCCGCACAATCAACGATTACGCCAAGAAGCAGAAACTGCTCAAAGATGAAGACCCTAACTTCAAGGGTGATGATACGCGTGAAGGCTTGACTGCCATTGTGAGCATCAAGCACCCTGACCCCCAGTTTGAGAGTCAAACTAAAGTTAAGCTGATGAATCCTGAGGTTCAGTCAGTTACAACACAGGTAGTTAATGATGCTTTTGGAATGTTTTTGGAACAAGATTCCCGGGCGGGTAAGACCATTGTGGAAAAGTGCCTGACTTCGGCACGCGCACGTCGGGCAGCTCGCAAAGCTCGAGACTTGGTTATCCGAAAATCTGCCTTGGAGAGCCTGACGCTTCCAGGAAAATTGGCTGATTGTTCCGAACGAGATCCACAGAAAACTGAACTGTATATCGTTGAGGGTGATTCGGCTGGTGGCTCTGCAAAACAGGGTCGTGACCGACACTTCCAGGCCATTTTGCCCTTGCGAGGTAAAATACTCAATACTGAGCGCGCCCGTTTGAACAAAATTTTAAACAATAACGAAGTCAAGGCATTGATTTCAGCATTGGGTACTGGAATTGGGGAAGGCTTTGACTTAGAAGGATTGCGCTACGGCCGCATCATCATCATGACAGATGCCGATGTCGATGGATCTCATATTCGCACTTTGTTGCTGACATTTTTCTTCCGCTACATGCAGCCATTGATTGAGTCAGGACATCTTTATATTGCCCAACCACCTCTTTATCGCATCAGTTATCGCAAGAAATCTCAATATGCTTATACTGAAGACGAGAAAGACGCAGTTCTTAAGGAAATGGGTGTGACGGACGACAAAGCAACTTTGTCTCGCTATAAGGGTTTGGGTGAGATGAACCCAGTTCAGCTATGGGATACAACGATGAATCCTGAAGAAAGAACCCTTTTGCAGGTTTCGATTGAAGATGCAACAGAAGCAGACCGAACTTTTGATATGCTGATGGGTGCTGCTGTTCCTCCACGTCGCCGCTTTATCCAGACTCACGCCCGCGAAGTTCGCAACCTGGATATTTAGGCTCCTTTAGTTTCTACGCAACATAGAATTTGATTAGAAAAACCTCCTGCTGGATGGAAAGGATTGCATCTGCAGGAGGTTTGTTGTATTATTCTTTCAATGATAATTTTTTTTCGGGTTTCGATGAGATCCTTGGGAGTTTCTTAAAAAATCAATAAACTGACAAAGATGTAGGTTGCTGATATCGTACAGGGTAGTAAAATCCGTTTAGCATCCTAGACTCTACTGCAGTAACTCAGGCAAAACAGAAGCGTTGAGCAACAAA
>CAYQQX010000017.1:0-46056 GCA_964419495.1 uncultured Anaerolineales bacterium
TTTTTGTTGCTCAACGCTTCTGTTTTGCCTGAGTTACTGCAGTAGAGTCTTCTTTAAATTGACCAAAAAGGAGAAACCTGTGAAAAAATTGCTCTTATTAATTCCATTGATGCTATTGCTGGCAGCCTGCTCGACATCTTCTGGTGAACTAACAGTTGAAAATGTACGTGCTAATCTCACGCTGCCCTCGACGACCGGTTCAGTCTGGTTGGTGATCAAAAATAGTACTGACAGTGACGATGCGCTGATTGGTGCCGAAGTGCCTGGTTGCGGGGTTGTCGAGCTACATGATATGGTTATGGACGGCGATGTGATGAAAATGCAGCCTGTGGAAGGTGGTAAGATCATTATCCCGGCGGGCGAAACAGTTGAACTCAAAAAAGGCGGCTTGCACATCATGTGCATTGACAAAGAAAAACCTCTTGAACTGGGGATCAGCGTAGAGATTACACTACTCTTTGAAAATGCGGGTTCAATCGATGTTATCGGTGAAGTGGTCGAACCCGGAGAGATGCAAAAGAATCACGACGGCTAATTTGGTTACAAACCTACCTAATAAAAGAAACCGAGTTTTTCACTGAAACTCGGTTTCTTTGTAAATTTTCAACGCCTTGATGGCGGCAAGGGGATCAAGATTGATGTGCTAGCTTTGTAATCTTCATAATCCTCTTGGTCGCCCCATTTTTCGTCGGCGCGCCTTTCCAGCATGGGGATGCCGCTGATCTTGGTCAGCAGCAGGGTGATGAAGACGGGGGAGATCAGCGCCACCCACTGCCAGCCCTGCAGGATGGGCAGAGCTACAATCGCAACTCCGATCCACAGCACGATCTCGCCAAAATAGTTGGGGTGCCGTGACCAGGACCAAAGACCGGTGTTGATGAACTTGCCCTCGTTTTCAGGGTTATCCTTGAATTTACTCTTTTGTGAATCTGAAATCACCTCGAAGATGAAACCGAAAGCCCAAACCAGGAATCCAATGATGGCAAAAGCCCCAATGGCCAGGCGTTTTTCCGATGTAATCGCCACCAGCGCTGCGGCCAATGAGAAGGAAACCCAAATGCCTTGCAGCGTCCATGTCAGCAGGAAGCGCGGAATAGATGGCTTTAGCTCTCTGAAGCGGCGATCTTCCCCGGTTGCGTGGACGCGCTGGTATAGGAACAGGCTCAAGCGCAATGCCCAAACCACGACCATTCCCAGCAGCAGCCAGGAACGACCATCCACAACGGGGCTGAGGATGACCGTCAGAACGGTAACTGTGATGAAGGTGATTCCGCCCATCAGGTCGAAGAATTTCTCGGTTTGTTGGATGTAAGCCGGAATAAAGGCAATCCAATTCATAACGAATGCCAGGGCAACCCCAATGCCAAAGACGGGGATTCCGGCAAATCTCGCCCCTCCCTGGCTGCCAGCCAGGGCCAGGCCCACACCAACTAAAATGATGATGGGGAGAGAGATTAAGGCTGTTTTTTCTGCTTTATTCATGTTTATCCCTTCAGTTTTATTCAATGTTTACTAGGTAGTGTTGACATTTCTGACAGCTTCTAGAGAAACGAGCACAATTCGAAAACAGCTTATTCTAGAGAGAAATCCCCAAATGTCAACACGGCCTAATAGTTCTAAGGCACACCCTGCTTCGACGAAAAGTGCTAGAATTCGCCCTCCATCGAGGCGGTGTAGCCCGTCATCTCAACGTAGCCATCACCATTAACTGTCTCGCCTTCAACGCTGCCGCTTACTTTCACAGCACCCTCCCAATAAGCATAAGAGACGTTCATTTCTTGATCAGCCAGGTAAGGTTCGATATCCAGGTCTATGGAGAGGGAGGGGATGACCACTTTCCACCTGGCGGGATATTCCCCGCCACTGGTATCACTCTGCCAGGTATCCAGTACCTGGATTTGGAAGTGATCCTGATCTAGATGTGTGGTATTGCCTCCTGCGTTGATCCAGGTCCCGCTGGAGAAGGGGTCGATATCCCCATCCGCGCGCCGGATTTGGAAGACCATCAACTCACTGTCATTGTCCAGCTGAATCGAGAACCAATCCCAACCGACCTGACCATCGGAGAGGGCGCTGGTGCTGAACTCGTGGTCCATCCAACTTAGGCCTGTCATCGGATAAGTCTCGCCGGCAACTTTGACAACGCCTTCCGATTCCAGGCGCGTCTGGCTGAAATAGTAAGATGCATTTCCTACTTCGGGTCCTTTTTGGCTATAGCCATCTTCACCGTGGAATACTGGACCTTTGACATCTTTCAAAGCTAAATCCAGGCTGATGTCGTTTTTTTCCGCCTTCATGCGGTATTCGCCAATCGCTGTTTGCGATACCTCCCAGTTTTCCAGCCACATCTGGTAGGGGTCAGCCAACGCACCGGCTAAACCTGCCGCGCCACGTGTGAAGCGCTCGAAAGCATAATGTTCTTCGCCAGAGACATCCGTAAGGGCGAAGTGGGCCATATAAACTTGATCAACGGCCCAGGCTGAGGTGCGTTCTTGGCGCGTACTTTCTGGGAGCAAGGCCCGTCGAAAGAAGGTCAACTGGTAGCCGAAGCGCGCCCCATTTTCTGATTGCAGGTTGCCGGTGTAGTACCACCACTCAGTCTGATAGTCGGGATGCGGGCCAAAGTCTTCGGGAAAGCTCCACTGGCGTGGTCCCTCAGCGCGCTGGAAATTTGCTGGGCCTTCCAAGCTGGATAAGAAATTGGCTGTAGGGGTTTGGGGAAGCGATTCGGCGCGGCGTGTGAATCCCCAAGCAAGAGCTAACCCGACCAGTGCAATAAGCAATATTCCGAAAAGTAGTTTTGTCTTATTCATCAATCGAAGCGGATCGCCTCGGCAGTGTTGCGTTGGATAATGCGGGAGGCCGGGTATAAGCCTGCTAGAAAGGCAGCCAGAACAGCGATAACCAAAGCCTGGACAAAGGGCTCAGGCGTGATGTGCATTTGCAGTGTCCAGCCGAAAGAGCGCCGGTTAATAATGTATACTAAGATCAAGGCCAATATATAGCCGGTGGGCATGGCCAGGATTCCGGCGACTGCGCCCATCAAGCCCGTTTCCAAGGTGATCAGTTGCCAGAGTTGGCGGGCGGTCAAACCGATGGCTTTCAAAATACCGAGCTGACGCTGTTTGTCTAATTGTAAGGACATCATCGCGCTTAGCACGCCGATAAAGGCTACAACTGTGGTCATCAATTGCAGCGCGCCGGTGATGGCAAAGGTGCGGTCGAAGACTTCCAAGGTGGTAGCCCGTAAATCCTGGTTGGCGCGTATCAACAGGCTTTGCTCAGCAGCCAGCTGAATTTTGAGAGACTCAGCCAGGGAGCGAGCATCCACACCGGGCTCGAGGATCAAGGCCGCGGCCGAGATGCGTTGGTCCGCCCAAATTTGCTGGTAAATCTCCAGAGACATGATGACTTTTCCCTGGCTGGAAGCGTAATCGTAATAAATCCCCGCAATGGGGAAGGTACCCAATCCCTGTGATGTATAGAGCGACAATTCGCCGCCTTGTTTTGGTAAATCAAATCGGTTGGCCAGGGGTTCGGATACCAATACACCGCCATCTTGGACAACCTGCCAGATCTCGTTGATTGGGTATTTGCTGTCCACTAGAAGCTGGGCGATATCATCATTGGGGTTGTTGTTGGCCGAGACTTGGATCGGTCCATCTGGAGAGTCGACAGTGGCGCCTTGGAGCAGATCAATTCGTGCAACATCAAGGTGGTCTTCCAAAATGGCGATCACGTCTGGGTCGATGGCTTTGAGCTGTTGGCTGAAGGTCGCGCCGGGTACAGAGATATACACATCCCCGTGCAGGATCTGGTTCATCCATGTTTCGACAGTGGAACGGAAGCTGCCCACCATCAGGCTGACACCGATGGTCACGGAGATGGCTACCATCAGCGCGGCAACGGCCACCGAAGTTCGGCTGATAGAGTTGACTACTTCGCGCGGCGCCATGCGACCCAGTACACCCCAAATACGGCTGGTCAGAATGGAACCAATTGTCATCATCCAGTTGGTGGTAATGGGTGTGAGTAACGCAAAACCGATTACTGCTGCCGCGGTTCCTGCAAAGCTGATTACCAGGCTTTTTGAGGGGATGGCCAGGATGCCAATGCCGCCCAAGATCACCAATACACCAGCCAGGCCTAACCAGCCGACTATGCGCTTAGCCTTTGATTCTAGGTTTGCACGAGAAAGTGCAGTTCTCGGTGGAACACTGGCCGCTTCCCAGGCGGGGAAGGCGGCAGTCGCGCCCGTAGCAATGATCCCCAGCAGGCCGCCTTTGATCAGGCTGCCAATGGGGATAGGCACATCCCGCACGGTGCTGACAAAGAAGAGATCGTTGATGGTCTGTGATACCAGCCCGACGGCGCCGCGCCCCATCAGGATGCCAATGATGATCCCTAAAGCTGCACCTACGATTCCGATGCTCAATGCTTCGCCAACAACCATGGCGAAGATCTCTCTACGAGTGACGCCCAGGCTGCGCAAAGTGCCAAACAAAGGGCGTCGCTGCACCACAGAGAAGGTCATCGTGTTGTAGATCAAGAATAAGGCCACAACCATAGCCAGCAAGCTCAAAGCTGTCAGGTTGAGACGGAAGGCGGCCGTCATTTGTTCCACCGCTCCACTGCGCGCTTCTACTGGAAGTATCAATACTCCAGGCGGGAGTAGGGATTGAACTGCGTTCAGGTTGCCCTGATCGCCATTAGGCAGAATGAGATCGACGCGGTCCAGATGACCCAGGCGGCCGGTCAATTCTTGGGCGGTGGCGATGTCCATCAACAGCATGCCATCTAGTGCTCTGCCCCCCAAGCTCCCATCAGACTGGAGCAATCCAACTACGTTAACAGGCAGATTGCGTCCAGCATAATATATCTCGAACTGGTCGTTCAACCCCAAATTGTAACGCTCGGCTAGGTTTTTAGATACCAATACTCCTCCAGGGCGGGCTAAGAATGCCGTCAGGTCGGCAACGGGTACGCCCCCAGTGCCGACCAGATAATTCCGAAAGGGCGCTTCAGCAAAAGGATCGACACCCAATAACTGTAATGTGATCCCATCCAATTGGGGCGCTGTGACATAATCAGAAATGATCGGTGCGCTAGCAACACCTAAGCCGGCGCGGGAAATCTTGGCGTATATGCCTTCGTCAACGCCCTGAGAGCCGGCGGAGATGTAGTGTGTCGCTCGGCCGGTTACAGTTTCAGTGCTGAGATCAAAGGCGCGGCTGGCACTCTGGTTTGCCATGTCAATTCCCACCACCACAGCTACGCCCAGACTGATGCCAATGACCATCAAGGCGCTTTGCCAGAAATGGCGGATTAAATAGCGCCAACCAATATTAAACAAAGCACGCGGGAGAATAGATGAAGGATTCATTGGTTGATTTGGATCGACAAGCCGGTTTCGATAAACTAGTTTTAATTTTTTTACCGCGGAGATGCTGAGATCGCTGAGAAATATTTCCTGGGACAACAAATATGTAATTTTTCTCTCATAAATGAATTCTTTGCGCACTCCGCGTCTCTGCGGTGCAATTAACTCATTTCTGCTAGAACACCACCCTGCAGCTCAAAAACGCGGTCTGCGTAAACGGCATTCTCTTTGCTGTGCGTGACCATGATCAGGTTTTTGCCAGCTTGACGGGTAAGTTTGTCTAGCAGAACTAACACCTGGGCGCCGGTCTCTTCGTCCAGGTTACCTGTGGGTTCATCAGCCAGTACGACGAGCGGGTCGTGTACCAGGGCACGGGCAATGGCAACGCGCTGCTGCTCCCCACCTGAAAGCCTTTCGGGGAAGGTGTTTAATCGGTCGGCAAGGTCGACTTCAGCCAAGATTTGACTGGCCTGCTCCCTGGCATCATTCAATTCCACACCAATTAATTCCAGCGGTAGGCTGACGTTTTCGATGACCCTCAGGGTTGGGATCAGGTTGAAGAATTGGAAAACGAAGCCAATATTTTGTCGGCGGAAGAGGGTGCGTTGATTCTCATCCAATTGGGTGAGAGTCTGCCCATTGATGGAAATGGCTCCCTGATCTGGCTGGTCGATGCCACTGATCACATTCAGCAGCGTGCTCTTGCCGCTGCCACTTTTTCCTAGAATAGCGATGAACTCGCCGCGTTTGAAAGCGGCGCTGGTGCCGCATAGGATTTCTCGCTTTTGGCCGCCTTCCAGGAATTGTTTGTGTAGATTTTCCAGGATGATGAGCCCACTCTTATCTGACTCTAGCATTGATATTAATGTCCCTTAGCGTTGTGACTTTATAACTTCAAGCAGTTGGCTGGCTTTCTCGGATGTGTATTCACCAACCGTCTGCCATAGGATGTTACCATCGCGGTCGACAAAAACAAATAGATGTCTTCTTCGCTGGAAATATCCAAGGCAGATTTAAAATGTTCTTTGTCCAGGTAGAGCGAGAGTTTTTCACATCAACTTCCTTGTTTAAGTATTATTTGATATGATTATATCATATTGAAAATATTTTATCAATATATTGTCTATATATACTATCGGTATGATTTTCCCTTTCCAATAACAAAAACATCCTGCCTTTTCATCAGGGAGGATGGATAAATGTATTGTTCTTATTGGTTGCGGTTTCAATGATCCAGAGACAATCGCTGTGCAGCTGCCATTTGCCATGGTATTATTCATTATGTGATTATTCATATTATGAATATCAAGGAAGAATAATGGTTAGTGATGTCGCCTTACTAGGATTCTTGCATTCCGAAGAACTCCATGGCTATGAAATCTATCAGCGCTTCTCCAAACTTCCCGGCTTGTGGGAAATCTGGCGCATCAAACAGAGCCGTCTATATGCCATGCTCGCCCGGCTTGAGACAAAAGGATTGATTCAAGCGGATACGATCTACCAGGAAAACCGGCCGGCGCGTAAGGTATTTCGCATCACAGAGGATGGAGAAACCGCCTACCAAACCTGGGTTGTTCAACCGGTCGAGAATGGACGTCAGTTCAGGCTCGAGTTCCTGGTAAAGCTATTTTTTGCCATCCAGGCCGGGGATAACTTTAAAACTCAGCTCATTCAAGGACAAATTGACACTTGCCGCGATTGGTTGCAGGAAGAACAGCAAAATCTACTGGATTACTCTGGGCAGCAATCCTTTGAAAGTGCTATTCATGATTTTCGTTTAGGGCAAGTCTCGGCGATGTTGGAATGGCTGGACACGGTTCAAGAAATGGATTTCGTCCCTTTCAATTTATGATGAAGAGAAAATCTCTTACACTTATCCCCTGGCTGATAACAGTGCTCATGCTTCTTGGTTTGGTCTCCTGTCTGTCATTTACAGAGGTCGACGGCCGCAAACCGGATGAATTGATTGTCTTCGCGGCGGCGTCGCTTTCCGATAGCTTCACCGAGCTGGAAGGGGCTTTTGAGCAGGCCCATCCAGGTGTTAACCTGGTTATGAATTTTGCCAGCTCATCTCAATTAGCTGCCCAACTCCGGGAGGGGGTAAGGGCAGATGTATTTGCGTCTGCCAATGAAAACCAGATGCAGATTGCTGTAGCTAGTGGACGGGTTGATTCGGCTGAGGTGAGACTGTTTGCTGCTAACATGCTAACTATTGTGGTGCCCACAGGCAACCCGGCGGATATTCAGACACTGGAAGACCTGGGGAATGCAGACGTTTCGCTATTGATGGCCGTTGAGGGAGTGCCAGTGAGAGGTTATGCTGACCAAATCATCAGCGCATTACCAGAATCAACTCAGGCGAAAATCTATGCAAATCTTGTCTCCGAGGAAAGCAACGTTAGACAAGTATCCACGAAAATTGCTTTGGGCGAAGCCGACGCGGGCATTGTCTACGCATCCGATATTACGCCGGACATCGTGGAACTGGTTGAAAATATACGCATCCCTGATTCTCTCAATGTGGTCGCAGCTTATCCCATCGCCATGATCAAAGATTCCCAAACCAAAGATTTTGCGAAAAGTTTTATTGATTTCTTGCTTAGTGAAATTGGGCAAAATGTTTTGGCAAATTGGGGATTTTTACCCATCCAAACAGAAATTGCATACTAACATGTCAATCCCACTACAAACCCAAAACAAGTTCTCCGCTGGCAGACTTGTCGTTTTCCTGCTGGCTGCTCTTTTATGGCTGCTGTTGTTCCTACCTTCCGTTGCCCTGATTTGGCGCACATTCTCCTTCGAAGTGTTTTCATCAGCCATCAACCCGGCTATCTTTTCTAGTGTCTGGTTGAGCCTGCGCACAACGTTGATCAGTATGCTGGTTATCCTCATCTTGGGAACACCGCTGGCGTATATATTTGCCCATACCCACTTCCCGCTCAAGCGTTTCATGATGCTGTTCATCGAAATGCCCATCGTTATTCCACCCGTGATTGCCGGATTAGCCTTACTGTCGACCTTCGGGCGGTTTGGTTTGCTGGGTGGCACTCTCAGCGCTTTGAATATGGAAATCCCCTTTACGACTGCTGCGGTGATCATCGCACAGGTGTTCGTTTCGGCTCCCTTTTATATTCGGGCTGCACAAGCCAGTTTTAGTGCCATCGATCAAGAAATACAGGAAGCGGCCGCTGTGGATGGTGCCAACCATTGGGTGACGTTCTGGAAAATCATTCTCCCAATAAGTTTAAATTCTTTATTTGTCGGGCTGATGCTCAGTTGGGCTAGGGCTTTGGGGGAGTTCGGCGCTACGATCTTGTTCGCGGGAAATTTGCAAGGCCGCACGCAGACCATGCCGCTGCTGATCTACTCGCGCTTGGAAAGTGATCTTGGGGGAGCCTACCTGACGGCGCTGATTTTGCTGGCTTTCGCATTTATTTCTTTCAGTATTGCCAACCTGGTCACCCGGCGAATCGAAACTATGGTATCTTTTAGAATTATTCCAAATCAATCATCGAAAGGAAAATAAAATGGTCGCCACCCCTTCTACAATGCTTCCTCTGGGCACCGCTGCCCCAGATTTCAATTTGCCAGATACGGTTTCAGGACAGATCAAAAACCTCGAGGAGTTGCAATCCACACAGGCTACAGTGATCATGTTCATCTGTAATCACTGCCCCTTTGTTAAACACGTCAACGATCAACTGGTCAAGTTGGCCAATGATTACCAATCCCAAGGCGTGTCTTTCATTGCCATCAGTTCCAATGATGTCGAAAACTATCCTGAGGATCACCCTGACAAGATGAAGGAATATGCATTAGCGTTGGGATACCCTTTCCCTTATTTGTATGATGAAACTCAAGACGTAGCCAAAGCTTATAAAGCGGCCTGCACACCGGATTTCTATATCTTCGATGGAGATTTGAAATTGGTATACCGCGGTCAATTGGATGCTTCACGCCCCAAGAGCGATATCCCTGTCACAGGATCGGATATCCGCTCCGCGCTGGATAATATGCTTGCGGGGAAGCCTGTCAGTGCTGACCAAAAACCGAGCCTGGGATGTAATATTAAGTGGAAAGAGTGACCTATGCTAAGGCAGCCAGACGGGAAAAGAAGCGCTGGGCACCGATAAGATAGTTTGTTTCGACTGTAGATCGATGATCAGGATCTCAGGCGCTGAATAAGCGACCCCCAGTTCGGTGCGTTGAAATACCAGGTATTCGCCCGTGGGATCAAAACTATAGTTGAGATAGGCGTAATTGGGATCATCCACCAGGACAAACCCGTATGCGGCATCTGCATCCAGGATCATCAGTTCATGATGGATATCTGTGGGGTTAGGCTTGGCCCGTGCTGCGATCCACTTGCCGTTTGGTGACCATTCTGGATTGCTGTAACCACTCTCATTAGGACGGTGTCCGAGTAGATTGATGATATCCTGCGTATCAAAATCAACCAGATTGATTACTTCGACGGTTCCAGAATCGGTTGTCAAAAAATCGCTGTAAACAAGTTGACTGCCGTCTGGCGACCAACTGCCGATGCGACCAGATTGGTTAGGAATATAGAATTCAGCTCCTGTTTCAACGTCCAGCACAATGATTTGGCTGTTTACGCCATCTGAGTAGGCCAGTTTCTTTCCATCGGGTGCCCATTTCGGGCCGTAGCCAATTTTTTGGGAGTCGTTATATAAACG
This sequence comes from uncultured Anaerolineales bacterium, assembly GCA_964419495.1. Lineage (GTDB taxonomy): Bacteria > Chloroflexota > Anaerolineae > Anaerolineales > UBA11858 > NIOZ-UU35. The sequence continues at coordinate 10,078 of CAYQQX010000017.1, forward strand.
AATTGACTCTCCGGTGTCAGTATCCGCCAGCCAAATTTTAGGGGCACCATAGGGTTTATCAGGGCCTATGGGGGCTTCAATGCGACTGTAAGCCAACTGCACTCCGTCCGGTGACCAGGCTGGGGTTGAGCAGCGATCTACACTGCATTCGATCAAAATTTGCTGGCTGCTCCCATCCCGGTCCATTACCCAAATATCAAAGCCCTTCTCATCGTTGATTACTGAATAGGCGATTTGAGTCCCGTCATGGAATGGGGCAAAATCAAAGATCTTGCCAGCAGTGTTTGTCAGGCGTTGACTTTCTCCACCGGTCTGGGGGGAGTAATAAAGTTCGTTATCCTCGTGACCCAGATAAATGATCCCAGGTTTGCGTGCTGAAAAGGACCATGAGTACTCACGCGTGACCTGTCTTCCATCTTGAACGACGGTGCCTGCTCTCAGCGAGGCGGTATACCTTTCATCTGGAATAAAGGCTTGATCAGGGAAGAAAACTAATTGATCACCCTGGACAATAAGCTCTCCTGATATATCCGGCTTGATGGAAAACAAACCCTGGATGCTGTCTGGGTCAATTGCTTGGGGGAATCGGATCACCAATGGACCTCTGACCCCCACCCGCCCACCGTCAGGTGGAGTTGTAGTTAAGACAGTTACTCCACGTTGGTTGCCGCCCCAAATCAGGCCGGCAATTGCAGCGGCCAGCAGCAGGCAGATTATCCAAACGGTGTAGTCAAAACGGTCGATTCTCATTATTGGAAATTGATTTACGGAAACAAATAGGGCTGGGCGGGAGGATCGGTACCCTTGATGCTCTCGGATATGATCAGGGGGAGCGTGCGACCTTCGACCTCCACGGTTTGAACTTCACCTCGCACATGTACCCAAGCATTTTCGGCCATTTCTGCCGCCTGAGGTGATTCAACGACCATGCCGATGGCAAAAGCGTCGGCAACGCAGCAGGTGACCGTCAGTCGCCCAACCAGGAACTGATCTTCAGGCAGCCTGGGATCGTGATAAACAAAGCCGATCACGTCCGCAGTCTGGCCTGCGAATTCGCGGGGATCTTCTGAATAGTTGAAAGCCCTGACCCAATCCAGGATGTTGCGCTGGTCTGCTGGAGCGCTGAGTTCTAAGCCCTGATTGGTTGAACTGGATGTGAACAAAGCGTCGTTGGCAATCCCGCGGCTCTGGATCACGTTGGAGTCCAATGGCTTAGAGGGGATGATGAAACCCAGCAGTAGTGGAATAGCAACGATCGCGGTTGCCCAACGATTACCTCTTTCATCATGATGGTGTTCGTGTGCATGTTCATGGTCATGGTGGTGAAAGTGTTCCTTGCGATAAGCCAAAACCACAGACCCGAGGATCAAGAGTCCCACCGCGGCAGTGATGACCAACCCGAAAAAGCGTTCGTTAATGTAATAATACAATTTGCCAGTAAAAAACTTCTCGAACAGCAGCCAACCCAAACCCAGCAAGATCAGCCCCTGTAAAATTCGGTAAACCTTTGCAGACATAATTCGAACCTCAGAATTGAGTATAGTAATTCAAGAACACTCCTGCCAGGATGGTCATCAACAAGGGCAGCAGGATCAGATAGACAACGGTCTTCTTTCGAAAGACCTGCAAATACATCAGGGTGCTTTTGATATCGACCATGGGACCAAACACCAAAAAAGCTAGAATCGATCCGTTGGTGAAGGTGCCCAGAAACGCGAGAGAGACAAAGGCGTCTACCGTCGAACAGATCGAGAGAATTACCGCCAGCAGGATCATGACGATGATGGACGAAAAGGGCCCTTCACCCAATCCAAGCAAGGCGGATTGGGGAATGAAGGTCTGCATCAGGGCTGCCAGCATGGCTCCGATTGTCAAATAACGCCCCATTTCGAAGAATTCCTCGGCTGCCAATTGTAGAACTCGCTGAACCCGGGTCACGAGTGACAAGGAATGTGTGTCCTCTGGCGTATCTTCGCTGGCACCCATGATGGGAGCTATCGATCCTGGCTGCAATAGCCACCAAGGGTATTTCTGGATCGAAAAGATCAACCCGACGCTGACTGCGATCACCAGACTCAGGCTAATGCGCAGCCAGAGCATTTGGCCCCAGCCGTAAGCCGCGTAAGTGCTGGCGATGACAATCGGATTGAGCACCGGGGAAGCCAGCAGGAAGGCGACTCCGACAGATGGGGGCAAGCCTTTTTTGAACAATCGCCGGGTGAGGGGGACCACCCCGCATTCGCAAACGGGGAAAAACAAACCCATCAAACCCCCAGTTAGCGCACCCAACAAGGGATTCCCAGGTATAAAGCGCTGCAGTTGTTCGCGACGGAAAAACACTTCTACGATACCGGATGCCAGCGTGCCGAAGAGTAAAAAGGGCGCAGCTTCGATGAAGATACCCAAAAATATGGTGGTGAAAAGTGATAGCTGATCTGGAATGGCTATGGAGCCAGAGTTAATGCTTTGGAGGGCGATAAATAAGAATACAAGCAATATACCAAGACCAATCGCACCCAGAAAATCTAATGCTCTTTTCATGGGGCATATTCTACCGTACGGTAGGAGTGAATGTGGCTTATCTATGGTATTCTCAAAATCTATTATCAAAAAAGCCCTTTGCTGATTTCGACTGACTCAATCTAAAGGTTGAGTGCCTTCCGTAGGCACAAAGGAACGCGTATCGAAACCACGTTATCACCCATATTGGTTTCACTTCAACAAGCTCAGTACAGGCGATACGCTTCACTTAAGAGCTACTCAACCAGCGAAGAATCTAATGGTGTCCGATCTATTGTCTCAACTTGAGTAGAGACTTCTTGACAGGCAAAAATTGGGCAGTACAATCCTTCTTAAATTAAGGAAAAGATATTTCCCTGATTATTGATAATGAAATTTAAAATTATGAAAAAGAACCAGGTATATTTGCTTCCATTTGTATTGATCATAGCGCTTTTGCTGACGGCTTGTGGTCAGGGCGTCAAACAGCCTTCTAGCCAGGGGAAACTCAAGATCGTGGCAACCACCACTATCGTCGGAGACGTGGTTTCTCAGGTGGGCGGTGATCAGATCGATCTGAGTGTACTGCTCCCGGTTGGCACCGATCCGCACGGTTTTGACCCCTCGCCCCAGGATATCGCCAAAGTCGCCGAAGCCGAGATTGTTTTTTCCAACGGTGCTGGTCTCGAGGAATTCCTGGATAACCTGATCGAGAGCGCTGGCGCTGAGGATAAGGTTGTGCATGTCTCTGAAGGCATTGACTTTATAATGTTCGATGATGAAGGTCACGGGGAGCATGAAGAGGAAGACCAGGGGAGTGAGGAGCACGCCCATGAAGGCATGGACCCACACACCTGGACTGATCCTAATAACGTGATGGTTTGGGTGCAGAATATCGAGGCAGAACTCAGTAAACTTGATCCTGAGAACTCCGAGACCTATCAAGTCAATGCAAAAAACTACCTGGACGAACTCAAAGAGCTGGACGACTGGATTCAGGAACAGGTGGCGCAGGTTCCAGTGGAGAAACGCCAACTGATCACCGATCACACCTTATTCAGGTATTACGCTGAAAAATACGGATTCGAGCAGGTTGGCACGCTGATCCCCGGGTATAGCACGTTGGCTGAACCCACTGCTCAGGATTTGGCACAGATCGAAGATGCCATCGCAGCTTTGAATGTCCAGGCAGTATTTGTCGGGAATACGGTCAATCCAGCGCTTGCGGAAAGAGTTGCCGAAGATACTGGCGTAGCGTTGATCTTTGTCTATACGGGTTCTCTTAGCGAATCGGGTGGTGAGGCTGAAACCTATTTAGAATATTTGCGTTACAATACCACCGCGTTTGTGGATGCTTTAAAATAAACTGACATGTCATTGCGAGGAGGCGCAGCCAACGTAGTAATCTCCCCGATTATTTCGGAGATTGCTTCGCTTCGCTCGCAATGACATAAATTCACCATGTCCCTCTTCGAAGAATTTCAAAAAACTACCCAGCACCTCTCCAAAGTGCGCCATCCCCATCGGGAAGACGCGCCTATTTTGCGCGCTGAAGGGCTTGGAGTGGGCTACGAAAGCGGCCTGGCGCTGGAGGATGTGAGCTTCGAATTAAAAGTTGGCGAACGCCTGGCTGTTGTGGGTCCCAATGGGGCGGGTAAGAGCACACTGTTGAAGATCATTGCCGGTGTGCTTTCTCCTACCGAGGGGCATATCGAGATCTTTGGCAATGTCCCCGGCGGGCACATTTGCATTGCCTACGTTTCTCAGCGCAGCCTGGTCGATTGGAGTTTTCCAGTCACTGTGGCTGACGTGGTCATGATGGGGCGCGTGGGGCAGTTGGGTCTGTTACGCAACCCGCGTGCCAGCGATTGGGAGGTTGTCAACCAGTCGTTGGAAACTGTAGGATTGACCGATCTGGCTAAGCGACAGATCAATCAGCTTTCTGGTGGTCAACAGCAGCGCATGTTCATTGCCCGTGCACTGGCTCAAGAGGCCGAGTTGATGCTGATGGATGAGCCACTTTCTGGGCTAGATGTCAACTCTCAGGAAGAAGTTTTCCAAATCTTGGATGATCTAAAGAAACAAGGGGTAACTGTCTTGGTGTCTTTGCATGACTTGAAGATGGCTGCTCAACGCTTCGATCAGGTGATGCTGCTTAATCAGCGCATGCTGGGGATTGGACCTGCGGAGGGTGTGCTGGTTCCTGAGAATTTATTAGCCGCCTATGGTGGTCACTTGCATTTGGTACCCACCGATGATGGTGTGCTCGCCCTGGGGGATACTTGCTGTGATGAGTAGTTCAATGGTCGGATGGTCTAATAGTCAAATAGCCAAACGACCACTAGACCATTCGACTATCAGACCACAATGATTGATTTTATCCTTGAGCCCCTGCAATATGCCTTTATGGTGCGTGGATTGATTGCCTCGGTGATGGTAGGCACAGTCTGTGCAGTTGTTGGCACATATGTGGTACTGCGCGGGATGGCATTCTTTGGTGATGCATTGGCGCATGCTATCTTACCGGGTATCGCAGTGGGTTATCTGGTAGGTGGAGGTGCTCGGGAGCCGCTCTTTTGGTGGGCGCTGATCGCGGCGATCCTGAGTTCTTTGGGGATTGGGGCCATCAGCCGTAATACAAAGATCAAGGAAGACACGGCCATTGGCATTATTTTTGCTGGGACATTTGCCTTGGGTGTTGCGCTGATCTCTACAGTACGCAGCTACAGCGTCGACCTGGCACATTTTCTTTTTGGGGATGTACTGGGGGTGCGCAGCGGGGATTTGTGGTTGATTGCCGCTTTTGGGGGATTCGTGCTCCTGGCGATTTTGGCTTTCTACAAAGAATTCATGGTGCTCTCGTTTGACCCGGTTTTGGCTGCCACGTTGCGGCTTCCTGTGCGCCTGTTGGAGTTCTTGCTCCTGATCTTGATCGCTGTGACCATCGTGGTTTCCTTGCAGACGGTTGGAGTGGCTTTGATGGTTGCAATGTTAGTGACTCCCGCAGCGACGGCTTATTTGCTTACCAAGCGTCTGCCGATCATGATGGTCATCGCCGCGACAATAGCCTCAATCTCCGGGGTTATTGGCCTATATTTTTCATATTATCTGAGCATTGCTTCGGGAGCCGCGATTGTACTGACCTGTACGGCCTTTTTTGGAATTGTGTGGGGAATTCAAGCCTTTCGAAGAGCGATATAAACTCTGTTGTAAATCTATAGATCAATTAACCACTGAGCACACATAGAGCAAGGTGCTCTAGCACGGCGCTAATATATTTAGCTGCTCGTGCTCTATGATCTATGTAGTTATATTTTTGAAGTAGACTTAATTATCCCAACCCTCTTCAAGCTCATAATCCCAGGCACAGAATTTATCTCCTAGAAGAATCGAGTGGGTAATCCTACAGCTCTTGAATTGCGTTCCTAGAATGGGCTCCCAAAATTGACGCGCCCAGCCGGCAGCGCGATAACAAAAGATGGGGTCAACTTGGGGGTCAATGGCCTCTCGAATGAGCGAACAGAAGCAATAGGCTTTGCGAATTTCCTCAGGTGTGGTGGCTTCGTCATAGGCTTTGCGATTGTAAGCCACTTTGCTCAGATGGAGTACCTTTCCATCAAACCTCGGTGGATCGATAAAGCCACCTGTGGGGGTTTCGGATAACTCCTGATGCTGAAGTTCGAGAACTGCGTTCACATCCCCTGTTTCCTGATAGATATGCATAAATTTATTGGTATCTTCTATGGGTCGTACTAAAGCCACTCGAGAGAGGATATCAAATTGTTGATCTAGAGTTGTGCGTTCTTTCAATTTTTCAATCGATCCTGCAACCCAGGCGGCTCGCTCATCAACTAAAGTGAAGGGCGTGATTTTCTCACCACCCGCCCAAATCTCTGCAGTGATCTTGGGGCCAAGAACTCGCAGCAACTGTTCTCGGTATACCTCGGGCCAGGCCAAAAATGATGCCTGTGTTTCGATAATGTTAGCTCCTTGATTCTCTGGGTCATAGTGATGATAGATTTCCACCAACTCCAATTCGGGCGCCAGGCCAACTTTGCTCATGTGGGCGTAGTTCTGGCCACAAGTTTCTCGAAGCGTTTCAATAGTTCCTCGGTGAGTGCTGGAGAAGAAATGCATTTCTCGCAAGGTGTGAGTTTTGATTTCGCCTTTATTTACTTTTTCTGAAACAGGAAAACCGATCTCCGAGTCGAAACCATATACCGGGGTATCGAAACGGAAGATGTGGATCAATGGGCCGGCAATCGCTTCATCGCAGGCTTCCTTGACAAGTTCAATTCTTGGGATGAGTTCTTCTCGGTTATGAATGGGTTTTCGCAATCCTGCGAACAGCGTTTCCCCCCTGACAACATGCTTTACATCGTTTTCCATTTTGCATCTCCGAGTTTCTTATTGATATCTTACTTTATGTTACTGAAATCTTTGAAACGAAGTTCAATGTTATGGATGCAATATCTTTAGCGTGTAGCAGCAATCGATACCAACGCCAAGGATGTAAATAAACGAATTCCGCGAATGGTGACCTTCCCTAAAAAATGGCGTAATAGGCACACTAGATAGATTCGCGTTCGAAAATATCAGGAGTTACGCAGATGAAAATAGTGTGCTGTTGTAAGCCCCCCCTGCCCCCCAATTCTGGGGGGAGATACTCTTGGGGGGGCAACTGCGTAAGTCCTAACCGTATTAGAGAAACGGAAGCTAGGGTATCTGGTCGCTGATGGATTCGAAACGGGTCAGGATCGAAGCGGCTTCTTCGGTTTCAGGAATAAAGACATAGCCGTTTTTTTCGATATGAACAGGGATGACCTCAAAACTTAGGAACTCTGTCCCTTCGAATATCACTCGAACGACAATGCCCTGCTGCGTTTCTAACGACCAGCTTTGGTCGAAGACGAAACTACCCAACCCAAAGAATACGGGCACGCCGTTGTATTCTTTCATGCCCTGGATGACATGGGCGTGATTGCCTATCACCAAATCAGCACCCGCTTCGGTGGCGATCTCAGCAAATTTGAGCTGGCGATAGTTTGGCGTCGGGCTGTAATCTGATCCCCAGTGGGGCAAGACGATGACCACATCTGCCAAATCATGGGTGTTATCGATGGCTCTGCGCAGGTTTTTCTCGGAGAGTTCTGCAATGCCTGGCGATGCGATATCAGCGAATGCACTGGGTTCGATCTCTCCTAAAGAAACGAACCCGAAGCGAATTCCATTTATGGTGACGATTACCGGATTCATGGCTGCGGCCAAGTTTGCCCCTGCTCCAACGGGTTCAATGCCTACTCTAATTAAGTTAGCCATGGTGTCGAAAAAGGCGCGATCTCCACAATCAAGCAGCCCACAATTCTTGATGTGATTTGTTGCTACGCTCATAACATCGAATCCCGCATTGGCCATAGCGTCAGCGTTTTCTGATCGCCCGACAAGCACGAAGGTTTGGACGCAGCCCTTGAGCGGAGGGTAATCGCTCAAAGCTGCATTGAGCGTGCCTATGGCAATGTCTGCCTTTTCTATCATTTCTTTCATGCTGGCATAAATGTAATCAGCGTTGCCTCGTTCATTGATGGCCTCTTGGACGCAGCGCGCGGGAACTATTGCCCCGGTAAATAGCAGTTCTGTGAGCGGCACTGTGGTGGGTGGTGAAGATGCTGTAGGTGTAGGTGTTGGGGGAATTGGCGATGGTGTTGATGTAGCTGTAGCAGTCTGTGTAGGGGGAACTGGCGAAGGTGTGAGCGTGAAAGTAGCAGCCAGCGTTGGGTGAATGATCTCTTCTTGTACAGATGGTAACGCCGTCCGCTGACAGGCACTTAAAAGGAAGACCCAAAATGATAGCAGTCCAACGAAATATACTTTTCTGATCATGAAGCGTTTGCAGACCCCTTTGCTGTCATTAATGCGGTTTGAATTTCATGGATCACAAATCGGTTTTCTTCTCGAGCAGCAGCAGATTGCAAGGCATCGGCTGCTTCGGCTGCGCCAATTTGTCCCAAAGCCCAGGCAGCGTGTCCCCGAATTAATGGTTCGGGATCGTTCAAAGCTTCGGATAGGATCGGCACGGCTGTCGGGTTTCCCATATTGCCAAGGGCAATGGCAATATTGCGCAGGTATCCGCGCCGTTTGGTACGCTTGATGGGATTGCCCTTGAACTTACGGTTAAATTCTTCTGGGCCCAGGAGCAGTTCATCCTTCAGGGAGGGCCGAATCAACCCCGAGCGAGGTGCGAAAGCCGGATCTCCCTCGGGGGGAGAAAATCGAATATTCCAGGGACAAACCTGCTGGCAAATATCACATCCAAATACCCAATCGCCAATTTTTGAGCGCAATGCTTGCGGAATCGCCTCCTTGAGTTCGATGGTCAAATAGGAAATACAGCGGTTGGAGTCGATCGTGCGATTGGGTAGAATGCAATCGGTGGGGCAAGCCTCGATGCATCGTTTGCAAGATCCACAGTGATCGGTCGTGAACGGTTCATCAGGGACCAGATCGATACCCAGCAAAATCTCAGCCAGCAGGAAATAAGAGCCAACTTTGGGGTTGATCAGGTTGGTATTCTTACCAATCCACCCAAGTCCCGCTCGCTGAGCTAACTCACGTTCCAAAATTGGGCCAGTGTCGGTGTACCAACGATTGGGGACCTTCTCACCAACTATTTCTTCGATAAAGGATACTAAAGCACGTAAACGGATGGGGAGCACATCGTGATAATCGTCTCCCCAGGCGTAAGATGCGACCCCCCCTGTTTTCCCCCCGAAATCGGGGGGGACGGAAGGGGGGGCATTGTACAGAATCCCCAAAACCAAAATCGACACGCACTCTGGCAAGATCAGGCGCGGGTTAGCGCGCCGCTGGCAAGCGCGATTGGTGGCCATCCAGTCCATTTTCCCATGATGTCCTGCATCTAGCCATTGCTCGTAGCTATCCAAATGCAAGGGCTGATCTGGGGTAGTGATACCGACAAGGTGAAAACCAAGGCGATGAGCTTCTGTTTTGATGGCTTGTGTGAGTTCGCTTGCTGAATTCATCGAGAAATAGCCATTTTCCAGGCTGAGATGGCTGGCATTATAGCATATTGGGGAGAGCCATTCTACGTAAAAAAGCCATCAATTAATTTGACACTGCTTCGTAGTAGCGTATAATTCAGGTTATCCACTATAAAGATAGTAAGTTGCAAGAAAGGAGGAAATTGCATTCCATATATTTTTTCCCGTTCGAATACAGTTTTTTCTAAGAAGAAGATTATTTTGGAGGAAGATTTAATGAAGAACCGATCCCTATTTATTTTCGTTTCCATGCTGCTTCTCGCCAGCATGGTCTTGGCTGCCTGTCAACCTGCTGCTGAAGATGCAGTCGTTGAACGAGCCTATGAAGAAATCGCATATAGCGAACCGATGTCCGTTGCAGCCGATAGCTGTGACTACGGTGGAAAGATCAAGTCGATTGCGGCTGTTGATGAACTGACAGTTGAGTTCACCATGTGCAAGCCCGATCCTGCTTTCCCCGCCAAGGCTGCCTTTACGCCCTTTGGCATTTATCCCCAGGAATGGCTGAACACTTACGCCAATGCGGAAGGTCAGGAAACTTTGCTCTCCGCGCCAGTCGGCACTGGGCCCTTCTATCTTGACACTTGGGCACGCGGCGACAGCATTACCTTCAAGGCATTTGATGGATACTGGGGCGAAAAACCAGCTTACGATACTCTGGTTTTCCGCTGGGCAACTGAGGGCGCAGCCCGCTTGCTCGAGCTTCAGTCCGGCACTGTTGATCAGATCACAAACCTGAGCCCGGATGATTACGCCACAGTACAGGAAGATGAAACCCTAACTTTCTTGCCAGTCGCCAATCCCAATGTTCTCTATCTGGCAATGACCAACACCTTCCCACCATTTGATGATGTCAACGTCCGCAAAGCGGTTGCTATGGGCATTGACCGCCAGCGCATCGTCGACAACTTCTATGCTGAAGGCTCTGTCGTTCCCGATTTCTTCACCCCCTGCAGCCTTCCCAATGGCTGTGTTGGTGAGCCCTGGTACGAATTTGATGCCGCAGCCGCTAAACAAATGCTGGCTGACGCTGGTTACCCCGATGGCTTCGAGACCACGATTTATTACCGTGATGTCTTCCGCGGTTACCTGCCCGAGCCCGGCCTGGTTGCAGTTGAATTCCAGACCCAGCTGGCCGAAAACCTTGGCATTACGGCCGAAGTTGTTGTGATGGAATCTGGTGAGTTCATCGATGAATCCACCAATGGCCGCCTGGATGGTTTCTACCTGCTTGGTTGGGGTGCTGACTATCCTCACGTGACCAACTTCCTGGACTTCCACTTTGCTGCTTCTAACCCGCAGTACGGTGACCCACATCCTGAGATTTATGAAACGCTTGAAGCCGCATCTCAGATCGGTGACCCCGCTGAAGCTGAGGCCCTCTATGTTGAGGCCAATAATGCTATTCGAGAACTGGTTCCCATGGTTCCGATTGCCAACGGTGCATCTGCATCTGCCGCATTGGCCACACTTGAGAACGCTCACTTCCGCCCCTTCGGTGCCCCTCTGTTGGGTAAGGTTGATCCCGGCAAAGACACCATGGTATTCATGCAGAATGCTGAGCCGATCAGCTTGTTCTGCCAGGACGAGACCGATGGCGAATCACTGGCTCCCTGCCAGCAAGTAGTGGAAACACTCTTGGCCTACGCGATCGACTCCGGCGATGTTGTGCCTGAGTTGGCCACCGGCTGTACAGCCAATGACGACTCAACTGTCTGGACCTGCACGCTGCGCGAAGGTGTTGTGTTCCACGATGGCACCAAGATGGATGCCAATGATGTAGTGGCCTCCTGGGCCGCTGGTATTGATGCTGCCAATGCTAACCACATCGGTAACACTGGCGCGTTCGAATACTATTCATACCTGTTTGATGGCTTGATGAACCTCGAGGAGTAAAATCCTCACTGCCATCTAGCACGTCTTGATGCAAAATGACGCGGGATGGCACTGTCCCTTGAGGACTTGGTGCTATCCCGCGTTTCTCTAATACCTTTGCTACTTCTTTGATCAGATAATGGATTTATATTGTAAAGAGTGCTACACCGAAAAATAGGGGGGATGAGGTACGAGTACCTCATCCCCCCTATTTTTCGGAAACTCTTACATATAAGCCTCATTGATTAAGTTAGAATGGTCAGCCTATGACTCAATATGCCATCCGCCGTTTATTATTATCTATCCCGGTTGTTTTTGGGATTTTGCTGGTGACTTTTGTGCTGGCGCGATCGATTCCTGGAGATCCGTGTAAAGCGATGTTGGGAGAAAAAGCCTCCGCAGAAGTATGTGAGCGTTTTACGCGAGAACACGGCCTCGACAAGCCAATCCCAGTCCAATTTTGGATTTATTTGCAGGATATTGCTAGTGGTGATTTTGGCAAATCAATCCGCTTCAGCCGACCAGTGACACAGATTCTCATCGAGCGATTGCCTACCACCATCGAATTGGGTGCGATAGCCCTGATCCTGGCCGCATTGATAGGCATTCCTTTGGGGGTGATCTCAGCTGTTAAACGTAATTCTGCCGTTGATGTTGTCACCATGATTGGTGCCAATACCGGTGTTTCGATGCCCGTTTATTGGTTGGGACTAATGCTTGCATATGCTTTTGCATTGTTGTTAAAAGGTACTCCATTCTGGCTGCCTCCCTCGGGACGCCTCTCCGCGGGTGTTCAAGCAGTCCCATTTTTTGAAGTCTTCAACTGGAATCTGGTTCCCGGCACTTTTATATACCAGTTCATGGATTTCTTTTCCAATATGTATATATTCAACTCTCTCATCACGGCCGATTGGGTAGTTTTGGGAGATGTGATCAAACACCTTATTCTGCCAGCAGTTGCCCTGAGCACCATTCCACTCTCGATTATTGCTCGCATGACCCGCTCCAGCATGTTGGAAGTATTGCGCCAAGATTATATTCGTACAGCGCGTGCAAAAGGATTATTCGAACGCTTTGTAATTCTGAAGCATGGTTTTCGAAATGCCTTGCTTCCTATTGCTACGATCATTGGTTTGCAGGTTGGTACGCTCTTTGCTGGTGCCGTGTTAACGGAATCGATCTTTAGTTTTGCAGGAGTGGGGCGTATGCTGTTCGAGGCCATTACGGCGCGAGATTTTCCGATTGTACAAGCTTTTACAGTCGTTATTTCGGTAGGTTATGTCGCTGTAAACCTGATAGTAGATCTCTCATACGTTTTTATTGATCCACGCATTAAATTGGATTGAGGCTTTCATGGCAGCTATAACTGAAACAACTAATTCTGAAGAAAAGAAAGATTATCGTTCGAACAGCCTAATTCGATTGACGATACGGAATATTTTCCGCCAACGCTCCGCTGTTTTTGGAGGCACCATTCTTGGCTTGCTAATTTTGGTGGCTATTTTCGCACCGGTGCTTTCGCCCTACGATCCGGAAGAAGTATTGATTGGCAAAGAGGATATCAAAAAACGGTCTGGCCCCTGTATTCATTTGCTGGGTTGTCCAGAAGATCAACCGCAGCATATCTTAGGCGTTGATGGCAACGTGCGAGATGTGTTTAGTCGAGTGATTTTTGGAACACGTGTATCGCTGTTTATCGGGTTTAGCACTGTAGGATTTGCCATTGTAATAGGAACATTCCTCGGTGCGGTAGGAGGTTATGCCGGCGGTTGGCTAGACAACCTGATTATGCGCTTCATGGATGTTCTGCTAGCTTTTCCATCGTTCTTGTTGGCAATAGCCATTGTGTCTGTGTTAGGGAGGGGGTTGCAAAACGCACTTTTGGCAATCGGAATTGTGACAATTCCTGTTTATGCCCGGGTTGTGCGAGCTAGTGTGCTGTCTGTTAAAGAACAAGAATATGTGGCCGCATCCCTTGCTTTAGGAGGCAGCCACTTCCACATCTTGTTCACTCGCATTCTGCCCAATGCTATTCCACCGTTGATTGTTCAGGGAACTCTGGGAATTGCGACAGCCATCTTGGATGCGGCTGCTCTATCTTTCTTGGGTTTGGGCGCCCAACCGCCCACCCCAGAGTGGGGCACGATGTTAGGTTCAGAGCGCAACCAGGTCTTCACTGCGCCCCACCTGGTTTTCTTCCCTGGTCTGGCGATCATGATCACGGTGTTGGCATTCAACTTAATGGGTGATGGCCTTCGTGATGCCATCGACCCACGACTGAAGCAGTAACTGGAGATTGTAACGTGGCAGAGAATAATTCAAAACCCTTATTGGAAGTTCACAATCTCAAGACCTATTTCTTTACTGAAGACGGTGTGGTAAAAGCTGTTGACGGTGTTGATTTTCATGTCATGCCGGGTGAGATACTCGGTCTTGTTGGTGAGTCTGGTTGCGGTAAAAGCGTGACGTCTTTTTCGGTCCTTCGTCTTGTTGATGATCCTGGTGAAATTGTAGAAGGCGAAGTCTATTTTGAAGAGCGTAATATGCTGGAACTGAGCACTGAAGAGATGGTGGACATGCGCGGCAACCGCGTTTCCATGATCTTTCAGCAACCCCAGACCAGCCTGAATCCCGTATTTACGGTTGGTGCTCAAATAGCAGAAGTATTCCAAATTCACCGAAAGATGCCCAAGGAAGAAGCCTGGGATGAAGCGGTGGAATTGCTAAAACTCGTCGGTATCGCTGATGCCGAAAGCAAGGCACAAGCATATCCCCATGAGATGTCCGGCGGACAGGCTCAAAGAGTAATGATTGCTATGGCATTGGCGCTCAAACCCCGATTACTCATCGCCGATGAGCCCACCACCGCTCTCGATGTCACCATCCAGGCTCAAATCCTGGACTTGATGCTAGATCTGCGGGATCAAATGGGAACCTCGGTCATTTTGATCACCCACGACCTAGGCCTGATTGCAGAAATGGCTGACCGAGTCGCAGTGATGTACGCCGGTCGCATCGTCGAGGAAACAGACGTCAAATCCCTGTTCAAGAATCCCACCCATCCTTACACCAAAGGCCTAATCGCCTCCGTACCTGTGCTCGGGCAAGTCAAAGACAGGTTGGCTGATATCCCAGGCAACGTGCCCAACCTGATCGGATTACCCCCAGGTTGTCGGTTCGCCTCGCGCTGTGAAGCTCGACATGAACACAACTTGGAGATATGTACCGAGGTTGAACCCGATTTGATCCCTGTTGCTAAAGACCACACTGTACGTTGCTGGCTCTTCCAAGATCATGAAGATCATAAGGCGCCTCTAAAGAGCGCATTTGCATAGTAATTTACTTGTTGTCGCAGAGACGAAATTTCTTAAGAGAAGATTATGACAGAACAATCAGCAAGTTCAAACGGAAATAACGATCTTATTCAGGTAAAGAATCTGATTAAATATTACCCTGTGCGAGGTGGCGTCCTCCGGCGCGTGGTTGCCTGGGTCAAAGCGGTAGATAATATCACTTTCAATATTAAAGAGGGCGAGACTCTCAGCCTGGTGGGCGAATCGGGTTGTGGAAAAACAACCGCTGGTCACACCATGCTGCAGTTGACTCCGCCAACAGGCGGTTCCGTCATCTTTGACGACATCGATGTTTTTCAACTCGAAAGAAAAGATCTCAAAGATATGCGCCGCCGCATGCAAATTGTATTCCAGGATCCCTACGCCTCGCTCGATCCCCGCTTGCCAATTGGCGAATCTGTCGCCGAAGGGCTGAAAATTCATGGTGTTGGCAACAGTGGTGAGCGCGTTGATAAAGTCATGGCGATGCTCAAAAGGGTTGGTTTAGAGGATTATCATGCTAACCGCTACCCACATGAGTTTTCCGGCGGTCAGCGACAGCGCATTGGCATCGCCCGTGCCCTGACCATGGAACCGAAATTCATTGTCTTGGATGAACCTGTCTCCGCATTGGATGTCTCTATTCAAGCCCAGGTGCTCAATCTGTTGAAAGATTTGCAGGCCGAATTTGGCTTGACCTATTTATTTGTAGCCCATAACTTGGCCGTGGTTGAGCATATTTCTGACCGCGTGGCGGTGATGTACCTTGGCAAAATCGCTGAGATGGCTCCCAGGGACGATCTTTTTGCCAAGCCCATCCATCCCTATACCCAGGCCTTGATGTCAGCCATCCCCATCCCGGACCCGACAATCAAACGCGAGCGCATCATCCTGAAAGGCGATGTGCCCAGCCCACTCAATCCACCCTCCGGTTGCCGCTTCCACCCGCGCTGCCCCTTTGCTCAAGAAGATTGCGCAGTGGATGAACCTGTATTGCGAGAGTTAAGCCCTGAGCATACAGTCGCCTGTCATTACGCTGAAGATTTTTTGGATTAAGTGTTGAAAATTCAATCAATGAAAGGGTATGCATGGTGCAGGCGCATCAGGCATGCCCTTTTTTCATAGCATCCTTTGACATTCTTCTTCGCCCCGGCTAAAATGGAGAAACTGTCGAGAGACTTACACATTCCTTGAGATTTCACCTTCTCTAGTTCACAATTGTGGAGTTTTTATGAGTGCATGGCCAGATAAATATGTAATTGGGCTTACGGGAAATATAGCCACTGGAAAAAGTGTCGTACGCAAGATGACTGAGCACCTGGGTGCATATGGCATCGATGCAGATACATTGAGTCATCGCACAATTATGAAGGGTGCGCCCGGGTATCAGGCGGTGGTCGATACGTTTGGGAAATGGGTTCTTTCTGAGAATGGGCAAATCGATCGCGAAATATTAGGCAGTCTGGTTTTTCCTAATCCCGAAGCGATGGCTTCATTAGAAGAGATCATCCACCCTTTGGTGCGCCGGGCAATTGATATTTTGGTACGCCGAACAAAACACCAGATTGTGGTGATCGAGGCAATCAAACTTCTTGAAGGTGAATTACAGACGCTGTGTGATACCATCTGGGTGACCGATGCCGATCAGGATACACAGATCGCGCGCTTGGTTCAAAGGCGTGAAATGGAAGAAGACACTGCTCGGGCTCGCGTCTTGGCTCAAGAACCTCAATCAACGAAACTAGAAGCGGCTGACGTTGTTATTCATAACAACGAATCTTTCGAGCAAACCTGGGAAGAAGTCTTGGCAGCCTGGCAACAATCTGTGCCTGCCAAGGTCGAGCCAGCTCCCGTGATACATGTCGAACATGCCGAAGAAAAAGAACTCACCGTACGAAGGGCTGGACCAGCCAAAGCTGCGGAAATCGCCGAATTTATTACCAAGATGAGCAAAGGCGAACGACGCATGACGCGCACAGACGTGATGGCATCGTTTGGTGAAAAGGCATTTATGCTTTTGAATACGGGTGAAGAGATTTTGGGTTTGATGGGCTGGCAAGTTGAAAACCTTGTGGTGCGTGTGGATGATGTGCTCATGGATGATACTGCACCCATTGGGGATGCTGTAAAAGCGCTGGTTGAGGAGGTCGAAGCGGCTTCAAAAGAGTTGCTTGCTGAAGCCGCCTTGCTGTTCTTGCCACCCGATTTGGCTCAGCACAACGAAGTTTGGCAATCGTTAGGGTTTGACGCACGTGCTGTAAAAGATTTGAGCGTGCGAGCGTGGCAAGAAGCCGCCATGGAGTCGATGCCCCCTGGTACAGTGTTGTATTTCAAGCAGTTGCGCAAAGATCGCGTACTGCGACCGATCTGATTTGAAAAATTTATACTGATAAGAGAAACTGAGAAGAAATTTATCTAAATGGATTACCTGATCTTCATTTTTGAGCGCTTGGATTGGTTTGGTGTCGTCGATATATTGCTCGTCACAGCGATCTTTGTCGCTATTTTGTTGGTGTTACGCGATACACAGGCTGCAGTTCTCTTGAGGGGTGGTTTGCTCCTCATTGCTCTTTTAGGTGTTCTAACAAGCCTTGAAGTGTTGCCCGCATTCTCGTGGTTGGTTAGCAATGCACTTCCAGCGCTTTTCCTGGCAATTCCAGTAATTTTTGCGCCTGAAATTCGACGAGCATTAGAACGCATCGGCCGCACCAGTACTATGGTTACCCGAAGATCAGGTCAGAATGGGGATGTGATTGATGATTTAGTCAGCGCGGTAACCCGCCTGGCAGATCGCAATCATGGTGCCTTAATCGTCTTACAGCGCACAGATAGTATGCAAGAATTTGTAGAAACTGGTGTGGCCTTGAATGCCCAAGTCACTCCAGAGCTATTATTGCAAATCTTTTATCCCAACACCCCTTTGCACGATGGCGCAGTAATTATCAATGGAGATTACGCCCTGGCAGCTTCTTGTGTGATGCCGCTCTCAACCAGCGGCAGTTTGACCTCAACGCCAGACCGGATGATGGGCTTGCGTCATCGCGCCGCCTTGGGAACCTCAGAGGTCGGTGATGCGGTGGCGGTTGTCGTCTCAGAAGAGACTGGGGCGATTACAATCACCCACCGGGGGCGCATGATCAGCAACCTGACTGGTGAGCGTTTGAAGACAATTCTGCGCACTTTCTTTCAACCAGCACAGCAGAAGAATTTACTCTCTTCAATCTTTAGAAGTCTCGTGCCAGAATCAGATTCCAGCCGCTGGGAGGGAAATCCATGAAAGCGCGCTTCCCACGCTGGCTGGCCCGTAATATCAGCACTTTCTTGCTGGCCTTGGTTTTGGCAATCATCGCCTGGGTTGCCGCGGTCACTGCCGCAGACCCAAACCAGGAACAGGAATACTCAGTTGCAGTGGATATCATTGGCTTGGCTTCTAATCTGGAAATTATCAGCGAATTCCCTGAGCGGATGAATATAAAGCTGTTGGCACCTCGTAGTATATTGGATCAAATCACTAAAGAGAGCGGCACGATCCAGGCCTGGATCGATTTATCTGGTTTGGAAGCAGGCACGCATACGATCCCCCTGCAATATCAAATAGAATCCAGGTTTCGCCCAGTGCGAACGGTTGATTTTGATCCAGCTTCAACCGAAATCAGCTTGGAAGAGTTAATCTCTAAAACCCTTCCCATTCAGACCGAAATCAGAGGGGAGCCAACCCTCGGATACCAGGCCGGTGAGCCCGAATGGAGTCATGGGGAAGTTACAATTTCGGGGCGAGCCTCACAAGTCGAGCAGGTGACACTGGTTAGAACTGTCCTTAGTGTTGCAGGCGCAGAAGAAACTATTCAGCGCAATCTCAATCTATTGGCATATGATGATGCCGGCAGCCTTGTTGCCGATGTCATCTTGAATCCCAGTGAGATCAGCATCGTACAACCGATTACCTTGCGTGGCGGATACCGAAATATGGTGGTTAAAGTAGTCACTACCGGTCAGGTTGCTGATGGATACCGCCAAACCAGTATCTCCGTCTCACCGCCAAATGTGATGGTATTCTCGGCTAATCCAGCCGTTGTAGATCAATTGCCCGGCTATGTTGAAACATCACCACTCGACCTGACCGCTTCCTTTGATGATATTGAAACTATCTTGGGGCTGAATTTGTCTGCTGATATCTCAGTCATTGGCGACCCCAACGTTTTGGTGCAAGTGGGAATTGCTGCCATGGAGGGCAATACGAAGATTATTCGACTGGTCGAAACCATTGGAGTTTTGCCTGAGTTCGAGGTCAGCGTAGCGCCTGATTCTGTCGATGTGATTTTGTTTGGGCCTTTACCCGAGTTGGACACCTTGACCAAAACAGACGTGCGCGTCGTTTTAGATGCAACTGGTCTCGAGGTGGGGATTCACCAGCTTACTCCTGAGGTGATCATCTTACCCGAGCGGATTCGTGCCGAGGCGATCATTCCGGAGAATATCGAAGTCGAGATCTCCGAAGTCGAAGAGCCCACGCCCACCCCAGACAGTTAAAACATTATGGCAAAACCCGTTGTAGCATTAGTAGGACGTCCCAATGTAGGGAAGAGTACGTTATTTAATCGCCTGGCACAGGAGCGCCTAGCGGTGGTTGATGATATCCCCGGCACAACCCGTGATCGCATTATGACGGAAGCCGATTGGGGCGGCTATGTTTTCGATATCATTGATACCGGCGGTATTGATCCTACGCAGGTCAGCGCAGGAAAGCAGCTTGAACCGCTGTCGATTGGCTCATCCGAATTCATTAATGAAATCCGCTCGCAGGCTCAAGTCGCCATTAATGAAGCGGACGCGATCTTATTTATTACCGATGTGCAAAATGGCGTCACCCCTGCCGATCAGGAGATTGCTCAAATTTTGCGCAAGCAGCAGCAAGAGCAAGATGGCAAACCTTGGCCGCCGATCATCCTGGTGGTTAATAAGGTAGAAAATCAGGCCCTCAGAGATCAGATTTTTGAGTTTTACGAACTGGGTATGGGAGAACCGTATCCAGTTTCAGCGCTTCACGGGCAAGGCACTGGTGATTTGTTAGATGCCTTGATCGATACCTTCAAAACTTGGGTGGAAGAACAAGAAGAAGATGATTCGATCAAAATATCGATTGTTGGCAAGCCCAACGTGGGCAAATCGACCCTGCTCAATGCGTTGACTGGCGAAGAGCGTGCCATCGTGAGCCCCATTGCGGGAACAACCCGCGATGCTATCGATACTCGTATAACCTATCAGGATGTGCCGGTTACGCTCATCGATACTGCGGGAATTCGCCGCCGCGGCAAGGTTGACCCAGGCGTAGAAAAATACAGCGTGCTGCGATCGATGCAGGCTATCCGGCGCTCCGATGTGTCATTGTTGTTGATCGACGCCGTTCAGGGCATAACTTTACAAGATACCCATATCGCCGGACATATTCTCAAAGCCTGGAAGAGTGCCGTTGTGCTGGTTAATAAGTGGGATGCCATCGAGAAAGATACCTACACGATTAATGATTACACCTGGCATGTGCGCCAAGAGTTAAATTTTATGGATTTCGTCCCGGTGCTCTTTATTTCAGCCAAAACTGGCCGTCGGCTGCAGAAAATTCTGCCCTTGGCGCTACAAGTTCAGGAAGAGCGTCTGGTTCGCTTGACAACAGGGAAACTAAATCGTCTATTCCGCGATGCTGTAGATCGCCACCCGCCGCCCTCAAAGGGGGGACGCCATTTGAAGATTTTCTATGGGGCGCAGGTCAGCAACGATCCACCAACGTTTGTGCTGCACGTCAACGATACAGATTTGGCGCATTTTACTTATGTCCGCTATCTGGAAAACCAAATTCGGGAAATGTATCCGTTTTTAGGTACGCCCATCCGTATCATTCTAAGGGGGAGAAAAGAAGAAAATTAAATAAGAGATTGTTTTCGACAAGATTTGTCATCAAAAAAGCTCCGTTTACTACGGAGCTTCATTGTTATTTTCTAAAAGTGGATCATCTGCAACAGGCTTCATGCCTGCATCTATGATTTGCTTGCGCAGTTTTTCTATCGCTTCTCCTAATTCGATCATCCGTACCTCACGAGTAACCATAATTTAGAACAAATCTTCATTGGCATGGATGCACGCATCTTTAGCTTGCGTAACATCAATTATTGATACAAATCAGGGGAGAGGTGGCTGGGGGTAATGATGTTCTCAATGTCGGCGAATCCTGCAATAAGTGGATTTTTTATGCTTGACTCCAACGACCCAAAAATGCTATAATATTCCTAACCTGTTGGAACAGGTAGGAACAAGTTGGTAATGGTCGAAGAAAAGCAAGCCAAACCCCTATATCAAGTTGTCGCTGAGGATATCCTTCAGCAGATCAATGAAGGAAAGCTCAACGCCAACGAACGTCTGCCCTCGGAGAGTGAGCTTTGCCAGATCCATTCGGTGGGTCGCAACACTGTGCGCCGCGCCATCAGTGAACTGGCCAAAGACGGTGTCCTGAACACCATTCCAGGAGTGGGCACTTTTGTTTCTGGAGATCGCTTCGATAAGACGGCCAAATATCTTTTTGGCTTTACTCATGAGATGCAGCTTCATGGCAAAGAAATTTCCAGCCGAGTTATCCAGGCCAAGATCATTAGCGCGGACCCCTTTTTGGCTCGGCGATTGCAAATTCAGCTAGGAGCTGAGGTTGTTTTTCTGTATCGTGTACGCCTGATGGATGGCGTGCCAACAGCGATTGAGCGTTCCTATTTGCCGCATGATCTCTGCCCTGGGATCTTGGAATACGATTTCACCAAGGCTTCTCTTTATGAAATTCTCTCCAGGGTCTACGATAAAAGCCCTGATCATGCCGAGCAGGTCATCGAGGCCAACCTGGCAACCGATGAAGTTGCCCGCTTGTTGGAGTTGGAGCAGCCTGCCGTAGTGCTGGTTTTCCATCGCGAAACCCGTCTGTCATCAGGACAGGTTGTTGAGTATGTTGACTCAGAATTGCGCGGTGATCGCTTCCGCTTCTACGCCGACCTGTACTTGCAGACTCGCCCGGATAAATTTGCCTTCCGCCGGTTGCCCGTCCCCATGGAGACGGAGTCACGAGCCTAATGTTATGAGTAATCCTACTGATAATGAGTTGAACGAGATTGTGCAGCGGGTTGTTCGTCAGACCATGCAGGGGAGCAGTAACCCCGCTTCGGGAATAGGAACCACCCCCAGCCCTCGTCCGGCCGGAATGGCCGCGCCAGTCAAGTTGGTTGAAGCACAGCAGAGCAGCGGCCAAACCGTCGCTATTGGCGCCGATCATGGCGGTTTTTCCATGAAAGAAAACCTGATCGCCCATCTGACTAAGGCTGGCTATCGGGTAGAGGATTGCGGAACCTACAGCGCAGAGTCGGTGGATTATCCCGATTTTGCTTATGCAGTTGCCAAGCAAGTTAGCAGCGGAGAGGCCTGGCGCGGCATCATCATCGATGGCGCTGGAATCGGAAGCTGCATGGCGGCCAACAAAGTCAGCGGTGTGCGCGCAGCCATGTGCTACGATCACGCCACCGCAGTGAACAGTAGAGAACATAATAACGCCAATGTTCTCACCCTGGGCGCAGGTTTGATCGGAGCCAATTTGGCCCGTCAGATCGCGGATACCTGGTTGGACACCGAGTTCGGCGGGGGGCGTCATGCCCGCCGCGTGGACAAAATTATGGCGATAGAAGATACATAGTAAGGGTGTACCGTTCGTAGTAGCGCGCGAGAGTGCGCGTTTGAACAAGACGGACACTCTTGTGCCCTACTACAAACAAAGTGAAAGATTATGTCACCAGAAGTTGAATTTGTAGAACAGTTAGTCCAAGTAATTACCCGTGAAGTGCTCATTGCCCTCACGGATCAAGAGCACCTCGACGCGCACCCCGATGGCGATCACTGCACCGAGGAATGTGCCGATGGCATTTGCGTGCGCACATGTTATGACCGTGTTGGACGCGTGGTTAGTGCTGGTGCACACCGCGTCACTTCCTCCCTGGGCGGAGTCCCCGACGACCCCAGCTTGGCTCGCAAAGTTGACCATACCTTGTTGAAGCCAGACGCCACCCATGACCAGATTGCCCAATTATGCTACGAGGCGCGCAAATATGAATTTGCCTCGGTGTGTGTCAACCCCACTCATGTGAGGTTGTGCGCTGAGTTGTTGACCGGCACTCCTGTGAAAGTTTGCACCGTGATTGGTTTCCCCCTGGGTGCTTCGGCCACCCCGGTGAAGGTATATGAAACCGAGACTGCTATCCAGGATGGCGCCACCGAGATTGATATGGTTATCAACGTGGGCGCCCTGAAAGCTAAAGATTTTGATTTGGTTGCCCAGGACATCAATGAAGTTGTGCGTGTAGCCCACGCTGCGGGTGCGATTGTCAAAGTGATTATCGAGACATCGCTGCTTGATCACGATGAAAAAGTGACCGCCTGCCTTTTGTCGAAGGAAGCGGGTGCTGATTTCGTCAAAACCTCGACCGGTTTCTCCGGCGGCGGCGCGACTGTTGAAGATATCGCTCTAATGCGACGCGTGGTCGGCCCCGAGATTGGTGTCAAAGCCTCCGGTGGGGTTCGAAACTACGAAGACGCGAAGAACATGGTCGAAGCCGGCGCCACAAGATTGGGCGCCAGCGCGGGTGTCAAGATCGTCCAAGGTGAAAAGGAAGCCAACGGCTTCACAGCGCCTGTGGCTGCGGCAGCAGCCGAAAAGGCCTACTGACAGAACCGGGCAAAGCGTCCTTGAGATGCTCAGCCCTATATCAATAAACCGCCGAGACCGCGGAGATCGCAGAGTTTTTCTCAGCATTTCAAAGGTTTCTCAGCGTACTCAGCGGTCTCTGCGGTAAACGCTTATTATGAAAATTGCACGAGTGATCGGCGAGACCATTGCCACAGTCAAAAGCCCCCGTGTGAGCGGCAGCAAGCTGCTGATTTGCAAAGAAGCGGATCAGGCTGGCGAGATTTTGGGTAAATCCTATGTCGCTGTCGATCTGGTCGATGCTGGTGTTGGCGATCTCGTGCTAACCGGGCATGGCTCTTCCGCCCGTCAAACCTATCAGACCAAGGAAACTCCAGTTGACGCGGTCGTCATGGCAGTGATTGATCACTTGGAAGTCGATGGCGAGGTAGTTTTTCGAAAAATGTGAACCGCAGATACAGGCAGATAAACGCTGATTACAAAAATATATCTACGCCTATCTGTGTTCATCGGCGGTTCCAAATACAAAAATATGTTTATATCTAAAGTTGTCGGCACAACGATTTCAACCATCAAAGACGAGAAGCTAGAAGGTCGCAAGCTGCTCATCTTACGTCAGTGTGACGAGACGGGTGACGTTTACGGCAAGCCCTATGTGGCCGTGGACACCCTGGATGCGGGCGTTGGCGATTTGGTTTTGACCGCCCATGGTTCTGGTGGACGCCAGACCGATATTACCAAGAACAGTCCTGTTGATGCGGTGATAATGGCCGTGATCGATCATATGGTAGTTGGCAGCGAAGTGACTTATCAGAAAGAGCCCTGGAGTGAGGCATGACTCAGTCAGATAAAGACCTGCGCTCGATCCAAGAAGCTCGCAATGCCGTTGAGAGCGCACATCAAGCCCAACAAATTTGGGCAACGGCCACACAGCAGCAGGTGGATCGAGTCTGTGAGGCCATGGCGCAGGCAGCTTTTGGGGGCGCTGAACGTCTCGGACGGATGGCCGCTGAAGAAACTGGCTTTGGTGTTCCTGAACATAAGAAGCTCAAGAACGAATTTGGCTCCAAGTACGTTTGGGAGAGCATCAAGGATGTTAAAACAGTGGGGATTATCAACGGCAGCAAAGACACCGGAATCATCGAAATCGCCTGGCCTATGGGTGTAGTAGCCGCCCTGATCCCTAGCACCAACCCCACTTCCACAGCCATGAACAAGGTTTTGATGTCAGTCAAAGCTCGCAACGGAATTGTAGTTGCGCCACACCCCTCAGCAGCCAACTGTACCAGCGCCACAGTCAAACTGATGAATGATGCCGCAGTTAAGGCTGGTGCCCCTCCAGGATTGATCCATTGTTTAACGCAGATCAGCCTGGAAGGCACGGGTGAGTTGATGTCGCATAAACGCACGGCCGTGATCCTGGCCACCGGTGGTACACCCATGGTCCGTGCCGCACACTCGCAAGGCAAGCCGGCTTATGGCGTCGGCCCTGGAAATGTACCCGTGTATGTTGACCGCAGCGCTGACTTGGAGAAAGCGGCTAAATATATCGTTGGCAGCAAAGCTTTCGACCATTCGGTGATTTGCGCCACAGAACAAGCCGTGGTTGCCGACCGACCCATCGCAGGCCGTTTGAAGCAGTTGATGATCAGCGAGGGTGCGTACTTCGTAGATGAAGCTCAGGCCGGAGCTTTGCGCAGAACCCTCTTTGACCCCAAAGGGGCGATGAACGTCGCCACTGTTGGCAAGTCCCCGCAGTATCTGGCCGGATTGGCAGGCATTAGTGTGCCTGGTCAGGCACGCGTTTTGGTAGCTAATCTCAACAAAGTCGGGCGTGATGAACCTCTCTCCCGAGAGAAATTGACCACTGTTTTAGGTTGGTACGAAGTCAATGGCTGGGAAGATGGCTGTGACCGCTGTATCGAGTTGATTCGTTTTGGCGGTACTGGTCACAGTTTGATCATCCATGCCACCGATGAAACACCCGTTATGGCATTTGGTTTAGAGAAACCGGTATTCCGCATCGGTGTTAATACCATGGGTACGTTAGGAATGATTGGTATGACCACCAATATCATGCCTTCCCTGACCTTGGGCCCTGGCGGCATCGGCGGAGCTATCACCGGAGATAATGTCACCGTGCATCATTTGTATAACGTCAAGCGGATTGCTTATGAAACCTCGCGTCCGCCGGAAGAAGCTTTCAAGGCTAGCACAGTTCCCGCCGGCCCTGTTTATGGCCCTTCTCCGGCTGAACTCGAGGCAATTGTTCGAGAAGTTGTTCAAGAAGTATTGAGAGCGTAATTCATTTTCCTATGGATGAATGCACCACGGAGACACAGGGTTCGCTGAGAAAAACATAAGAAAAGAGATACCTGTATTAGAAAAGTTGAATAGTTTATTGTGGTATCTCAAATAAAAATGTGTAAATCTCTGTGCTCTCCGCGTCTCTGTGGTGAAAAAGAGTCACTTTCAGAATTTGCAATTTGAAAACTATTAGTTGATAGGAGTTTATTATGGCACAAGATCCAAGATTGATTGCTCTAGGAATGGTCGAATCCCGTGGCCTGATCGGCGCTGTCGAAGCCGCCGATGCCATGGTCAAGGCTGCTAATGTGGTTTTGATCGGTTCGGAATATGTTGGCGGTGGTTTCGTCACCGTTATGGTACGCGGCGACGTTGGCGCGGTCAAAGCAGCAACCGATGCAGGTGCAGCTGCGGCCAAGCGCGTTGGCGAATTGGTCTCCGTACATGTCATCCCGCGCCCTCACGAGAATGTCGAGATGATCCTGCCCCAAAGCACCAAAGGTGGCTTTGGCGGTCGTTCCGGTGACGGCGAAAACGGAGCCGAGGAAGAAGCCGAGAAAAAGGATAAGAAATAACGGTGAGGGATATCCTCACCCGGCCTGAGGTCGTCGAGACTGTCGCTCTCGCAGAGCAGGTCATTCGTTGGCTTCCAGACCCTGAACCACCGCACTTGGATTCCCTACCTGAAGGGATTCTGCATGTTGGCGTGGACCTGGGCACTGCTTATTTGGTGTTGGTCGTACTTGATGAGCAGTTCCGACCCCTAGCAGGCGAGTACCAATTTGCCCAGGTTGTGCGCGATGGCCTGGTTGTCGATTTCATCGGCGCGGTCGATAGACTGCGCGAGATGAAAAAACGGGTTGAACGCCGCCTTGGCGTGGAACTGACTCACGCTTCCAGCGGCTTTCCGCCAGGCGTGCCTCAAGCCGAAGTTCGCGCTGTAGCCAATGTTCTCGAAGCCGCTAACTTGCGTTGTACGCAACTCGTTGACGAGCCTACAGCTGCTAACGCGCTCCTAAATTTGCGGAATGGGGCCATCGTGGATGTTGGCGGCGGTACAACGGGCATTGCTATCTTACAGGATGGCGAAGTAGTTTACACAGCAGATGAACCCACCGGTGGTACACATTTCTCATTGGTGATCGCCGGGGCCAATGACATTACCTTCGAAGCTGCTGAAGCGATGAAGACCAACCCCGCAGAGCAAACCCGTCTGTTCCCTGTGGTGCGACCGGTAATGGAAAAAGTTGCCAGCATCACAGCGCGTCATCTTAGGGATAGTAGTGTGGTCATTGACCAAATAACATTGGTCGGTGGCACCTGTTCTTATCCCGGCATGGCAACTGTGATCGAGGAGTATACGGGTATCCCAACATCCGTTTCAGATCGCCCCGTGTTTGTAACCCCATTAGGGATTGCGATCCATGATCAGGAAACTGAATAAAAACATCAGTTTGTAGTGACGCACGATAGTGCATCCTGATACCGACGGGCACTCTCGTGCCTACGAACGAAAGAATATATCTTATGGCTAGTGAATTTTCTCTACGTTGTTATTGTTATCTAGACCGCATGCAGCCGCAGTACGCGGCCTTTGTCGGCACTATCACCCAGGGTGACCTGCCTGTTGAAGGCATGGCTTCACTGTACATCGAAATGGCGCCTGGTAATGAAGTTTTCCGCACCGTGGATATTGCCGTTAAGGCTACCGAAGCCAAACCTGGCGCACAGGTCGTTGAGCGCGAATTTGGCATGTTCGAGATCCACTCTAAAAATCAGGCTGATGTGCTTGAATCTGGTGCTATCGTGCTGGATCGCCTGGGTCTGAACAAAGAGGATCGCATCCGCCCACAGATTGCTTCTACCCAGTTAATCACGAATATCGATCCCTATCAGGCACAGTTGCTCAACCGCTGGCGCCGCGGCAGTATGCTGGTTCCCGGCCAGACCCTGTTGGTAGTGGAATGTTTCCCGGCAGCCTACATCAACTTTGCATGTAATGAAGCTGAGAAAAAAGCCAGTATCGATATCGTGCATGTTAGCTCGGTAGGTCGTTTTGGACGCATGTGGCTTTCAGGTACTGAGTCTGAAACCATTACCGCCCGTGACGCCGCTATCCAAGCCTTGGAAAGCATCGAAGGCATCGAAAGCAAATACTAATCGGCTTTTTGGTCATAGATTTACTGCATTTGGGAGTATCCCATGCCGAAAACGTTTTATACTGAACGAGATATTGAAGATTTAGCCAGGCAAGGTATCACAGCGCTCGAAGTTGATGATGATATTGTCCTGACCGATCTAGCGCGTGACAAGGCCAGGCGTCTGGGCGTTGATCTCATCCATGCGCATGACAAACCTCCAGCCGCGCCCGAACGCCCGTATGTTGCTAAACAGGTAGCTCCATCGAGTTCCCCCGCGGCTTCCAATGTAAACAGCAATGATCTCCATCAACGTGTGCGCCAGGCCGTGATCTCCCGTTTGGGCGATTCTGTTGATCAAACGCTGCTGGATACGATCATCACACGTGTCTTGCAGAATATCAACACCAAGTAGCATCTTGATGAAGAAAACCAATCCACCAAGGACACCAAGTTCACAAATGCATAATTCAATTAGTGCTCTTCGTGTGCTTCGTGGATCAAAAATTAGGATCTAAAACTATGCTCTTTGGGCGCGTGCGCGGGACTGCTATCTGTACGATCAAATATCCTGATCTCAAGGGTATGAAATTGCTGGTTGTAGAACCGTTGGATAGAAATCTTAAACCGACCGGTCCCTTGCAGGTTGCAGCGGATGTAGTTTATGCTGGTCCCGGCGACCTGTGTGTTATGGTTCGTTCCCGCGAAGCGGCCCTGGCAATGAAGGAACATAAATTTGTCCCTGTAGATCTGGCGCTCATTGGCATCGTTGATGAATTAGTGGTCAAACCTGATGGCCAGTTCGATTTCACCCTCAAAGAAGGGTATGTGAATTACACCTGATATGACGATTGGAAAAGTAGTTGGCACTGTAGTTACGACCATCAGCCACCCGGATTATAAGAACCGACGCCTGTTGGTTGTGCAGCCTTTGACCTTGCCAGGTGACCCACCCGAGGGGGATTTTGTGGCCTTAGATAACACACACGCAGGCATTGGTGACACAGTTTTAGTCAACCGTGAAGGCAACGGAGCCCGCGCCACTCTCAACCAGCCTGATGGCTGTGTGATCTCGGTGATCGTTGGTATCAT
Organism: uncultured Anaerolineales bacterium; assembly: GCA_964419495.1. Taxonomy (GTDB): domain Bacteria; phylum Chloroflexota; class Anaerolineae; order Anaerolineales; family UBA11858; genus NIOZ-UU35. The sequence goes on from CAYQQX010000017.1 coordinate 39,104, forward strand.
CGACTCTTTGCACATCCCATCATTGAACTAATACTTCTCATCTCATTGGTTTCACCATAATACGGTTATTCAAAAATATTCTTATCTTTTGTCATCCTAAGCGGAGCGAAGGATCTGCTGCTCAGGTATGAGAGATTCTTCGCCTTGCCACAGGCGCGTCTCCGGCGGGCGAGGCGAAGAATGACAGTGGAAAAGTATCAATTACTTTCGGTGATTAATCCTTGCCGGAGTTACCATCGCGCCTTATAATCTCACCCGCATTCAGTACATCGGAGAAAATCTTGGAAGAATTCACCACTGACCCATTAATCGAAGAAGAACCCCAACCAGAGAATACTCGCTCAGGGATTTGGCGATTCCTGGTTGATATCCTCGAAACTGTTCTATTATCGGTAATCTTGTTTTTAGCAATAAATGCTATCACCGCCCGCGTGCGCGTGGATGGACAATCTATGGTGCCCACCTTCGACAGCGGGGAATTCATTATTGTATCCAAGTTGAGCTACAAATTGGGTGAATTCGAACGCGGCGATGTGGTGGTCTTCCATCTGCCGCGCGATCCCGATCAGGATTACATAAAACGCATTATCGGTCTGCCAGGTGATTTGGTGATTGTTGATGAGGGCGAGGTTTATGTCAATGGACATCAGCTTGACGAAACCTATATCAATGCCCCACCGACCTATAATGGCGAATGGCAGATCTCTGATGATCAACTTTTTGTATTGGGAGATAATCGCAATAATTCTTCGGATTCCCATAGTTGGGGTCCGGTACCATTGGACTTAATCGTTGGCAAAGCGGTATTTGTTTACTGGCCCTTTGATTCTTTGGGCGTGGTGGATCATCCAACCGTTGCCTTAGCTGCCCCCTGAGCAGGACCGATTCAATGAGTAAAGAAGAACAACTCGAACCCCAGGAAACCTATTCCTGCCCGGAATGTCAGGCGGGCATTTTGCGCTTGCAGCATATCACCTACTTTGCTCAAATGGCAGGTGAATACATTGCCGTACCCGAATTCCCAGCCTGGGTTTGTGATGTCTGCGGTCGCCGTGAATACGACCACCGTGCCCTTTCCTGGCTAAATGTTTTGCTTGACCCTCAGACAGGCAGCTCGTCTAGAAAAGCTCGCAGATCTTCACCCTCGGGGGATGAACCCCCCGCATCGACAATTTCTGAATAACCCACTTGACCCTGCCCCTTGGGTCTGGTAGAATTTTGCTCGCTCTAAAACAAGCCCCCATCGTCTAGGGGACTAGGACGTAGCCCTTTCAAGGCTAAAACGGGAGTTCGAATCTCCCTGGGGGCACTCGCCATCAAAGAGGTCACCTGAGAAGGTGATCTTTTTGATTCTAGAATATCTACTAGGGGTACCCCCAGCGCCAATCCGCCGCCGCCGGTGTCTGGATTACGTCTTCCGCCTTCGCGCCGCCGAATATTATTTATATCGGCAGCGATATCGGTGGTGTTTTCCGCAGCACGGATGGCGGTGAGACCTGGCAGATGATCAACCGGGGGCTGAGGAACTATAACGTCATGGCTATCGCTGTCGATCCCAATGACCCTGCGACGATCTACCTGGGAACCCTGGGGGGGGTCTATAAAAGTGATAATGGAGGCGATGTTTGGGAGCTAAAACGTGATGGCTTCCCTCCCATGGAACCATATGCATTCAGCGAGATGTTTGGGGTGCGGATGTTTGCTTTTGATAAAAGCAGATAGATAATGTTGAAGCTGAACAGCACGGGTAGGAACCACAACCAGTTCTGACTGTCGGGGTCATCCACAATCCAGAACCAACCCCACATACCGGCAGCTTCATAAACGCCGCCCACATGATAAAGCACCACCAAGAGGATAGTGATGGTTCTAAGGTTATCTAACCAGTGACTTCTATATTCTCTCCTTATAGATATCAGTTTATTTTCTTAGCCACGACGGCATCCACAGGCAGCCCCCACATCTGCATTTCTTTTTTCTCAGAAACTTGAAATCTTGCATCAGTCAAGGATTCCGTTACGTAAATCGGGCGACAATCGGCATAATTGGGTATCACCTCATGGGCCCACTCATACATCTTGACTGCCAGGCTTTCTCGACTCTTCTTTGCCATTGAGACAATCACCAAACGTCCATCACTGCGCAGCACTCGCCGGCATTCGCCCAGCACAATAGGGATTTCCGGTGTGTCGAATAGTTCTAACGTGAAGCTGGAAAATACAGCATCGAAGAAACCATCTTCAAAGGGTAGTTTGGCTGCATCCCCAATTCTGAGATCCACATTGTCTGATAGCCCTGCTCGCTCAATGCGATCGCTGGCAATTCTGTGCATTCCCTCGGAAAGGTCGATTCCATAGACATGCCCAGATGCTCCCACGGAACCTACGATAGCCAGAACGCTTTTTCCTGTCCCATGGCCGATATCTAATATTTTTTCTCCTTCGGCGGCTTTCAACAGATCTAGCCCAATCTGAACAAATTTCCACTCGCTTGATCCCGCAATCAGGTCGTACCATTTACTCATACGATCATAGCTGGCCTTAGCGGAATCCTTGGAGCGCGTGACGCGGCTGATTTGATTTCGGTCCATGATGAATTCTCTCTTTCACGATCAAGGAATTCGGAAGGGGAAGCTCTCGTACTCGTCAGGCTGTTTGAGCACGTGATTGGTGTACAGGTTTAGCAGCAGCCTGACCAAAATGATCACGGAAAATGCGATAAAGCCCGTACTGTATTCCATGCTCGTAAAAAATGGCAGCAAAAATATCCAGAAGACGACGTTATAGGCAAAGCGGATCAAGGAAAGGGGGTGCAAATACCCCTGCTGGACTGGAATAGTATTGGCTGAATTTTCTCGAAGCCACGCGAACCGCATGGCGGTATGCCCTTCGATAACCGGTCAATATAAAAAACCAATGATTGAGAGTCCGATCATTCCACCCCTTGTAGACCAAAACGAATTGGAAAATGCGAACAAGATATAAATCAGCCCGGGAATTCCCAGCCCCAGCGTGAGCAGATCATTCCAACGAACGGTTAAAAATTTTTCCTTGGTCATCGAGCCTGCCTTTATGCTTGTGTGCTTCGTCAGAATAATATCATAAATCACTTAAATAGAACGTCCCGCAGGTTGTTCTGAATCTTTTTTTCAGAGTAAATCTGGGGGACGTTGGGTAGTACCAAAGACCAGCTGTTTGTTAATGTAGTAACCTTCTGAGTTAGTAATTGTGTTGAGACAAATTTTGTATGCATCCTGAGTAGCACGAAACAACGTGAAGTGCGTATCGAAGGGTGCGGTTTCTCGAATGTCACCCCTCGATACGACCTGGCGGTCTGCTCGGGATGTTATTCCTTTAATTATTGATTCATGCAATCAACGACCAAACGATCTTAGTGTTCTTGCAGTGAGTCGACCAGGTTGTCGATGATTTCCGAACAACCTCCCGTGTGCAAGTATTCGGCGTGATCTTCTACATTCTCGAACTTCCTGCCCACGACTTCGGCGCACTCGAATTCATAGTCAGCGGCTTCCAAATATTTTTCGATCACGTCGCTGACCCAGGTACCTGAATAACTGAACCCTTCCATTTCTACGGGTTTATTCATTATGCCAGTGAGCCAGATTGCAGCTCCTAATACACCACAGCCTCCACCACTAAAACCAATTCCGCCTGCAAAACCTGCCACCATCGCGGTGTGCAAATCAGATGCACCCATCTGTTTGGCGAACATGGACGCACAGCTCACAGGGGGAGGTGGCACGTTGAAATCTTCTTCAGCGTAGGCTTCATTGATGCCTTCAAACACATCGGGAGCGTATCTTGCAGACATACGGAAGCAGCCGATGGGGCCGCCCTTCAAGAAGAATTTCAGTATCGCCCGTCCATCTGTTTTCCCTTGCATGTTTAGGTTGGAAATTTCCAGGCAATCAATCTCATTTTTTGAGTGGCCATGGAAGGATTCCACTAACTCTCGCGATGCCATCACTGCTGCGGTTTCAGCTTTCTCGCCTGGACCATAAAGACGATGGGCCTGTGCCCCGGCAGCCAGTGCCGCGCCCCAAAGCATACCGCACTGGTAGCCCATATTGGCGATGCCACCTGCCAAAGGCATGGAGGCCTTTTCTTCGAGTTTCATGGGGTGACCGAATGAGCCGTCAACGACGCCTAGTATGGTTTCCGATCAGGTGCCCTCTCTGAGGAATGTACGGATAGTTCCCAGGGATGTTATTTTGCTTTTTTCATTGGCTGTCATGGGTTGTTCTCCTTAAAACACTTCTATTGGTTAACGATAAACTGGTCCTATTTATGCGGAAAAAGTGTAATGGGCAATAACACTCTGAATACTTGTGTCATTCTGAGCGAAGCGAAGAATCCCTTATATGTTCAATTTGTTTGAGCCTTTGCAGGTACAAAGTGACTCGGCCTTTCGGGGATTCTTCGTTGCTTCGCTCCTCAGAATGACAAGGTAAAGTGTTCGACATCATTCTAACCAATACAATTCATTCGCTTGCAGATTGGTTGAAACCTTTTGCCATCAACCATACCCCAAGGAACAATTCGTTTAACAGCATCAGTACACCCAGGTTTGGGATACTGATAGCGAACATATCAAAAATGGTATTGATGAGCACAACTGCTGCTCCAACGAGACCCCAAACCGATATGAAGCGGGGGATCAGTTTTGATTTAAACAGCATGATATAGAACAACAGGGCACTCAGCCCGAAAGTGATTGATAACATCTGGAAGGACCAACCACGTTCTGCGATAAACAGCATCCCCAAAGTGTGGAAAGATGATGTTGCTGGAGATCCAGCACTGATAAATTGCTCGCTCAAGGAAAGTAATTTTAAAGGACTGAGATCAGTAAGGATCTGCGTTACGAATTCGATAATCCTGAAACCAAAATATCCCAGGGCCATGCTCTCGAAGCGCAGCTTCAAGATTGGGAACATCAGTGCGGCAATCCCAACATAGGCTACAGCGTTGGTTAGCTCTAAGAGCACCCCCAAAACTATCTTAGCTCTATTTGCAGAAATCAATGTAAGGTAATCGGGAGCATTCAAAATCGGTTCGACAAATACAATCGCACCCACAATGAAGGTGACATTGGAAATAAGGAATAAAGCGCCTACAAGCCTTGCCTTTTTTTGATTGTACTCATTATCTTCTCCTACAGGTCAGGAACACCGCTCCGGCGAATAAGCCTACCACACAACCGACCATCATAAATGATAAGTCAAACACATATCGGTTCATTTCAACACTTAGGAAAATTCCACTAGGCAAGAGCGCTTTCCTGGCTTTTGACTTCGTGATTCCCGAGATCAATTTGCCCACCGTATCAAAAATTAGATCGTAACGCACTGTTCTTTCAGTGAAACCCTCTTTGGTATAGTCGATGACCTGATCTGCGCCTAGAGATTTCACGAATTCCAACCTTGGTGTAGTGCATACGCCTGTGACTTCGGCACCAAAGTGATGTTTGGCTATTTGTACAGCATGTGACCCAATGCCACCTGATGCGCCATTGATCAACACACGTTGTCCTGGCTGGATATTTGCTTTTCTTAGGATGCTCAATGCCATAATCGCTCCCATAGGGACGGTGGCAGCTTCTTCGTAAGTCATATTGGATGGTTTTAGGGCTGCCATTCCATTTTCAGGTATGCAAAGATACTCGGAATAGGCGCTCATGTTTTGACCGAGATATCCAAATACCTGATCACCCACTTTGAAGCGTCTTACATTCTGCCCGATACCTTCAACTTCACCGGCAAACTCACTTCCCAATATATTGATATTTGGTTTTCTGAGCCCAAAAAATATTTTTGCTGGGAGCCAGAAAAGGAAAGGCATATTGAACTCACTGGGGGAAACTTCGTTGAATCTGCGAGCGAGAAGGTCGCCGTAATTTACGGTTGTGGCGTGAATTTTTACCAGGATTTCATATTCCTTAGGCTCTGGTTTTTCTACATTTTTGAGTTCTAGGACTTCTGGTGGTCCATATTTAGTGCATATTGTTGTTTTCATGATTTTTTCCAATTTGCTATGTCGTTTAGTTAGATTCGTCTTCGCGATCGTAAGAGAAGACTTCGGTAAGTGGGACGTCAAAAGCGAGCGCTATTCGAAAAGCCAATTCTAGGGAAGGAGAGTATTTTCCTTTTTCCATAGCGATGATAGTTTGACGGGTTACACCAACCTGTTGGGCTAGCTCCTGCTGTGTCATTTCATCGTTAAAGAACCGTAGCTGTCGAATTTTGTTGCTAATACGACTTTTGCTCATCTTATACTACTCTGCGATAAAGAACGAGGCGTGTGATATCGGCGACGATCTCTGAAAACGATCCGAAGAATATGAGCAAACTGAACATCACCAGGGGTGGTTGGTCAAAAACGAATGCCAACATTGAAATGAAGACGCCCAATGAGAACACAATATGAGCAACCCTTGTGCCCTTTAGCTTAATTAACTCGTCTCGCTCATCTTCAATATCTTCGATTTGAGGATCTTCATTCCCTGTTTTGACAAACTCGATGATGGCGGAAATGATATGCGTCAGGATCATACCTATGATGTTCACCACGATAGTAATGACGATGACCACGCACCAAAGACGGAAAACTTCAGCCGACTCCAGGATTCCATTCTGGCTTATTTGAGAAATACGGATTAGATAGTAGCCTAATATAAGTGTGGCACTAACTAACGATACGGTAATGTTTTTTTCTTGAAAAGACATGTTTTCCTCGTTTTGTATGTTGAATTTTACATATAGTAATGTTTGATAGACATATAGTAAAATAAAACATACATAATGTCAAGTATATTTAACATTAAATTGCGATATTCCAGCCCTTCTTTGATGAAGGAATGATTCTTTATGTGATTAACGGTAGACTCTACTGCAGTAACTCAGGCAAAACAGAAGCGTTGAGCAACAAAAAAGA
>CAYQQX010000018.1:0-45993 GCA_964419495.1 uncultured Anaerolineales bacterium
CAGTTTTCCTCATGTATCGATTTTGATGGTACTAATCATATCTTTCTTACATTAGGAATAGATAAATCAAACTTGCATTTTTGTAATTCTACGCCTTGATCAGAATTACAACCCAAGATTTTCCTATAACCAATCTAGGTAGTGTTGACATTTCAGACATTCTCTTGAGAAACGAGCGCCATTCGAAAACAGCTTTTTCTAGACAGAAATCCCCAAATGTCAACACGGCCTAATCCCTTAGCTTACGCATAAACCAGCGTCCCGCTGCAATTTCGTTGACATCGCGTGCCAATTCCCCAGCGGTTGCATAGCGATCAGCTCGATCTTTTGCCATGGCTTTTCGGATTACTTCATCCCAAGATTTTTCCAGGTCTGGGCGAGCATCCAGGATGTTGGGGATGTCCCCCTTGACATGAGCCACTGCAATGGCCAAAGGCGATTCGTTACGATATGGCGCTGCCCCTGTTAGCGCACAATAGATCACCACTCCCAAAGCATAAACATCACTGCGACCGTCCAGTTCTTCATTACTCACTTGCTCTGGGCTCATATACTCAGGAGTCCCCAATATCTTGCCAAGGGTATGCCCCGACGACTGCTGTAAATTCTTCGCCATCCCAAAATCTGCTAATAAGGCCTCGCCTTCATCATCAAAGAGAATGTTGGATGGCTTAACATCACGATGGATAACACCCTGTTTATGGGCCGCGTCCAACCCGTCCGCAACGCGCTCGATGATTTTGGCCAGCGGGCGCGGATGCATGTTTTGCTCGAGAATCTTATCTTCCAGCGAACCGCCGCGCATGTAGCGCATCACGAAATAGGGTTGATTTCCGTACTGACCAAAATCATAGATGGGAACGATACAAGGGTGTTCCAAAGCCGCAATCACTTCGGCCTCGCGTTGGAACAATTCCTGATACATCTCTTTGGAAGTCAGCTCATAAGGCAAGATTTTCAAGGCTACTTTTCGCTTCACGAAGGGATCTTTAGCCAAATAAACTTCGGCCATGCCCCCAACCCCTAACTTGCGCTCGACTTCATAGCGATCAATTTTTTCAACCGTCATCCGTGATCCTTTTAATGATGAAATAAAACAAGTCTACCATAACCAACGTAATAAAAATGTTGCCCAAAAAACGGGTCTCTAGGAATCGCCGTGGTAAGAGGGCACATTGAAGGGGTTTCTCACGGCAATTCCCAAAGAGCCCAAAAAACTTGAAGTTTTTGATTTTTGATCTGTCCATTTTTCACAAATCAGGTATACTATGTGACAATTATTTGCCAATCTCAGTTATACCTTGTCGAGGAAAATGCAAATCGTTATTTAGCCCTTTCCGGGTGGGATCATTGTTCTCAGAAGAAACCGTCAGAATATGAAAAAGGGTCTGCTTTACACACTCTACGCCCTCATCGGCCTTTTAGTTATCGCCGCCCTGGCCTTCAAGATCTTTCAGCCTGTCCAGGTTGTGCCACGCATCCGATTGTCGCCCGGATTCTCGCTCATCGATCAAGATGGAGAGCGATTAACCAATGAAGATCTGCGCGGGAAGTTTGTGCTCTACAATTTCAGCTTCACACGCTGTCCTAATCCATGTGGCAACATGAATCAGACCATCAGTGAGATTCAAGGCCGTCTCGATGAGGCCAATTTGGGGGATATTGAAATGAGATTCGTGACGATCTCATTTGACCCCGAATACGATTCCCCAGAAATATTGAAACAATATGCAGACTCCCTCGGGGCTGATTCTGCCCAATGGAAGTTTGTGACTACGGCCGATGAAACTCTACTCAAAGCCATCATCGGGGGCGGTTTCGAGGCCTACTACAACCTGAATGAAGACAGCTCGTTCAGCTTTGACCCTAAGTTTGTTTTGGTCGATGGCTGGGGCATCATCCGCGGTGAATATCGCTATCAAACCCAGGTTCCGGATACAGAACGAATTCTGCGTCATATCGGCGTATTAGCCGAAGAAGTACAAAACAGCCAGGGATCTGCCAGCCTGGCATATGAGGCTGCGCACTATTTTCTCTGTTATACACCATAATATAAGGGTAAATTGATGTCTAATAATAATCGTTGGATTTTCATCGTTGGCCTTTTAATCGGCCTAATCGCTGTAGCTGCGATTGTTTTACCCCAGCTCAAACCATATACCTTCCATGCCACGGTACTGCAATCCCCAGACAAAGCCCCTGAATTCAATCTGGAAACTGCAACTGGGCCAGTCAGTCTGGATGAGTTCGAAGGAAAAATAGTATTACTCTATTTTGGCTACACTTTTTGCCCGGATATCTGCCCAGCAACATTAGCTGAGGTATCCAACGCCTTGGATATGTTAGGCAGAAAAGCAGAAGATGTGCAGTTAATCATGATCTCCGTCGACCCCGGCCGTGACACGCCGGAAATGCTGCGCGATTACGTGACACATTTCCACCCCAGTTTCTTGGGAGCCACTGGCAGTGAAGAAGAGATTGCCACTGTAGCCACACTTTACGGCATTTTCTATGAAAAGCACGAAGGGACTGCCGCTTCAGGATATTTGGTCGATCACACAGCCACTGTCATGGCCATCGACCAAGAGGGTCATCTCAAGCTGATCTTTTCTTATGGGACCCCAGCTCAAGAGATCGCCGAAGATTTAGACCATTTGCTGAATTAAGTGTTGTGCGGTTTGATGAAAGAGAAAAACCAGTCTGACTTTCCGTACAACTTTAACAAATATTATTCAACCTTAACAACCTTGGAAGAAAGAAAACCCTTTCCACAAATAAAGCCCCTCTGGTTGGCGATCATTGGAATCCTTCTCGGGATTCTATTGGCGGTCGCTGCTTACACTATCGGTAGAGCGCTGCGCCCCACACCAGTCTTGCGAGGGGCGATGCTCTACCCACCGGTACCAGCAGTCGATTTCAGGCTACAATGTGTTGATGGAAGGAACTACAGCCTGTATGATTTTCATGAGATGCCCATACTGCTGGCTTTCAGTTGTTCAAACTGCTCTCAGAGCAGGGCTTTGATGAACACGCTTGCAGAAACCAATCAATTGCTGGCTGATGAAGATCGTCAAGTTCGAATGATGATTATCTCGGTCGATACCAATGAAGATTCTTTCCCTGAATTTGTGGATTTCATTGAGAGCTACAACCGGGGCTTCATGGGTTTATCAGGCGACCAGAAAGAGATCAGAGATCTTGCTCGAAGTTATGGTATTTTCTTTCAAAGTGAACCAGAAAAAAATGGTGGCATTGAAATTACACCCTTAATTTTGTTGGTTGATGGGAATGGTTTCTGGAGAGCCATTTACCCGTTGAGTATGGCTGCAAATGATATTGCAGCTGATATCAATATTTTATTGGCAGAGGAAAGGTAGTGTAGGCTCCGATGCTCTCGTCTTACGACGTACTTCGTATGCATCGGAGTGGCGCTAGGCCGATTGGACGACGGCCTTTTGCGCAAGGAGAAGAGTTATGAGTGATAACAATAACGAATTTCATCCCAAAGGCACGATGACGATATTGATTCTCTTCATTATCACCATCATCCTGCTATGGGGCTCAGTGTTCTTCATTTTGATTTCACGAGGAGTGACACTATGAGCGAGACGAAAACTTCCATGAATATTGATCCCTATGAGCGCAATTGGATCATTATAAGTATCGTGTTGGCCGTGGTTTTCGCCATCATTATCGCTGTGGCAGGATTCGCCTACGGCATCCAGGTACCCAGCCCTGAGCAGCGCGTTGACCCAAGGACGGTCGCCTCCGAAGGCCCTTGGGCTGATCCTGGCCTAAGAGAGTTGGCTCCTGGGAAATATGACGCCTATATCCTTGCGCAAACCTGGGCGTTTCTTCCTCGTGAAATGACTGTCCCCGTTGGTTCAGAGGTGACCTTTTACATAACCAGCAAAGACGTCCAGCACGGTTTCAAATTGCAGGACACTAACTTGAACGTGCAAGTTGTCCCCGGTCAGGTTTCGAAGTTGACGATCACCTTCGACCAGCCAGGTGACTACGATTATATCTGTACAGAATACTGCGGTGCAGCTCACGCCGTGATGTTTGGCACGCTGCATGTAGAGGAGTAAATACAATGTCAACATCGAATTACCAAGTATCACAAGCTGACAAAAAGTTTATTGGTTTGCATTTGCTCTTCGCCACCGCATCCCTGTTTGTCGGCTCCCTGTTTGGCCCATTGCAAGCGTTAGAGCACTCCGGGCTGGATCTTTACCCATATTTGAAACCGATCTTCAAATCCTATTATCAAGGGTTGACCATCCACGGCGTGCTAAATGCCCTGGTTTGGACCACTTTCTTCATTACCGGCTTTCTGACCCTGGTTGTAATTTATGGGCTACAGCGAGATCTGCGCTACCCCAAGCTCAATCGCGTCGGATTCTGGGTCATGGTCGTTGGTTTGGTTACAACGGCAGTCCCCATCCTGCTGGATGAAGCCTCCGTGCTATACACCTTCTATCCTCCCTTGAAAGCTCACTGGGCCTTTTATGCTGGCTTGACCTTAGTGGTAGTCGGCAGTTGGATTGAGGGCTACGGTTTCTACTTCACTTTTGCAGAATGGCGCAAAGAGAACCCCGGCGTGCGCAGCCCTTTGATGGCGCTGATGGCTGTGATCACCATGGCTATGTGGCAGATCGCCACGTTGGGTGTGGCTGTTGAAATCCTAACCATGCTGCTGCCCTGGTCCTTAGGCTTGATCGAGGGCACTGACCCACAATTGGCGCGCACTTACTTCTGGTTCACAGGCCACCCGTTGGTCTATTTCTGGCTGCTGCCAGCCTATATCTCCTGGTATGCCATGCTGCCTAAACAGGTCGGCGGCAAGCTGTTCAGCGACTCCCTGGCGCGCACCGCCTTTTGGCTTTTCTTCTTACTCTCGGTGCCATTGGGCTTCCATCACCAATTTGTTGATCCTGGCGTTCCTGCAGGATGGAAATTCCTACACGCTATGCTGACCTATTCGGTCTTCATCCCCTCCATGCTGACTGCTTTCACGGTGATCGCATCCCTAGAGCGCGCTGCCAAGAAAACGCACGGCGGCAAAGGTCTGTTGGGATGGATCCGTGTTTTACCATGGGGTGACCCCTCGGTTTCTGCTCAGTTGTTGGCTGGGATCTTGTTCTTCTTCGGCGGCGTCGGCGGTCTGACCAACGCATCTTACAATGTCAACCTGGTGCTGCACAACACATCCTGGGTTCCCGGGCACTTCCATCTCACCGTGGCATCGGCAGTAACCTTGTCATTCTGGGGCATTTCCTACTGGCTGATCCCCTACCTGACCGGGAAAGAACTCAAGCACAAAAAGCTTGCCACCTGGACGAACTGGATTTGGTTCGTTGGCATGATCATTTTCTCTAACGCCATGCATGTGGTTGGTTTGCTTGGAGCTCCGCGCCGCACCCCTTTGGGGCTAGCCCCTTATATCCCCGAAGAATGGAGCGGACATTTGCTACGGGTGGGCATCGGCGGTTCGATCATGTTCGTCGCCGGAGTCCTTTATTTCATCGTCGTGGTCCGCACAGCCTGGGCCAAGAAATATGAGCCCGCAGATGTAGAAATTCCTGTGGCCGAATCCGTCCATGATCCCCAGCAAACACCTGAATGGCTGGATAAATGGGTTCCCTGGCTGATTGCCACCATAGCATTAATCATCATCGCCTATGGTCCTCAATTAGTCGACCAAATCGCAAATATATCGCTAAACTCTCCAGGTGGGAAGTTCTGGTAAGCCTACAAGACCTTTAGGGTTTCTGCTTCTCGGCAATTTTGCCAGAAGTGTTAGGCAAAAACCCTAAAGGTCTCTCAATTAGTCCAACCGCGTTGGACGTTGGTTGTTTCGGCACCAACGCGGTTTGTGCACTACCCAAGCTATCATCTTTTTCACATGGCCGCCAACGACAAACCATCATCACGATCAGAGAGACTCCAATCGCGCAACCCCAGCGTGGATTGGGCGCTGCGACAAGATAATCTTACGAAACGCGGTCTCAATCTATTGGAGCGCCTCTCTCTGGCGGCTGAAATCCCCCTCGCGAAACTGATCCGCGATTCGCGCTACAACCCCCTCTTTCACACCGGAACGATCACAGTATTTCTCTTGGGCGTAATCCTGCTCACAGGGATCTACTTAACCCTGTTCTATCAGTTTGGCTTCACGGCCTCCTACGAAGCCATCGCAAATTTGGAGGGCAATTTTTTCAACGCACTGATGCGCGCCTTGCACCGTTATGCTTCCGGCGCGGCAGTGATCACCGGGCTGTTACACGGCTGGCGCACTTTCTTCCAAGATCGGTTCCGCGGTCCACGCTGGCTAGCCTGGGTCACCGGTGTGGTTATGGCAGCCTTCTACTGGGCCATTGGCGTGACGGGTTACTGGCTGCTGTGGGACGAACGCGCCCAGGTTATTAACCAGACACTGATAGAGTTGGTCAGCAGCTCGAAGCTGGGCACGATTTTCTTGCTCAAATTCCTGGTTACTCAAGAGGCTGGTACGGGTTGGATCTTTCTCTTATTAGTACTGACCGTACACTTGCTGCTCTCGGCATTAGTAGGCCTGTTCCTGTGGTGGCATCTACTGCGGCTCAACAGACCAAAATGGCTGCCGCCCAATTTCTGGATGGCTGGCGGAACAGCTCTGCTGTTGATCACCTCCGCGTTGGTACCGGTGGGCCTGCTGCCCTCCATCAATCCTTCCAGGCTACCAACTGAGATTCCCATCGATCCCCTGTTCTTATTCTATCTGCCAGGGGCACTCAATGGGTCGCCTGGATTATTTTGGGGATCAGGCATACTAGTTATCGCCCTAGCCAGTCTGGTTCCCTGGCTGCTCATTCGCAAACCCTTCAGGCCCGTCGAGGTCGATTTGGCGTTGTGTGATGGCTGCGTCCTGTGCTGGCGCGATTGTCCATACAATGCCATCACCATGGTGTCGCGCACTGATGGTGCCCGCCCCAAATTTCAGGCCGAAGTCAATTCAGAGCTTTGCGTCTCCTGTGGAATCTGCATCGGCAGTTGTCCTGAAAACGCGCTGACGCTAATGGGCATGCACATCAATGATCTATGGGATGCAGCGCAATCCATCGAGGGTGGCGAAGTGGCATTTACCTGCGAGCGCCACATTCAGTTTGGGACCTGGGAAAAAGAAACTGACCTTCAAGTAGTTCCCCTGACCTGTGTGGGCATGCTGCATCCTGACTTGATTGGCTCGGCAATCGAGAATGGTGCCGACTCCGTTCGGGTGGTTGGCTGCCCCCCTGAGGATTGTGCCAACCGAGAGGGCAACCTTTGGCTGCAGCAGCGACTTGATCGCCAGCGCTTACCGCGTTTGCGCGTTGCTTATGCCAATTCCCCCATTCAGACCTTCTGGGTTGCCCCAACAGAATTTCGCAATACACGCAAAGATCGGCTGAAAAATTCAGTAGCGACAGCTTACAACCAAACATTCGAAAAATTGAATTGGCGCAGCTTCATACCCGCGCTGATCCTGGTTGGCATTGTAATGGGCATTCAGGTAGCCACGAACAACATCTACTACGTCCCTTACAGCGATGAACAAGCCCGGCTGGAAATCACCATGAGCCATCACAGCGGCTACCCCTTGGCACGTGTGCCCGAGATGGCTGGCAGAAAACTGGGCCTTGAACATCCTACAAGATTGATCCTAGAGGTCGATGATCAAACTATCCTGGATGAGCGGTATGCGCTCCGAGGTTCGGGCCTGGAGAGAGCCTCCCGGATTTACGAGCAAATACCTGTCAGTGCTGGAGAACACCATTTGCGATTGCTGATGTACGATTACCCCGATCAAACTCTGGCACACACGCTGTACGACAACGTCATCACGCTCGAAAACAGACATACGCTGACGCTCAACTTTCAAGATGCTCGTCTAGGCAGCGATCCGGCACGTGGGAGAGCGCTCTACTTCGAGACCTCACTGGGCACCAACGCTGGATGTAGGATCTGCCACTCGCTGGTAGCAGGCCAAACGTTAGTCGGACCTTCCTTCTTTGGGATTGCCGATCGCGCCGTGGGACGCCTCCCTGGTATGTCAGCGGAAGAATATCTGCGCCAGTCGATTTTAGAACCAGATGCTTATATTGTTGAAGGCTACCCTTCGGGTCAGATGCTCCCCAATTTGGGAGAGATCTTATCCGAGGAGCAAATTGATGATTTAGTCGCCTTTTTGATGAATCTCAATGAGGAATGAGCAATCACTTGTTATAATAGGCACAACCAAAAGAGCAAGATTTATTCTTTTCAATATTTACACTAGGAGAAATATCATGAAGAAATTCTTATTCATCACCACTTTTGTTGTGACACTCGCACTGGTTTTGGCCGCATGCGGCGGCGGTGGCGGAGAAGCAACTGGCGGGGATGCTGCCGCTGCGGGAGAAGCACTTTTTGCAGAAACCGTAATCGGGGTCCAAGCCGGCTGTTCCACCTGTCACTCCCTAGATGAAGGCGTCACCATCGTTGGACCAAGCATGTACGCTGTTGGCTCCCGCCTCAGCGCAGATGAAATCCGCGAATCAATTTTGGATCCTAACGCTGTCTTGGTCGACGGATTCCCCGCCAACACAATGCCCGCTGTATGGGCTGACGAACTGAACGACGAGCAAGTTGATCAGCTGGTGGCGTACCTGCTTACCCTAAAATAAGATAAATTTGCTTCACCGCGAAGTCGCGAAGAGCGCAAAGAATTAATATATATCTTCGCGGTCTTTGCGTCTTCGCGTTTCATTTATTCATTTGGAAAGGCAATTTCGGACCCTTCTATTTCCAAACCATCCACGGTTTTTACCCCGTAGAGTTCGCCTGCTTCTGTAACCGTGTAGACGGCATTGCCCTGGGTTTCCAGCATACCCTCAACACTTTGCCATTCAACTATCAAGCGATTGCCCTTTAATATCCCATTGCCCTCCTGGATGCTGCCAACAAGAATCCATTGCAGTTTGTATTCATGATTGGTATCACCAATAAAAATAGTTAGATGGCCTCCGTATTCTGTCCCTAAGGGATCAAAGCCATTGACGGCATATGCCCCGACCAGGTTCGGCACATTGTCTGGCGAAGCATCGGGAGAAGATGGAGTGAACCTGTCCCGTCGGGAACAGGCGGTAAAATTAAGAACCAATAATAGTAAAAACAAAAACAGTCTCTTCATATTCCAATTCATCCTTCGTGGCATTCGTCCCATTCGTATCATTCGTGATCAAGACAATTTTCGTAATTTTACACGATTAGCCGTATTTAGGAGCTTGCATGACAATTACAAAATACCGCATAAAAATACCCGATGCTGATTACTGGCGCGATATGGTCAAGTGCCAGGCTGCCTGCCCGGTCAATACCGACGCGCGCGGATATGTCACTGCCATGGCACGCGGTGAAATCGAACTGGGTCACGAGATTGCCCATGACCCCAATCCGTTATCAACGGTTTGTGGCCGCATTTGCGGAGCGCCTTGTGAGGTGGCCTGTCGCCGGGGAGATATCGGCCCAGATTTGAAACCCATCTCAATTCGTCCCATTAAGCGCGTACTTACCGAGCGCTACGGGCCCGAGGCGGGGCATCGCCTCCCCGGTCGTATTGCTGCTGGGGATGTGATCTCCGAAGAGTCGATTGAAGTAGATACCGGCTTCGCAACTTTCTCTTCAAAGATTGGCAAACAACTCGATCCCTGCAGTGATGTACCCGGCACTGGCGCGCCTGAAATTTACTCGCCCGTGCGCTGGTCACGCAAAGAGCTTCGGCGCTTAGCTAATCAGCCGGGACGCAAGACAGTCAAAGTGGCCGTGATTGGCGCAGGACCTTCTGGCGTATCTGCCGCTCACGACCTGGTGCTACTAGGTCATAGTGTGACCATCTACGAGGGCGGCCCCAAAACTGGCGGCATGATGCGTTACGGTGTGCCCATCTACCGCTTCGACATGGAAGCCATGGAGCTGGAAATTCAGTCTATCTTAGATCTAGGTGTAGACATCCATTACAACACGCCGATTGGCGAGGAGATCACACTAGATGATCTGCGCCGCGACTATGATGCCGTCTTCCTGGGCATTGGCTTAATGAAAGGCCGCTCGCTCAACGTGGAAGGCTCTGATTTAGATGGCGTGATTATCGCTGTGGATCTGCTGCTTAATTACAACCTGGGTTACAAAGTCACCCTGGGCAAGCGAGTGATTGTCATTGGCGGCGGCGATGTGGCCATGGATGCTGCTCGAACTGCTCTGCGTTTGGGTCAACCTACCGAGGAGCAGCAAGCGGCGCTAGATGATACCGAAGCGCGCACCGAAGAAGAATCAGAAACAGTCAAGACGGCCTTCGATGTCGCCCGTACGGCTCTGCGCCTAGGCGTCGCCGATGTCAAAATGATCTCCCTGGAAGATTGGGATGAACTCCCAGCTTCGGACTTTGAGATCGAGGAAGCCCTCGAAGAGGGCATCCAACTTTTCCCAAGGATTGGCCCCAACCGCATAGTGGGGGAAAACGGCAAAGTCACTGGATTAGAAGTGGTCGAGGTCGAATCGGTTTTTGACGAGGAAGGTCGCTTTAGCCCCAAATTTAAAGAAGGCTCCGAGCAAATTTGGGAATGCGATACGGTCATCCTGGCCATCGGTCAGCAAGCCGACCTGGAAGTGCTCGGCGGCGCTGATGATGTTGCCATTTCCCCACGCGGTTTAGTGGAAATCAATTACGAAACCGGTCAAACCACCGCCCCAGATGTTTTCGCTGGCGGCGATGTAGCCTACGGCCCAAAACTTATCATCGATGCCGTACGCCATGGGCATTTGGCCGCTTTAGGAATGGAAGAGTTTATTCAAGGCAAGCAGCTCCAGGTCGATGTCAAAACCGAATGGACCAACCTCTCCAACCATGTTATGTTCGAGAATTGGACCAAGCTCGAACAACGCAAAGTGCCCTCGCTGCCAGTCGACCGGCGCACGGGGACAACAGTGGTGGAATTGGGTTATTCGGAAGATGAAGCTACCGAACAAGGCAGTCGCTGCCTGGAATGCAGTGTCAACACTATTTTTGACGGCACGAAATGCATATTATGCAATGCTTGCGTGGATGTCTGCCCTTGGGATTGCTTGAAAATCGTCAGCCTGAAGAACATTGCCAGCGATGAGCAATTCAGCGCTGTCGTTGAGACACAACTTGGCAAACCTTTAGCAGAATACCTTGATGAAGATCAACCATCAGTCGCAGCAATGCTCAAGGATGATGAATCTTGCACCCGCTGCGCGCTTTGTGCAGAACGCTGCCCCACAGATGCCATCACCATGGAGGCTTTCCGCTTCCAAGAAGTATTGTCGTATGGAGATTAGGGATTAGAGATTGGAAGTTGGATATTGGAGATTGGAATTGAGACCATCCAAATTCCAACTTCTAACCTCCAACTTCCAGAATTGAGGAGAAATACATGAAAAGAATTATCGAATTTATCACCAACTCGCGGGTCTGGCGTTCGTTCTTCCGCCATGGTTGGCCTGACAATCCTCTAGACCGATCGCTGGTGATGACCACCAACGTCTTCTTTCACTTGCATCCGGTCAAGGTCAGCCGCAAAAGCTTGAGCGCCAAATACTCGCTGGGCTTGGGGCTGATCTCAGCGATTGTCTTTGGTGTGCTGAGCATCACAGGTCTGCTGCTGATGTTTTACTACGCTCCAACCGTTGAACGGGCGTATGGTTATATCACCATCCTGCAAACCCAGGTGCCATTCGGCCAATTGCTGCGCAATATGCACCGCTGGGGCGCGCACCTGATGGTGATTGCTGTGGTGCTGCATATGGCGCGCGTTTTTTACACCGGCGCCTACAAGCCGCCGCGTGAGTTCAACTGGGTAGTTGGTGTGGTACTCTTGATCCTGACCCTGGGCGCCAGCTTCACCGGTTATCTGCTGCCCTGGGATCAACTGGCCTACTGGGCTATCACGGTGGGCACCAGCGTAGCCGGCTACGAGCCTATCATGGGCGCGGTGATCAAATCCATCATGCTGGGAGGGCCTGAGGTGGGGCAGGAAGCCCTGACACGCTTCTACGCCCTGCACGTGATGCTGATCCCCGGATCGATCCTATTGATCACATCCCTGCACATGTGGCGGGTGCGCAAAGATGGTGGACTCGCCGCACAAGACGCTGGTAACCAAGTTGAAGAAATCGAGGAGGGCTCAGATGACTGAAAAGACTAAAAACCCCGAAGCTTTCAGCGAAGAAGCCAGTCAAACCAAAACCTATTCGCTGGTTGAGTTGGTAAAAGCGCCCACCACGATGGTGGACAAAGGACCTGATGACACGGTCTTCTCTTTCCCAGTTGTTGCCATTCTTGAACTGCTCTTGACCCTTGGTGTGACCGTCTTGCTCCTCTTAATGTCAATATTTGTCAATGCGCCGCTGGAAGAGATCGCCAACCCCAATACAACCACCGACCCTGCCAAGGCTCCCTGGTACTTCATGGGCTTGCAGGAAATGCTCGAACACGGCCACCCAACCCTGATGGCCGTTCTGATGCCCACTCTAATGGTGCTATTTGTCATCGCCATCCCCTATATCGACAATTCGCGCCTCGGCTCCGGGGTCTGGTTCACATCCAAACGCGGCAAACGGATTACGCTCTATACAGCTATCTATATCCTGGTAGTTATGCCTCTGTATATCTATTTTGATACTACCTTTCCTCTGAGAGAGATTCTACGCGGCCAATTTCCGGACTTTTTGTTGCAATCGGTCATTCCGGCGCTGATCATGGGCTTAATTGTGATCTTGCCTTTGCTGTTCCTAATTCGCATAAAACCGACGCCCCGAGAGGTTGTGATGACTCTCTTCACGGTGCTCTTTGTCAGTGCCGTCGTATTTACCCTGGCAGGATTTCTGTTCCGCGGCCCGGGCTTCGAACTCTACTGGCCCTGGGATATGCCTGGGGATTACAGCCCTTGGGATAACCTATAAGGAGAAGTGATGCGTCATGACAGAAAATAAATCCAAAATCACTCGCGGCCAGTTCTTGGGAATTGCCTGGGGCGGTTCCCTGGCGTTGATCTTTGCCCAAGTAGCTGTGGCGCTAATTAAGTTTATCCAACCCGTTTCCACGGGTGGATTTGGCGGATTGCTATACGCCGGCAAAATTGAAGAGTTCGCCATTGACAGCGTCAACCGCATATTGGCGGGCCGATTCTTCATCTCGCGCACACCCGACGGCATCATGGCCCTTTGGCAGAAATGCACCCATTTGGGATGTGCAGTACCTTGGGATGAAGATAAAGGGACATTCCACTGCCCGTGCCATGGCTCTGAGTTTGACGTATATGGCGAAGTTTTGGGTGGTCCTGCTCCTCGACCTTTGGACTTCTTCCCCGTGGAGATCAGGAGCGGCGAAGTCTGGGTGGATACAGGTAAGCCCACCCAACGCGGCAAACACGATCCTTCTCACATAACCGGAGCTTAGGGAGAGACTGATGAACAAAAACGAACCCAACTACGAACGTTATGTGATCGTCGGCCTGGTGCTGACTCTGTTGATTGTAGCCGGATTCTCTTTATACTGGTTCGGCGAATCAGCTCGCTTGACTCACGCCGCCGATGATTTTGCCAAAGAACGCGTCCATCGCGGGCGGAGCATCTACACAGAGCAATGTGTTGCCTGTCACGGTGCCGATGGAGAAGGTGGATCAGGCACAGCTCTTAACGATAAAAACTTACTCAAGAATACCCTGGATGACATTTTCTTCTCCGTGATCCGCTCGGGAGTTCCCAGTTCGCAAATGCCTGCCTGGAGTGTCGATTTCGGCGGGCCGTTGACAGATGAGGATATCAAGGACGTTGTGGCATTCATTCGCGGCTGGGAGCCTACTGCTCCGGAGATCGAACCGGTTTCCTTTGAACCTGATTCATCCCGTGGTGCCCTGCTCTTTGAGACCACCTGTGCGGTCTGCCATGGCGAAAATGGACTCGGCTCTGATGATGGACCTGCCATCAACGACGCGCTGCGTTTGGCATCTTTAGACAATGACTGGTACCGCTCGACCATCGCCAACGGCCGCCCTGCTAAAGGCATGCCCACCTGGGGCACCGTTTTAGCTCCCAACCAGATCGAAGATTTGATCGCTCTGGTCGATGATTGGCGAGAGGGCATCGAAGTGGAGGCCGCCTTCTCAGTCACGGACCTCATCAGTTCAGCGGTTTTCTCGCTCGAAGAAGATGACCCCGACAGCGCTGCCCTGCACGTAACGCGGGCACTGACTGTCGCAGATGGCACGGGCGCAGAAGTCCTGCGCAACGCCGCCGCGCAACTGCTCGCGGACGACAATGCCGGAGCCTTGGCAACGCTATCCACCCTGCAAGAACAATGGCCGCTGGGAGACCCTGTCGCGGGTGAAGAAATTTACAGCACTTACTGTTTACCCTGTCACGGCGCACAAGGCGAGGGCGGCATTGGCCCGGCTATGCAGCCCAATGAATACATACAAGAAACTATCAACGCTGAGCTGGTTGAATTCATGCTAGAAGGGCGTACAGGGACAGCCATGGCTGGGTTTGATGGTCGCCTCACTGAAGATGAGATGGCCAACCTGATTGCCTTCCTGCGCACCTGGCAGCCGTAAATATTCATCTCGCATAAACACAAGACTTCCGATTTCTCCAAGAAATCGGAAGTCTTTGTTTCTAGGACAAATTAGTTTTTAGTGCATCCAAATCCCGAGGAAATCTTTATCACGAACATTTTCAAATTTGTGGAACAGATACTTTTCCTGAGTATTCTTGTAAACAGGGTATGTGCTTTGGCGCTCCAATTCCAATGCCAGAGGCTCTTGACGATCAATTGTGTCGGCGGCCTTGATAATAAAATCTGAATTCTCCTTTGAATAAAGGCATATCAGGCAAAGTCAGATAGCACACTCTCAAAATCTTTCTTCCGCCCATTGATATCAATCAGCAAGTTCAAAGCATGATCCATTTTGGCAAATGATCGAAATTGAGGCCCCTGGAAATACAATGAATTCTCACTACTATGAATGAACACCACGAAAATCATCACTCCCCAATTACCTTAAACTGGTATCATTCAGTAAGCATTGATAGAATTCACCAGGTAAGAATAAATCGAGAATCTAATTCGGAAAATAACCAGAGAGTCAAAGAACACAAAAATAACAATCATCACTTTTCTCTGTGTACTCTGCGTCTCTGCGGTAATATATAAGCGAGAAAAAATCTATGACCAACCTGCCCTCCACTTACGACGACACCGACAAACTTATTGCAACCAACCTACGCATGCTGGCTGTTGAGGCCGTGCAGGAAGCCAACTCGGGACACCCAGGCTTGCCCCTTGGCGCAGCTGATATTGTGACCGTGCTAGCGACGCGCTTCATCAAGAACAACCCTGCTGACCCCCTGTGGCCAGATCGCGACCGCTTTGTTCTCTCTGCGGGGCACGGATCAGCACTGCTTTATGCGCTGCTGCATCTAAGTGGTTATCCCCTGGGATTAGATGAAATCCAGAATTTCCGCCAATGGGGCAGCCGTACTGCCGGTCACCCGGAGTACGAACCGGAGATTGGCATCGAGGTCACTACAGGTCCCTTAGGTCAAGGTATCAGCAACGCGGTGGGTATGGCAATGGCTGAGCGTTGGCTGGCTGAGCGTTTCAACAAGCCCGACTACCCCATCGTCGACCACTACACCTACGTCATCGCGGGTGATGGAGACCTAATGGAAGGCGTTTCTCACGAAGCCTGCGATCTGGCCGGGCACCTCAAACTGGGCAAACTGATCGTTTTCTTCGACGATAACAATATCTCCATTGATGGCAGCACCGACCTGAGCACCAGCATCGATCAACTGACTCGCTTCGCTGGCTACGGATGGCACACGCTCAGTGTAGATGGGCACGATATGGCCGCTATTGATGAAGCCATTCGTGAAGCTCACACCGAGACTGACCGTCCCACCATCATTGCCTGCAAAACACATATTGGTTTGGGCAGCCCTGGACAGGACACAGCCAAGGTTCACGGATCACCCTTAGGAGAAGATGGTCTAAGGGCCACCAAAGAGCATTTCGATTGGCCGCTTGAGCCGCGCTTCCACATCGCCGAGGAAACAAAATCCCGCTTTGCGGAAAAAGCTAAGCTCGGGGTGGAAAAACAAACTAAGTGGGAGGAACTGCATAAGAAATATCGTGAACAATATCCCGAATTGGCCGCTCAATGGAATGATTTTGTCAGCGGTAACTTACCGGCTGGCTGGGAAGATGCACTACCCGATTTCACCGAGAGTACGCCCATGGCCACGCGTGTCACTTCGGGCCAGGTTTTAGACGGTATTGCACCAGTCCTGCCTATGCTCCTCGGTGGTTCAGCCGATTTGACGGGCAGCAATAAAACCAAGGCGAAAAGTCAATTTGCCATCACACCCGCTGACTTCAGCGGCGACTATCTCCACTACGGAATCCGCGAACATGGTATGGGAGCGGTCATGAACGGATTGGCTTTACACGGACTGCGTCCCTACGGAGGCGCTTTCCTGGTATTCGCCGATTATATGCGCGCCTCTATTCGCATGGCCGCCATGATGAAACTGCCTGTGATCTATGTGTTCAGCCACGACAGCATTGGCCTGGGCGAAGATGGCCCCACTCACCAGCCCATTGAACATCTGGCATCACTGCGAACCATTCCCAACCTGATGACCATTCGACCGGCAGATGGCAATGAAACTGCTCAAGCATGGAAAGTTGCCCTGGAACGGAAAGATGGGCCAACCGCCCTGATCCTCACTCGCCAGGGGCTGCCTCAAATCACTCCGGCAGACAATCAGCTCTCAAAGGGCGCCTACGTACTCTCCGAGCCCAAGTCGATCGAAGCAGAAATCGTGCTGATCGCCACCGGTTCAGAAGTTGAAATTGCCAACGATGCCAAGGCCCTGCTGGCCGAAGATGCTTTCGGCACGCGCCTCGTTTCAATGCCCAGTTGGGAGCTTTTCGATGCCCAACCCGAAGAGTACAAAAACGCTGTGCTGCCACCAGACTTGCCCCGCCTGGCCATTGAAACGGGCGTCTCTCTTGGATGGTCGAAGTACGCCGACGCTGTTATCAGCCTGGAGCACTTCGGCGCATCCGCTCCATACCAGACGATCTATAAAGAGTTTGGATTTACGGCTGAAAATGTGGCTGCTAAAGCCAAAGAACTGCTAAACAAATAAGTTTATGAATCCCAAAGAAGCAGCAGCAAGACATGCATTGGAATATGTCAAAAGTGGGATGGTCCTCGGCCTGGGAAGCGGCTCGACGGCAGCCATTTTCGTGGATATGCTGGGTGTCAAGGTTAGCTCTGGGGAAATTACCGAAATTCTAGGAATACCGACATCTGAGGCTACGGCTGAGCGCGCCCGCGAATGGGGCATTCCACTCGCAAATTTATCCCTAAACCCTGTCCTGGACTTAGCGGTGGACGGCGCCGATGAGGTGGACCCTAACTTGAACCTGATCAAAGGCTTGGGGCGCGCCGCTTTGAGAGAAAAAATCGTCGAGAGCCAAGCCAAAAGGTTGGTCATCATCGTCGACGAATCTAAACTGGTCGAGAAATTAGGCCGCGGTCCCTTGCCGGTTGAAATTGTCCAGTTTGAACATGAAACCCACATCCAATGGCTGCGTACTTTGTGCAGCAAAGCCGAACTCTGGTTGGAAGAGGACGGCTCGCCGATTGTTACAGACAATGGCAACTATTTGGTCCGCTGTTGGTTTGAAGATGGCATCGAAAATGCGTATGAACTTGCAGTGACTCTTTCCACACAGCCCGGGATGGTTAGTCATGGTCTATTTCTGGATATGGCAGATACGGTGATCGTTGCCGGCATGGATGGTGTAAAAGTCATAGGGCAGACATAACCAAATATGAACCAAAAACTTGCTCCTTCTATTCTTACAGCTGATTTCTCCCGCCTGGGAGAGCAAGTGCGCCAGGCTGTTGACGCCGGCGCAGAATATATCCACATCGATGTAATGGACGGTCATTTTGTGCCGCCGATCACCATTGGTCCATTGATCGTTTCATCATTACGCCCTATTGCCCATGAAACAAAGACTGTTCTCGACGTTCATCTGATGATCGAGAACCCTGATGCTCAAATTCCCCTCTTCGCCAAAGCCGGAGCAGATATTATTACGGTACACGTCGAGGCATGTACCAACTTGAAGAGCACGATCCAACTTATCCGGAGTCAGAACGTCCGACCTGGGGTGACGCTCAAGCCCAAAACGCCGCTCAGCACCATCGAAGAGATTCTCCCCGAAGTCGATCTCGTGCTCATCATGTCTGTTGAGCCTGGTTATGGTGGACAATCCTATATCCCCAGCAGCACTGAAAAAATCAGCCAGCTGCGGCAGATGCTGGACGAACGAGGATTGTCAGATATAGAGCTGGAAGTGGATGGCGGTATCAAAGAACACAATATCGCCGAGGCAGCTGCGGCCGGCGCATCAGTGTTGGTAGTAGGCTCGGCTGTATATAATAAAACCAAGCGTGTGGCGGAGAACATTATGGCGCTCAGAAAAGCGCTAGAGTGAATTCCATCTGAGAAGCTAAACTTCTCGAAGAAGTTTAGCTTCTGATACGGTATAATTTATATTCGCGGTTCCTACACTTGAGGAGCCGCGTTCTCGTGAGGCTTTATAACGGAAAGGAAACAAAATGGTCAAGAAAGATAATAAGGTGCGCGTGGCAATTATTGGCATTGGCAACTGCGCCAATGCACTGGTGCAGGGGCTGCAATACTATAAAGATGCCCCTGATGATGTGGAAATCCCTGGCTTGATGCATGCCACCATGGGCGGCTACCACGTGCGAGACGTTGAAATCTCTGCCGCCATAGATGTGGTTGCCAGTAAAGTTGGACTGGATCTCAGCGAAGCGATTTGGGCTGACCCCAACAATACAACCAAATTCGCCGATGTACCCCATTTGGGAGTGCCCGTTTCACGGGGCATGACTCATGATGGATTGGGTAAATACTTGCTCCAGCGTGTCGAAAAAGCAGCTGGTCCAACAGATGACATTATTGGCATTTTAAAGGATACCAAAACCGATGTAGTTGTTAATTTCATGCCGGTCGGCTCCGAGATGGCGACCAAATGGTATGTAGAACAAGTACTGGAAGCGGGCTGCGCATTTGTCAACGGTATCCCCGTATTTATTGCCACATCACCATACTGGAGCAAACGCTTTGAGGAAAAGGGGCTGCCAGTCATCGGCGACGATATCAAAAGTCAGGTTGGGGCAACAATTACTCACCGGGTTTTGACCAACATTTTCAAGGACCGCGGTGTGCACATCGACCGAACCTACCAGCTCAACTTTGGCGGCAACATGGATTTCTATAATATGCTGGAACGTGAACGCCTGGAATCTAAGAAGATTTCTAAGACTCAGGCAGTCACCAGCCAACTGCCTTATGATATGGGCGAGGAAAATATCCATGTTGGCCCCAGCGATTATGTGCCCTGGCTGACGGATCGCAAGTGGTGTCACATCCGCATGGAAGGGCGCGCCTTTGGCGATGTGCCTCTCAATTTGGAGTTGAAACTTGAAGTCTGGGATTCTCCTAACTCGGCCGGCGTGATGATCGATGCCGTACGCAGCGCCAAAATTGCCATGGACCGAGGTCAAGGGGGGCCTTTAATTGCGCCCTCGGCCTATTTCATGAAATCTCCTCCTGAGCAATTCACGGACGATCAAGCCCATAAGATGACGGAGGAATTTATCGTCGAGGAAAAGTAATTTTTTCAATTTCTAGTGAAAAATAGATGCGAGCTGGCGCAAAGCGCCGCTCGCATCTATTTTTCACAAATTTCATAATTGAGCACAATGCAACAAGATCAAAAAAATCTCATCATTCTATTCTTCACCCTGGTCGTGGTGATGTTGGGCTTTGGGATGATTATTCCCATCATCCCATTTTTCATCGAAAGTTTTGGCGCAAGCGGTTCCTCATTGGGGATGCTAATGGCAAGTTTTGCGGTGATGCAGTTCCTCTTCGCACCAGTCTGGGGGAGCCTTTCAGATCGATATGGACGCAAACCCTTCCTGGTCATCGGTGCATTGGGAAATGGAATCGCGATGTTGTTCTTTGGGTTATCAACTGAGCTGTGGATGTTGTTCGCCTCGCGCGCCCTGTCAGGGGTCTTATCCTCCGCGACATTGCCAACTGCGATGGCTTACATCGGGGACAGTACCAGCGACGAAAATCGGGGTGGTGGAATGGGCGTGGTTGGCGCTGCCATGGGGATGGGCATGGTGCTTGGCCCAGGTCTCGGGGGTTGGCTGGCAGGATCTTCCTTATCTACACCCTTTTTCGTTGCAGCGGGACTTTCCGTGATTGCTATGATCTTTGTGCTGATCGTCTTGCCCGAGAGCTTACCCAAAGATAAACGCACATCTACACAAGGAAAAATCCAGGGGCCGCAATTCGGCGAAATGGGTAAGGCCCTCTTCAGCCCCATCGGGATCCTGTTAGTGATGGCCTTTCTTTTGAGTTTTGGGCTGACAAATTTCGAGGCGGTCTTTGGATTGTTTTCCCTGGAAAAACATGGCTATGGCCCCCAAAGAGTGGGCACAGTTCTCACAGTAATTGGGCTAACATCTGTGCTTATGCAAGGCGTACTCACTGGGCCGCTTACCAAAAGGTGGGGAGATGTCAATTTGCTGCGGCTTTCTTTGATTGGTAGCGCAATTGGATTTTTGCTGATGCTGACAGCCAACAGCTTTGTGACAGTGCTGATCACTGTCTCAGTTTTTGTAATCAGCAACTCGCTGCTTCGACCTGTAGTTTCCTCGTTGACATCGAAACGTTCTACAAGCGGACAGGGAATAGCCATGGGGCTGAATAACAGCTTCATGAGTCTGGGCCGCATTGCTGGCCCAATTGGGGCAGGCCTTGTTTTTGATATTAATTACAATTATCCCTATATCAGCGGCGCGATGATTATGCTAATCGGGTTTGTGGTAAGTTTGATCTGGTTAGCGAAGGAATACACTCCCGCAACTGAAATCTCCCCCCAACCTGTATTGGACTGACCTGATTTAATAGTACACGGATTCAACGGATAACTTGGAACAATATCCATGAAATATATGGAATCCGTGTACTAAAATTTTTCAAGATTCGCTTTTGTGTGGCTGACAGCGCTCTAAGGCATCGACGAGCTCCTGCACGCGCACGGGCTTGCTGACGTAGTCATCCATGCCGGCGTCCAGATAGTGCTCCCGATCTCCATCCATAGCATGGGCAGTCATAGCGACAATTCGTGGGCGCTCATCTCCGGGATATTTATCGATGATCTGGCGCGTGGCTTCCTCGCCGTCCATTTCAGGCATCTGGATGTCCATCAGAACCATATCATAGTGTTGGCGCTCCAGCGCTTCAAGAACTTCCAGGCCGTTGGCAGCTACATCAGCGCGATAGCCAAGCTTCTCCAAGATGCGCAAGGCAACCTTCTGATTTACAAGGTTGTCCTCGGCCAGCAGGATTTGCCGAACGCGGGTGACATCCCCAACAATCGCATCCGGTGTATCGCCGTCGACAATATAAGCAATTTCAAGACCTTTATCAGCCGCTTTGGGGGCGATCAGATCGAGGCTGGATTCAACGACTTCTCGGATGCTAAAGGGCTGCTGCTCCAATTCGAGCTTGCCCGCCTCAATCTTAGAGAAATCTAAAATATCGTTGATTATCGATAACAACCATCCCCACTATTACGCACGGTTTAAGCATATTCACGCTGTTCGTTGTTCAATGGCGTATCCAGTAACAAACCTGTCATACCAATGACGGCATTAAGGGGCGTGCGAATTTCGTGGCTCATATTGGCAAGGAAATCCGCCTTAGTTCTGGCAGCTGACTCAGCTTCTTGCCGGGCTTCCACTAAATCTGTGATATCGTGATAGAGAATTTGTGTAGCGATTTGTTCTCCGTCAACGATGACCGGTACACCAAACAATTCCACATCAACTAAAGAGCCATCGTTGCGCTGGCGTTGGGTAAAAGTATGCACCAGTCCGCCACTGGACACACGCCGAGAATAATCTTCGGCTTGTCCACGCTCAGATAATGGAACCACCAGGGCATCGATATTAGCGCCAATGGTTTCTTCCTTGGAATATTCGAAGAGCTCTCCAAACGCTGGGTTGCAGTCTAGAACGCGGTGCTCCATATTCAGGGTGACGACCGCGATAGGACTGGTATCCACAAGGGCTTCGAAATACTGTTTTTGGCGCTGGATTTCATTTTCAGTTTTTTTTCGTTCTGAAATATCCCGTATGATTGCCATACTCTGTAGCCCTTCCTGCGTTTGAAGAGGGCTCAAACTGATCTCACCAGGGAATAAGCTACCATCTTTGCATAAGCCTTGGATATCCAGACCTGTGCCCATTGGCCGCATCTGAGGATCAGGATAATACCTATCAACGTGTTCCCGGTGTATTTTTTCCGGTCATCAGGGATCAAGATTTCGATAGGTTGTCCTATTAACTCATCCCTAGCATATTTAAAAACTTTCTCTGCCTGGGTATTGACGAGAGAAATCATCCTATCTTCATTGATGATCACAATTGCATCAGGGGCAGCTTCGAGGACAGTTCGGATGGTTCTCTCACTCTCTCGAAGCTCCTCTTCCGTACGGATACGTACGGCGTTTTCAGCATCCAATTCCTGGACAGTTTCTTCCAATTCTGTCGTTCGTTCAAGCACAGTTTGCTCAAGGCTATCGGTCAGTGCGACTAGTCGATCTTCCCTTCCCCTGCCAGGCCAGCAAAAACACCCAAAAATAGAGGTGCAGTATCGACTACCCATAAGAGGGGATGAGTGGCTTGGGTATGCAAAAAAGTAGCCATAGTAACAACATCACCAGCATTAATGATTTCAGACAAAGTCGCTACAATAGGAAAACAGAGACCGAATAATGCTCCAAATAAGGTGTAGCGCACCGTTGCGGAAAGCGTTCTTTTTTCCATTGACATTCATGCGCTCCTATCTATGCCATGCGGCTGACATCGCTTGAGCGCAGTCACCAAGTCTTGTATCCGCACAGGCTTGCTTACATAATCGTCCATGCCTGCCATTAAATAGCGTTCACGATCACCCTCCATGGCATGAGCGGTCATCGCGACAATGCGGGGACGCTCTTCAGCGGTGTAATCTTCCAGAATACGCCGAGTAGCCTCGACACCATCCATTTCGGGCATTTGAACATCCATGAGCACAACATCATAATGTTGACGCTCTAAAGCCGCCAAAACTTCCAGGCCATTGGCAGCAACATCTGCCCGGTAGCCTAACTTCTCGAGAATCCGAATAGCAACCTTTTGGTTAATCAGATTGTCTTCTGCCAATAAGATGTGCAAAGGATGATGTTCTCCTAAATATTCATCGAAGACTGGTTCTTTTTGAGCGGGTTCAACTATCTCATCCTGGGGAATTTGACTCAGCGACGTGGCGATAGCATCATAGAGCAAAGAAGATTTAATTGGCTTACTCAGGCGGGCGGAAAATTTTACCTGTTCGGGGATTTCTTCCAACCCACCCAAAGAAGTCAACAGGATCAAAGGCATAGCTTGGGCATCGCGATGTTGCTGCAGTTCGGAAGCCAACATAACTCCATCCATCTCGGGCATCTGCATATCTAGAATAGCGAAATCAAATGGCTCCCCATCTTCTATCCATTCCAGCGCTTCTGTCCCGCTGGCGGCAGCACGAGGCTGCATCCCCCAAGATTTGGTCTGACGGATCAGGATCAGGCGGTTGGTGGCGTTATCATCAACGATCAGGACCTTTGAGTTTTTCAACTTTTCGTGGGCTTCTTGAATATCTACTCTGCGTGTGCCAGGCGCAGCGGGGGCCACAAAGGTAAAATGGAAGGTGCTACCTACTCCGACTTCGCTCTCAACCCAAATCCTGCCACCCATCAGTTCTACCAACTGCTTGCTGATTGCCAAACCCAGTCCAGTTCCCCCGAATCTCCGTGTGGTGGAGGCATCAACCTGACTAAAAGAAGCGAATAAGCGATCCATACGGTCTTCTGGAATACCAATTCCTGTATCGCGAACTGAAAAGTGTAGTCGATGGTAGTCATCATCGATCGGCTCGCTGGATACACCCGTGACAACTTCACCTTGCTCAGTAAATTTGACTGCATTGCTGAGCAAATTAACTAATACCTGGCGCACACGAGTGGCATCTCCAGCAACAGCAACTGGAACATCCTCTTCAACCAAATAGGCAATCTCCAATCCTCTTTCAGAAGCCTTCGGGGCCAAGAGATCCAAACTGGTCTCAATTAAATCGCGAATATTGAATGGTTCTTTTTCTAACTCGAGCTTGCCAGCTTCGATCTTCGAGAAATCCAATATGTCATTGATAATAGATAGCAGCCCATCGCCGCTGGTACGCACCGTCTGGACATATTCGCGCTGCTCAGAGTCCAGATCTGTATCAAGCAGCAAACCAGTCATACCTATGACTGCGTTGAGCGGTGTGCGGATCTCATGGCTCATGTTGGCCAAGAAGTTGGCTTTGGCCTGAACTGCAGACTCAGCCTCCCTTTGAGCTTGGATCAACAAACTTATGTCATGATAAAGTGCCAAGATGGCGTTCTGCTTACCTTCAACGAAAACAGGGACACCCAAAACTTCTACATCCAGGAGAGTGCCATCTTTATGTTGACGGTGGACAATATTACGAATACTGTCGCCATCCCGCACTTCTTTGGTATCTTGTTGGGCTTGTTGCAATTCATCCTCGGGAACAATAAGATCATCAATATTTTCACCCACCACATCTGAAAAAGAGTAGCCAAACAGTTCTTCAAAAGCAGGATTACAGCCAATAATTTTATGATCCAAATCTAAGATCACAACCGCAACTGGATTTGAATCCACCAGTGTTTTAAAATACTGCTCTTGGCGCTTTATTTCCCCTTCAGCTTGCACCCTGTCTGTGATATCGATAATTGATACCAGGACTCTCTCCAAAGTATCTTCATATCCCGCGACAACCGACCATTTCACGTGCACATGAATGATATCCCCTTCAAGATTGTAATTTACACCCTCACTCTCGAAGACGGTTTCACCTTTAGAAATCGCGATCAACTCTTGCCTGAATATTTCAATTGATTCAGCTCCGAAATTTTTTTCCAGGTTCCCCAACAAATGAGCCTTATCATGCACGCCAAACATTTCTAAGGTAGTCCGGTTGATATCAATAACTTTTACCAATGAGATACAATGCCCAATTTCATCAGGATTCTCATCAAGGTAGGTCTCAAAATCCGTAACCCCTTTTTCCAAAATGTTATCTACATAAGTTTTTACCGCAGAAAAATCTTCTTCCCAGAGTGAAATAGGCGCATCCTCAAACAAAGGGCGATAGCGACGCTCGCTTAGCCTGCGGCTCTCCTCCGCCGCCTTTCGCATGTTAAATTCTTTGACCACCGCATTATTCATGTCGCTCATGCGCCCAACGATCCATCCCACCAAGGTGGTCATAGCTACTCCAAATGCCGTTTCCCGAAAGATTACAGCAGAAATGATGTCGGTAGCGAAAATTTTTAACAAGACAAGGATGGGATATGAAGCCAATCCGGCGGCAAATCCGGCCAGCGAACCATATTGCCATCCTGTAATAACAACGGGGATAACCACAATTATGGTTGCTCTTCCTCCTATGACATCATGAAGCGGAACGAAGAGAGCTGTATACAATATCCAGGAGAGACTGACAACCCAGGCTCGATTACTTCTAACCCAAAGGTCTAGTTTATCCATGGGGCTTACCTCTTACACACCTACAAAACATGATACCTATGAATAGGCACAAACCTGATTGCGTCCTTTTTCTTTGGCTTGATAGAGCATTTCATCGGCGCGATCGACAAGGGTATCCAAGGTAATACCCTCGTCACCTTCGACACAGGCAACGCCTAAGCTAATCTGCACTTGAAGAAATTCGTCTTCGGAAGCTTTTAGTGGCAGTTTTGCTCCGGCTACTGAAATTCGCAAACGCTCTGCGACTTCGACAGCTTCTTCGAGAGTGGTTGTGGGCAGTATAACGACAAATTCTTCGCCCCCCCAACGCCCCACGCGATCGTATTGACGCACATGCTTATTGAGCGTATTGGCAACCATTTTTAACGCCTGGTCGCCAACTAAATGCCCATAGCTATCATTCACCAATTTAAAATGGTCGATATCGAGAAGGATAGCGCTGAGAGGCAATTGTTCGCGCGTGGCACGCTCCAGTTCCGATGCTGCATGGTTGTAGATCGCTCTTCTATTCCATAATCCTGTCAATTCGTCGTGCATGGCAAGTACATGCATTTTTTCATGGGCTCCCCTTAAGCGCTGCTCCAAATCTAGAACACGTTCTCCAATTTTCAGTCGGGCCGCCAACTCGCGTGGATTGAAAGGCTTGGCCAGGTAATCATCTGCACCGGCATCCAAGCCGTCGATAACATTGTCAATTCCCTCTTGGCTGGTCAGGATCACAATATAGACATAATTTGGTAATTCTGCCTGTCGGATGAGGCGCGTCAATTCAAGACCGTCCATCTCGGGCATGAGCCAATCGGTTATTACAAGTTGGATATTACCTTGTTGAAGAATTTCCCATGCCTGTCGCCCATTCTCAGACTGCACAACATGGTAGCCCAAGTTGGTAAGAGTCTGGGTAAGCAGTTTACGAGATATGCGATCATCTTCAACTATCAAAACTTCCATGAATACCCTTTCTATACATCCCACGAAAAAACAATATTATTGCCACCTGATTTTTCAGCATTCGCCAATGAATTTTCGGCACTCGTTATTAGGTCATCTACACTGGTATATTCCTGTGCGTTTGCCTGAACCACACCCATGCTGATACTCAATTCAATATAGCTATCTTCGTCAATTCGCAGAGGCACGCTATTTACATTATCTCGAATTCGCTCAGCAACAACCGTTGCCCCAGATAATGAAGTTTCAGGCAAAATGAGCATGAAACCTGTTTCGCCCCAACGGCCTATCAGATCATATGCTCGAACGCTGGCCCAGATTTTTAGTGCTGTTTGAGATAATGCTAAGCTAAGCGTATCTTGACTGTGCTCAACGGGAATATTGGAAGCGCCATCCACTGATATGACTGCTAAAACGAATTTCTTCCTAGTCCTGCGAGAACGACTAACTTCGGTTGTCAGAAGTTCGTGAATTGTAGTTTGGGAAAATGTTCCAGTGACAAAATCCCGAATTGGTTCTGGATATTTCTGTTTGGCGCGAATATCTGTCAAGGTCTTGAGATAGCGATCGACAACGACCAAACGTGCGATCAGCTCATCCGGTTCCATGGGCTTATATATATATTCATCAGCCATAAACCCAGATTTGCGCTCAATTGAGCTGGGCCCTGTTTTTGATATTAATCCAAATACGTAAATATAATTTGAGGCCCCAACTTCGCGAATGTGGCTAATTAATTCGGCGCTGGCAATCTCAAAATCAATGACAGCAGCTTGTATTTCTTCATCCAAAAGAATTTCTCGGGCTTCTTTCTGATCTTTAGCCTGTATAACCTGATAGCCATCTAGTGCCAGGCGTTTTATAAATCTTTGAAAATCTGGAGAATCTGCAATGAGAGTTAGTACTTTCATGCTGCGCTCCTTACTCTGCCAAAAGTTTTCAGTTGGTTGCTACACAACCCGACGAGGAAACCCTCGAAAAAAGGAGATGCGCCGGGGGATACGTCCCAACGCATCTCCTACAGGTCAATCAGTCACATATAATCATATTATACACAGCAACATCTCCAAACAAAATGCCAATGGGGTACTACGCAGATACATCTGATACTCCGGAATGAAGATTCAGTTAATCTGACACCTAACATCCCGCTAGTTTTTGCCCTTACACTATTATATGCAGCAACCTGTGGGATGTTAGGTGACTAGTAAACTAAGACCGCAAATTGACTGCATAAAGCCAGATTCCATCAGCCTTTCAGAAATATCTTCAGAGGCAACAGCCTGATCCTGAGTGATGGTTCCTGCTTCAAGCAACAAGGAACACCTCCCTCGGTCACCCGACAGAACAGATAAGCATCGTAAAATTTTATGGAACCCAGTTGGAAAGTACATTCACTACCAAATCTGGGTTAGCAGGATCATTGGTAATCAAATGGACTGCAAAATCATGCGGACCACCCATGCTTTCGCTCATCGAAAACGGCGTAGACTCGATAAATGTGCTTTCTCCAGGTTTGAGGACCATCGAACCGATGGTCAGACGTGGCGGTCAGCAACCTTCCAATATTTCAATAGAGGGGCTATCAGTAAAGCGCAGCGTGCCATCACCAGTGTTAGTGACCTTGATAGTGAAATCGATTGGTTGGTTGTAGCTCACCTCGCCGTAATCAATTACCTGTTGCTCCACTGCAACACTTGGCGTCCCTCCGTCATCGCTGTCCTGGTTTACAGCAATGACCAGCGCGACGATAATTAGCAGAGTACCGCCAATTATGACCGCCAGCCAGGGAAGTTCTTTCTTTTGATTTCGTCTTTTCTTACTCATTGATTTACTCCTTGAAAGAGATATGGAAATTGAAACGAATAAAGATAAGCGATGAGATTCCAAGATTGCTCATCAGTGAAAATCACGCCCCACATCGGCATGCCGGTCCCCATCCCACCGCGCACCAGCTTGCCCTGCAGCAAAGCGGGGCTTGCGCCTAGTATGTTTTCCGCATTGGTAAAGTCTGTAGGCCTTTGAGCAGTCATTACGCCATGCATTGTTTTTGCTGCGACCTCTCCCGAAGCGGCAAGCTGATCTGCAAAGACACCATCGCCTGCACCTTTCTCGCCATGACAGGCGGCACAATTCTGGGCATACAGGCGCTCCCCGTCCATTATTCCCTGCGGTGTTACCTGCGAATCCCAGAGATAACTGACTACATCCCAACGGCTTGCAGCATCCAGACCGGTTGACTCCAAATCCGCATACAACTGGTAAGGCGAGTGTGTTCGGTAATATTCTTGCGTTGAAAAATCAGCGAGAAACAGGGTTTCCGCCAACTGCTCTCCGCGTACAGGGGATGGAATCCTTGATGGGGTTTCCGGCGCAGGATGCGGTGAATCGATGTCCAAACCTAAGACTACGTACAGAGGCACGGCAGCCGGCGTAGGCTGTGAGCCAGTTCCACTTACTTCGATCGTGCCGCGCATACGCCAATGATTGATACCGCACCAACGCGTGCAGTAGAACGTGTATGTACCCGGCTGATCAAAAAGCAATGTGACCTCGGTAATTTTGCCAGGCATAATATCCACGGGATCCATATCCAGTTGGCCGACTGCGAAGCTATGTACCACATCATCAGATGTCAACCGAAGATGCAAAGGTTCACCGGCAACGGCCTGAATTGCGAGGGGAGTCCAACCACCGTTCTCGGGCATGCGGGCGTGCAGCGTGAGAGTGCGATTCCGCAGCGCCAGGGGAATGACAATAACACTCAGACAAAATGCCAGGATAAGAATGCGGGTAGCAATCTCACGTTTCATAATAAAAGCCCCAACATAACCAATGTAGCCAGCAAACAGTAACCGATTACAGGGAGTGGGTTTATGCCCATCTCACCGGCGATTTTTTGGGCTGTGCGCGCCGACCAAAGCATCCCCCCCACCAGGGCGAGGGTCTGCGATGGTGCGAGGATACCAGTGAGCAGGGGCTGCCAGGCGATACTCGCCGTCCCGACTAAATCCCAACCCCAACCCAGCGGATCAGAGAGTACTGCCAGGATATAGGTTGCGTTGGTAAAGACAAACGCCAGGCTGAACGCTACCCAAAACATCAAGCCCAGAGGAATTAGCACCGCTGACATAGTAGCAAAAGCAGGTTTGAGTGCAATTGACCTCTTTTCCAGGAACATCCCCGCTTTTACTGCCAGCGCGTATAGGGCTGGCAACAGAATGAAAATCGCTGTCAGGAAAATTCCTGCGTATGCAAACCAGGCATAGGAACCGATGCCATAAGCGGCATCTTTGAGCACGCCCCACGGACCAAGTAGCACTCCCGCATAGATCATCGCTGCACCGAGCATGATGAAGGCTTTATAGGCTTCGTCGAGACGCTTTGAAGGTATAGCCAAATCGACGGAGAAGGGGCGCAAGTTCACGGCGATATTGTCAACCGGGCAGGTGCGTAGACATTCCAGGCACAAACCACAGAAGGAGTTCTTCTGCAAGCCGCCAGGGAATACCTGCCATGGGCAGCCATAACCGTCTTCCGAGCCACGGTAACAGGGTTTATCTTTGCAGTTCACACAGGCCTGGGTCGTCTTGACTCGCAATTCAATGGGCGATGTTTGGGAATAGAGGCCGATAAATCCACCCACGGGGCAGAGATAACGACAAAAGGCGCGGCGTTCGAAAACCATGCTCAGTCCGATGGCCATAAAAAGCATCGCCGCCAAGACAACTGCGGTGACAACAGGCATAGTGAGAATCACGCTGCTGAATAAGGCTACCAGCGTGAAGGAGATATTTTGCATCCAGATGTTGCGCAAGGGATTAGGCCAGCGGCGTCCGAGGGTGAGACCATTTGTAGACGATGTTGGTTCAAGGATAGCACCACGTTGAAGCCATTCACCAGGCAAGGGAATCGGGCAAACTGCACACCAACCGCGTCCGAAGAACGGCACAGCCGCCAAAATTAATATCGCCCACCATGCAATCCACACAAAAACAATGCTGTAATTGTGATTTCCGACCGGCGTGCCGAAAAAACCAGCGAAAATGGCAAACAGGAATCCCGCCAGCAGCGCCGCGAAAACCAACAACTGTGGCCAGCGGTTTTTGAGAAAGAATTTGATAACCGGATAACGAGTCAGATCGATGCGAGTCATGATGTAACCTGTCTGGGGCGGATCAACAAAAATGCAGCCGTCGCCGAAATGGACATACCAGCCGCGAGGTAGAGAGTATGATTGCGCCCTACATTGAATTTCCCAATCATAAAGGGATGCATCGCTCCACAAGTCACATTACAGCGAAAACGGAAAGAGCCGGCTCGGTCTGCGGTGAAGGTTAGACGAGAAGTTTGCCCGGGATCGGATGTCATAGAAATGTCATACCCATCCAGGTACAGACCATGAACGACGTCCATACTGACCAGTTCAAGTGTCACTCGATCGCCGACATTAAGCCAGATTTGCTCCGGAGAATACGCGAAACTGCTCGCTTCGATACGCACTGAACGTTCTTCGGGAGGCGCAACCGGGGCAAACCAGGGAAATAGCGCGAGCGCAAATCCGCCCGCAAGCATCAGGAGGCGTAAAATCAGGGCGCTTTTCATGGGTTTAGGGCATATTTGAAGGGCCGTACTTCGAGTAAGTGGCATCCACATACTCTCTGATTTCAGCGACCGTCCTCCCCTGTTTCAGCAGGCGCATGACATCTTGCGTGATATCCACGCAAATCGAGCAACCTAGGGCATGATTATCAAAGATGGGATTGCCGCTTTCATCTGTACCTGAAACGTAACAGGCATAATTCGATTCATGTCCGATGGGCTGGCAGCCACAATAACAGGGGATTTGTTTCATCACCTCCGGGTTGGCTGCAGAAAATTGATAAGCCTGCTGAACGACCAGTGGCGCATCCTGCACTTCCTGGGGAATTCGGTTTAGCGGCATCATGGACAAATCACCTTCCGATTGAGCAGAACATGCAGGCAAGATCAACAACATAACCAGAAGTGTGATCAGGAGAAGCGAGAAGGGGTAGATTTTTTTTGACAAGCGAATATTACCTCTTATGCAATTTTGTATCTGCGTAATCGCAGGCTATTGCTAACGACGAAGATACTGCTAAAAGCCATCGCGCCGGCTGCCAACATAGGGTTCAAAAAACCGGCAGCAGCGGCAGGGATCAGAATGACGTTATAGAAAAAGGCCCAAAACAGATTCTGTTTGATTGTGCTTAATGTGCGCCGCGAAAGGTCGATGGCCCTGGGGGCTCCACGTAGATCGCCGCTGATCAATGTCACCGGCGCAGCAGCCATGGCGACATCTGTTCCCGTACCAATGGCGATACCCACATCAGCCTGCGCTAACGCAGGTGCATCATTGATCCCATCCCCCACCATGGCGACAATTTCACCATGTTCTTGCAGTTTTTTTACCTCGGCCGCTTTATCCCCAGGAAGCACTTCGGAAAATACCTGGTCAACACCAACCTGCTTGGCGATTGCTTCGGCAGTATGTTGGTTGTCGCCCGTAATCATGGCTACACGCAACCCCATGGCGTGCAGTTGGGATACAGCATCCACAGAACCATCTTTAACCGTGTCAGCCACTGCGATGACTCCCCTCACACTACCATCGACTGCCACCAACATGGCCGTTTTGGCTTCTGATTGCAGCCGCTCGACCTGGAGCTCTAGGCCGTTGAGTGCCATTTCGCGGGCATTCATCATGCGCAGATTGCCAACTAAGACTTGTTGATCGTCAACCTGCGCCTCGACCCCATGCCCAACTTCGGCGCGAAATCCTTCGGGCTGACTCAAATTAAGGGCCCGGTTGCCTGCTTCCGCCCAGATCGCTTCTCCGAGAGGATGCTCGGAGCCTTGCTCTACAGAGGCAGCCAAACGCAATAAGTGGTCAGTGGGTCGTGGTTGGTGGTCAGAATTACTTTCCACTAACCACTCATCACTAACCACTATGTCCGTCACAGCAGGTTGCCCTTTGGTTATTGTGCCAGTTTTATCCAATACCACGGTGGAAAGGCGTCCAGCCCTCTCGAGGGCCTCACTGGATTTGAGCAAAATGCCCATCTCAGCACCTTTGCCCGTACCTACCATCACGGCCGTCGGGGTAGCCAGCCCCATGGCACAAGGACAAGCGATCACCAGAACAGCAACCATATTGATTAAGGCTCTGGTAAATAGGCTGACCTCTGAGCTCGATGATATGGGTATCAGGATATACCAAACCAGGAATGTGACAATGGCAATGGCAATCACAACGGGCACAAATATGGCCGAAACCT
This sequence comes from uncultured Anaerolineales bacterium, assembly GCA_964419495.1. Classification (GTDB taxonomy): domain Bacteria; phylum Chloroflexota; class Anaerolineae; order Anaerolineales; family UBA11858; genus NIOZ-UU35. The sequence goes on from CAYQQX010000018.1 coordinate 33,104, forward strand.
GATCGGCCAGTTTTTGAATGGGCGCTTTGCTACCTTGGGCTTCCTCTACAAGGCGGATAATCTGAGAGAGGGCAGTCTCCTTGCCAACCTTGGTCGCTTCGAATTTGAGCCTTCCAATTTTGTTGAGTGTGGCACCCACCAGCGAGTCACCAGGTCCCTTCTCAACAGGCAGCGATTCGCCCGTGAGCATTGATTCGTCCACCGTAGATCGCCCTTCGACAACCACGCCGTCTACGGGGATTTTCTCGCCTGGGCGAACAACCACCTCATCACCGACCACGACCTCATCAGCGGGAATTTCGATCACAACACCATCGCGTTCCACACGGGCGGTCTTGGCGCGCAAGCTGATTAACTTTTTTATCGCTTCGCTGGTGCGCCCTTTGGCTCGCACTTCCAGGAATTTACCCACCTTGATCAATGTGATGATCACAGCCGAAGTCTCAAAATACACATGCCCTGGCAGCAAACCCAGCAAGATCACTACAGAATATACATAGGCCACTGACGAACCCATCGCAATCAGCACATCCATATTTGCAGAGCGATTTCGCAGGGACTTGAACGCCCCCACATAATACTGCCATCCGACATAGAACTGAACCGGAGTGGCCAACGCAAACATCAACCAGACCGCCCAAGGCTGGTGAGCCCACATGGGCAGTAAGTTAAAGTCGCGGCCCATTGAGAACAGGAACAGCGGAACCGTGAAGATCAACCCCACGGTAAGTAAATGACGCTGCTGTGCAATCTCGGCCTCCCGGGCCAGGCGTTCGGCATCTTCAGCCTCACCACCCAAAACGACAACTTCGAAACCTGCACCTTTGACAGCCTGGCGGAGTTCGCTCTGAGATGCAATGGTGGGGATATAGGTTACTTTGGCGCGTTCGCTGGCAAAATTGACTTGCGCACTTGTGACTCCATCCATTTTTGAGAGTACATTTTCCAAACTGCGAGCATCATTGTCGTCGCTCATGCGTTGGATCATAAAATCCGCTTCGCCGCTAGCAACGCCAAATCCAGCGCGGTCGATCTTGGCCAGAAAATCGTCCAAGCCTGCCTGAGTGGAGTCGTATTCGATGGTGGCGCGCTCAGAAGAAAGATTGACATTGGCAACTTGGACACCGTCTACTTGCTTGATATTTCGCTCCACGGCGGCAACACAGTTGGCGCAAGTCATCCCCGTGATAGGGAGAGTAAGTTGTTTTGTGTCCGACATCAGCGTGTCAAATCCTCTTTGATCGCTTCGTATTCAGCACGGTCGATATCGCCACTGGCATAACGCTGATCCAAAATTTCCCGTGCACTCAATGAATGCCCTGCCGATTCTGATCTTCGAGCGCTATTGCTTGATGCAAAAGAACGCACACCCCAAATTACAAGCGCGATCAGGCTACCCCAAAACAGAAGCATCATCACTCCCCCAAAGATCATGCCTCCCCAGCCAAATCCATGTCCATACCACATAAGAAACTCCTTATAAAAATAAAGCGGGGCAATTTCTCATCACCCCGCATGATGCCAAACCGCAGCCGTATTATGCCAAGGCCGGGAAATTGATCTCGACCAACAAGTTCTTAATGCTTTCTTCCGTAGCAGGTGCATCAAAGACGATCGTAGCAGATTTTGTTTCGGGGTTGGCTTCAACGGACTGCACGCCTTCGAGATCACTGATCTCGGTGGTGATGGTGTGGACACAGTGTCCGCAGTTGATATTAGGAATGTTATACGTTACAGTGGTCATGAGTTACTCCTTATTTGGATATTAGAGATTGGATGTTAGAGATTGGATGTTGGAAAATGGATAAATTGACTAGGTAGTGTTGAATTTTCAAGAATTAGTAGGAGTTAGAGCCACGATGTGGTTCGCATCCATTTCAAGAGAGAAATTCCCAAATGTCAACACGGCCTAGACCTTTGTAGCAGCCTCGAAGACATCTGCGATTTCTTGCAGCACTCGCTCACGGTCATCAGGGTTATCGCCGCGCACTGCGGTAATCAGACACGAATTGAGGTGCCCTTCTAAGATCATGCTGCTGACCTTGTTGAGTGCAGCCTGAGCAGCATGGATTTGTTGGATGACATCGATGCAATATTTATCTTCCTCAATCATTTTTTGGATACCGCGAATATGCCCTTCGACATTTTTCAAACGGTGCAGCGCTTCATCATGTTTCATAATCACAACTCCTGGGCTACGCAGACCCCCCCCTGGGGGGAAGGGTGCATAAATGTTACCAGGAGAACAAGAAAATGTCAAACGCGGCAAACAACAAAAAGCCCCGACTAGGGGTCGAGGCTTGATACCAGTTTTTGTGTTTTATTGCGCCAATGCCTGGTCAAATGTCTGGCGAAAACTGTCTGCACCAACAATTCCCGCCCACTGCTGCAGGATATTCCCTGCCCCATCGATCAAAAAGAATTGGGGTTGATAGCGGAAACCCAGTTGGCTTTTGAAATCTTCGTTTGCGGGGTTGTCAATGTCCAGATAGACAAAGTTGATTTGTCCGAAATATTCAGCTTCGAGCCCGTGCACGACGGGCGCCATATTGCGGCAAGAACTTCACCAGTAGGCGAAGAACTCAACCAGCTGGAGTTCTCCAGAAGCAAGATTGACTTCACCAGGGGGTGTGGCATCCAGGTCGGCGCGCGGGGTAGGAGCAGGTACATCAACATCTTCGGCAACCACCTCTGTAGCGACATCAGTGACCATTTCAGTCGGGGTTGGTTCCGCTTGAGACTCTGCTTGCGCTTCAACAGGCGCGTCTTCCGGCGCCTCGCTTTCCGCGGGTGAGTCTTCAGGTTCGGATTGTTCTTCAACCACAGCCACCTCATCGGAAATTGGCTCTACCGCTTCAGGCACCGCCTGGTTTTCAGCCGCCGCGGCATCACCTGATGCTTGGGGCTGCTCTATTAAGCCGGCGACTCCACAAGCAGAAAGCGTGAGCGATGAGATAAACAACAGCATGAATATAATTAGGGTTTGTTTTTTCAAAAGTATTCTCCTTTCAGAGGTAAGTCGTCTTGACATCGCATCATCTTACATAAGAGATATGAAGAATTTATAAACTCAAGATTAAGGAATTATGTGAAACAGTCGACCATCCACACAGCCTCGCCCCGGAATGAATTCCAGGGCTACAAAATAACACCGGATAAATCCGGTTGCCACGTCGCTTCTCAGCCCGATTCATCGGGCATTGTATTTTAGCCCGGCGATGAATCGCCAGACGCAGAACAACGTAATGGCGTAATTTGAAAATCTCATTATAGTGACAAGCAATTTTTACGATAGGTTCTTGACACAACCCCCCATAAACTCTTACACTAGGGAGTGGTCTAAATGATGGTGTTTTACAAAATCCAATGGAATAAGTGTCATTCTGAACGCAGCGCAGCGGAGTGAAGAATCCCTGAAACCAAGCAATTATCAAGCAAAGCAGGATGCCTGGGATTCCTCGCTTCACTCGGAATGACAATAGAAAAGTTTGTGCCTTCTGAATAATGAACACCACGAAAATCACCACTCCCTACACTAAACAAAGAAAGGACGTTTATCATTGAAATCTATTATTGAAACATATCGTCTCCCCCTTTATAGCCTGCTCCTGCTGCTTGGGGCGGCATGGTTCTGGCTCAGCGCCGCGCCAATGGGCAGCACCACGGCTGGGGAAATACCTGCCCCGCAAGAAGGATTTCTAGCGCCCCATTTCACCCTCGACACCCTGAGTGGTGATATCGTGACTCTCTCGGAATTACACGGCACGCCCGTATTAATAAACTTGTGGGCCAGTTGGTGCGGGCCTTGTCGGGCCGAGATGCCCGCCATGCAGCGCATCCACGAGAGATATGGGGATCAGTTCACCATTTTGGCAGTCAACGCCACCAACCAGGATAATCCCAACGCAGCGGCAGCTTTCGTCAGCGAGCACGGCCTGAGTTTCCCCATCTTACTGGACCATGACGGCAGTGTTTCCGCCCAATATCAACTGCGCTCACTACCAACTTCTTTCTTTGTAAATCGGGAAGGCATCATCGAGGAAGTTGTCATTGGGGGACCCATGTCGGAAGCCTTGCTCCAAACCCGCGTCGAGCGGTTAATTGAGGAGGTTCCCTAATGCTGCCCATCTTGCAAATCGGACCCTTTGCCATGCAAACACCCGGACTGGCGGTGCTCCTGGGCATTTGGCTCGGCCTTACTCTGGCAGAGCGCCTGGCGCCTCGCTTTGGGGCAAACGCCAATCATATTTACAACCTAACTTTTACGGCCTTGCTGGCCGGCATCCTCGGCGCACGCCTGAGTTTTGTGCTTCAATTTCCCCAAGCTTTCATCACCAGCCCCCTCAGCCTGATCTCGCTCAATCCAGCCTTGTTAGATCCCATTGGGGGCGCGGTAATTGGCGCCTTTGCGGCACTGATCTATGGGAACCGCAAGAAATTGCCTCTTTGGTCAACCCTGGATGCGCTGACACCTTTGCTGGCAGTGGCAGCCATAGCAATCGGGTTGTCGCATTTCGCTTCAGGGGATGCCTTCGGGATGCCGACCGATCTTCCCTGGGGCATAAATTTATGGGGCTTGAAACGTCACCCTTCACAGATCTATGAGGTCATATCGGCGATTCTCGTCCTTTGGGCGATCCTGCCTAAGAAACGGGGACCCTCAAAGCGCGGCTCTGTGGTGAGTGGTAGAACCTTTTGGCATTTTCTGTCCTTGAGCGCCGGTGCGCGCCTGTTCCTGGAAGGATTCCGTGGAGATAGCCTGACTCTGGACAACGGCTTGCGCGTCGTGCAGATTGTCGCCTGGGTTGTGTTGGCAGCCAGTTTGTGGATGCTGCACAAGCGTCAAAATGTCGAGGGTCGTTCGTCGTAACGAATTTTATTCTTCAGCATCTAAATGGATGAGTTATACCGCGGAGACGCGGAGTGCGCTGAGTGAATTATTGGATGAGAAAAACTCATTTTGTTACTCTCAAAATAGTAAAATCTCTGCGATCTCAGCGTCTCTGCGGTAAACAAAACCTTTTTCAGAAGATTTATTTGCACCCAAGGAGATGTTGATGCCAGAAGAAATCGGATTTGAAATACACCTGGAAATGCCCTACGACGAAGCCTTAGATAAAGTGACAGCGGCCCTCAAAGAGCAGGGCTTTGGCGTACTCACAAAAATTGATGTCAAAGCCACATTAAAAGAAAAACTCGACCAAGATTTTCGACCCTATGCCATCCTGGGGGCCTGCAATCCCCCCTTGGCCCACAAAGCGCTCACCATCGAGCCGACCATCGGTCTGATGCTGCCCTGCAACTGCACCGTAGAGGCTAAGGATGAGACAAATTCAATTGTGCGCATCCTGAACCCCAAAGTGATGATGGGCGTGGGCGACTTGAGCCAGAAAGAGGAATTAGCAGCTGTGGCTGAGGAAGCCTCAGAGCGGCTGACCAGTGTTGCCGAGGCCCTCCGCGCATAGGGAGACAAAAAGCTCTGACAAGCTGACTTAGGCTCAAAGACCGAGATCGAGCGTTTGATCTCAGAGGCGCTTTGATGAGGCAATTAACCCTGGTGAGGAGGGCCGAATCATAAACATCCTCGATTGGCGCGCCCTGCGCCCAGGGGCAGATCACCTTCCCTACACCATCAGCAAGGCAGGCCTGGCAGCGCTGACCCGCTCTATGGGGATTGCCTTGCACCCCATATCACAGTCAATGTTTGGCCTTTGGGGCCATACTGCCCCCCAGCGACTGCGGCCTGACCGAAGATCTGCTGGAATTTGTGCCCGCCAAACACTGGGCTGATCGCAAAGAAGTTGATCAGGCATTGATGTTCTTACTCACTGGGCCAAGTTATATCAACGGCGAGGTCATTCATGTAGATCGTGGGCGGCATTTGGTTTGAATAGAAACCACAGATAAATAGGATGAACAGGATGGAAGAAATATCTGTGTTTATCTGCGTTCATCTGCGGTTCATTCTTGCCCTAAAAGGAAATTATCATGGACAAATACAAAACCGTGGCCAAGAAGGTCATCGCCCATACCGAGAACGCAATTGATTTACCGTGGAAGCTCTCTCCGCAGATATTGTCAAGATGTGCAATGCACCTTCGAGGTGCGTCGCACATCTTGGCAAATATCCATCGAACCGTCAAACACACTTTTAAAGTTATTGTTGCCAAGCCGTATAATTAGCGCTAAAATTGACTTGTCCGATCAATATTGGAGGCAAGATGAATCTACTCGAACTCATTCGCAATGTAGAAATTTTCCGAGGCTTGACCGACGATGAGCTCAATGAAATCGTAGCTATCAGTCAATCCAAGCAGATGAAAGCCGGTGAGAGCCTGGTAGAGGAGGGGGATATCGGCGAGGAATTCTTCCTGATCACCGAAGGCTCTGTCGAGGTGATCGTCGGCGCTACACTCCCAACGTCTCGTACAGTCTTGCATTTGGGAGAGGGCCAGTTAATCGGGGAGATGGCGCTGATCGATTTAGGCAGACGCTCTGCGTCCGTGCGAGCGATTGCAGACCCTACCGTTGTCCAGGTTATCCATAATAAGGATTTTCTGGACTTGTGCGAAAGAAATGCACGCGTCGGCTTTGTGGTCATGCGCAATATGGCCGCCGATCTATCCTTCAAGTTGAGGCATCTCAACTTGATCAGTGGGAATTGAGGGATGAACTATGGCCGTATATAAAGTCAGCTACGTAGTAACAGGAAGCAGCCACCCTGGGGGCATCGTCAATTTAGATGATCTCCCCGAGGTTGGCGAGATCATCGAGGTGGGCAATTCCGAATTGAAGGTGATCGAAATTTTCGAGTTGATCCCGCCGAGAGGCGATTTCTATTATTTGCACGCCACATGTGAGCTCGTTGAAGATGGGTAAGCAAAAAGCGCTGGCTTGAGCCAGCGCTTTCTTGATTCTCTAAATTATTGGTTTTATTTTGTAAGCTCAATTTCAGGGGGCAAGTCAGCCTCATAGTTGTCATCCGCCGCATAGGTGATATCAAGATCAGTATTACCACCCATTTCAACCGTATAGCCAACTAACTGGCTTGACCAACCTACATTTTCGGCACCACCAAGTAGCGATACATGACAGGTTGGCGCATAGATCGTACCTGAGAAAGATGAGTCTTGCGTACCATTTAGGGTCAAATCGCAATTTCCTGGGTTTGTATAATTCTGATGGCTCACATAGATCACCATTCCTTCATGCTCCCCAGAGGTACGACCTGAAATTTCAACGTGAGCATTACCATTCCAACGAATATCCCCGCCTGCCGACATATAGATGAGAATATTAGTTCCAAATAACTCATCATTGGCATTCATCCTAAAATCAGTATCCGTGATACAGTAAATCCCCTCTTGAAGATTCGTCAAACCATCTGGGGGAAAACTGCCAGTCCAGTTACCAGGACTAAGGGTATTTGTTCCGGCATCCCAGGATGCATTCCCACTACATGTAGGTGCATTTACATCCATCAAAGGCGGATAAGGAAATTGAGGCACTCCTTCACATACATCCGAATTCGGTGTTCCGCCGCTGTAATCGGCTCCTCCAACCACATTGATACAATATGGATTAGGAATCGTAAGGCCCCCTGCGGCACCTTTATAGTTAAATGCACAATTAGCGTCATTGGAGTTGGTCCAGATTCCACCTCCAGCGATGTCAATGTTCCCATTACCGTGTTTCCATACTACGCTACATCCATCCGGCTTTAACCCCACAATGGCATCGCCATTAAAAAGCGGTCCAACAGAACCGGGGATCGCCCTGGCAATAGCTTCGACAGTATTTTCAACTGCGCCGCTAAAAACAAAATGTATAAGAGAAGTGTTCACATCTGCCGTGATAAAAACTTGCACATATTCACTATCTCCAGCATACTGTCCGCTAATTGGCGGGTTGTGAACCGTAACTGTATTGGTTGAACCATTATTATCATAGCCATTGGAATTTGCACGATTCAACCCAGCCGAACTCCAATTTTGGCTATTAACCTTTGCGAGTGCTGCAGCAAGTGCCGCAGTATCAGCAGCATTTTGGGCTTGTCGACGTTCGGCGTATACCATCCCCCCATCAATAGCCAGAGCTGCAAAGCCCACAAAGGCCACGATTCCGATTGCCAGAAGTACTATAGCCTGGCCGCTTTCAGAGCGGCGTTTGTTTGCTATCATTTCGAAACTCCTAGTTTCCCTAACAAGGTGGGCGTAAAATCGTATCAGTCATGGCTGCTTCCATAGTAAAAGTTTGGGAACCAAGTATTGTTCCTAAGAATGGCATTGTGATGACGAATCCAGAATAGGTTACCGTGACAGTGATCCCATTACTGCCATCTGTGCTCGCACACGCGTTTCCACTTGTATAGGTGGTTGCCACCGCTACCTCAGATGTATTAGATAAATCTACTGGGGCAGAAGAAGTGTCACGAACACGGTTTTCGATTCCCGCAGTATTTGTTGGGTCGATAGCACCATAAATTGCGCCTTCTTGGGCGGCATCACGCAAGGCCATAAAAGCGAAAAATGCCCGGCTCAAATCTACTAATCCGGCAATCAGGATCAGCAAGAATACCAATGTTAGGGTCAACTCAGTCAGACTCTGGCCCTTCTCGCTGCAAGAAATTGGATTATTAAACACCAATTTATCTTTTTTTCTTTCCATGATCTCCATATTATTGTTCCTGAAGATTCCCTTTGTCACATAGATATGTCTTTGACAAAATTTCTGAGCCTACCGGACCCAAGAAGACCCCTTGAGAGGACAGCGTTACCGTACCATTATTGGTTAAACTTGTACTGGTATTCCACGTTGTGGCACCAGGATCACCCGCAGCTACGATTCCTTGAGAACTACCGTTTTTATATACCTGATAATGAATAGGGCTGGAACCAGGATTAGTTGTCCAATCTCCATTGGGTGTCCAGGTAAAGGTGATATTCTGACATTTATTGCCGTTCTTTGTCCAATTGACAGAGTCAAAGACTGGCGCTAGTGGGGTTGGTGCATCTGTGAATGTTGCAGTCGGAACTGATGTATTCGTTTCGGTTGGTGCTGGCACACCCGTATTTGTGGCTGTGGGTGCTACGCTGGTATTAGTCGCTGTAGGTGCTACGCCGGTGTTTGTCGCAGTCGGTGGCGGAGCCGCCGACGTATTTGTGGCTGTCGCGCCTGGTCCCGATGTGGCCGTATTTCCAAACACTTGAATATTCTTAATTACCGTCCGTGCACTCTGAGATGTGATTGGAAATGCCGGCAAATTTACAATGGGCAATATCGGCGTAAAGTCAGTTGAAACCGAAACGACAACCCTATCAGTGCCCCCTGTGATGTCGTCTGCTGAACCAGCAGGACACGTATCAAAGACCGATGTTGAAGGTCCAGAATCGTACTGGATGGTTACATCTGAACTTTGCACTCCGGCGATAGAGCCTAAGCGCATAGCAGCATCCTGCATCCCCGCACAGTCCATATAACGAGGCGTTCCTCCAGGAGTATCACCAGCTGCAGAACCATAACGCGCTGCTTCACGGCTGGCAGTGGCTACTGCCGAGTAGATAAACAGCAGGCGGCCAAGTTCGACAATCCCAAATACCAGCATCAGCAAAATAGGTAAAACCAGGGCAAATTCTACGATGCCTTGAGCCTGATCTTTGTTGTTGATCGATCTTATTCTTAATCTCTTTCGCATGTTTACAGGGTGGTCGAAATAGTGGTGAAGTGAGATAAAATCGTAGCATCAAATGTCCTAGATGCAAAAAGGAAGATAAAAGGCTATCTAAAAGAAATTCGTGAAATAGCAATCCGGATGTATGCAGATGGTCTCAACTTTCGCCAGATTGGTCGGCACTTGAAAGTCAGTCATACAACAGTGATGAGTTGGGTCAAAGAGCATGCTGAAAAGCTGTCAGAAGCTCCGGTACCTGAAAGCGTCTATACAGTGGAGATTGACGAGCTCTACACCTTCATCGAAGAGAAAAAAACAGGATTTAGATCCTGACCTTTGTAGACCGAGAAACTCGCTGCATTCTTGCCTGGAAAGTCAGCACCAAGCGGAGTGGATATGAGTTTCAAGAAGTGCTAACAGAGAGTGTTCAAGGCCATGATTACTACAGTGATGATTGCCAAGGCTACAAAACGGTTCTCTATTGGTCTGCTATTCGCTACCCGATGAATGATAATAGCGAAACATACTCTGTTGAAGGTTCCAATGCAGATTTACGTCATTATTTGGCTCGATTGCGACGCAAATCTCGTTGTTTCTCCCGGTGTGAAGTAGCTCTCAGGAATGCAGTCAAGCTCTTTGTTTTTACCTACAATCGACGTCAACTCACTAAGCGGAAATTTCCTACCTACTCGTACCATCTGATGGATTTTTCATCACCATGATACCGACCACTCCCTGTTTACATCATCGAATGAACTGTAAGAATGATTGATCTATAATACTATTTGCGACATGATTATAACATTATATGCGAAAAAAACTTATCTATGCCAGTCAAATTGTGGTGGTGAAGTGAGATTATCACCAGCCGATGAATGAAGGGAAGGCGGTGAAACGGTAAGATAACCGTATGGAAAAGAAAACAGAAATCACACGCCTTCCGTTGGAAAGTTTAGCATGTGTAACGCCAGACTGCAAACTGTACGGACAACCTGGACAAGGATATCTCAGCGTACGAAAAGTATATGGCGAACACGACAAAATTCGCTTTTTGCGATGTTGCGAATGTCAAGAAGAATTTAGTGAACGCAAGAACACGTCCATATGGAACTTTAAGATACCAAAAGAAAAGGCGCTGTCAGTGGCAGAGCATCTATCAGAAGGCAACAGTATCAAAGGATCAGCTCGGCTAGTTCAGGTAGACCCTGGCACAGTGCGGCGGCTCAACAAGAGATCAGGCCAACACGGTGAACAATATCATGATGAAAAGGTGCAGGATGTAGAAGTGGAGAACTTGGAAGGCGATGAAAGACATGGATTTGTGGAGCAGAAGTCACAGCCAGCCTGGGAAGCAGAACTGATGGATCCCAAGAGTAAGTTTGTGCTCTCGCATGTTCAAGGTCGCCGAGATGAAGAACTCATTCGGCACTTACTCCAGGATGGAGCAAATCGTCTTGTCGACCGGCATCGGACAGCCTTGCTCACTGATGGTGGTGCCAGTTATGCGACCATCTTTCCGGAGATATTTGGACGACTCTATCCTCCGGCGAGGAAAGGAAATCTAGGACGAATTCCTAATGTTCGTTACCGCATTCCTCGTACCGCCGCCCATGTCCAGGTTATCAAACATCGCCATAATCGACGGCTGAAATCCCTAGAAATTCACTATGCTCACGGTAGCAAAAAACGGATCAGCCAAGCTCTCAATGATCTTGGCTATAAAGTGCCCAAGACTTCTGCGATTGAGCATCTCAATGGTACAGCACGTTTGATGAGCAAAGCCCAAGTTCGTAAGACATTAGCTTTCGCCAAACGTGATGATCAGAAAACCGCTTTGGGTTGGTGGGGCCTCACCGTTTACAACTGGTGTCGACCTCATCGCTCCCTGCGAGGCACACTCCTTGAGCCACAGGTTAAAAAAGTATCAACAACGTACTCCGGCTATGGCTCTTAGATTAGCAAATTCCATTCTTTCGCAAGCCGAGATACTTCTTACCCCTGTCTACCCACTTCGGGTTTGGAGATAATCTCAACTGACAATCCTAATTGTTTAATTATTTAAATATAAAAACACAACCCATGCAATATGCGTTGCTCATCACCAGCATTTCAGTTCGACTAGAATTCATCTCAAAAATGTCGCCTTGGAGCCTTCGGAATAATACAAGATAAACCTAGCGAAGGATCCCAAGCTCCTGATCTTTGAGACAGCTTTAAAAAACAGATTAGATCTGTCTTTCCGGGGCAAGTACCACGGGGTTGATATTCTATTTCCTCACTCCTGAAGATCCAACTTCGGTGGTATGCCATAATTTTCAGCGCCATGAAAGTTGATATCAATAGTTGCATTTCCCGTAACTTCTACATTGTAGCCAACAAGCTGTGTATTGAAGGTAGGATATGTCCCGCTTGCACCGGCGGCGGTGATATCGCCAGTGGGCGAATAGATGGTGCCCTCATAGTAAGAGGTATTATTGCCGGTCAAACTGACATCGCCATTGGCCACGTAAAGCAACACTCCGGATATTGCAGGCGACGGATCAGGACTGGCACCCGGAGACCTTATATCGATCAAGGCACCGGAAATATCCACATCGCCATTGGTAACATAGATTGTTATATCGGTCCCAGAAATATCCCCGCCCGAAATTTTTATAGCGTTAGGCGTGCGCGATAAGCAATATAACCCTGGCTGCAGGGTTACGACGTCACCAGCATTATTCATATTTATGTCCCGGTAAATACCTGGGGAGTAGTTGCCGCTGCTGATCGTCGTCGAACCATGGTTGGGCAAACCCGAGCAATCCGGTGTATCCACATTAAAGGCTGCTACTGGCAGGGGCGAAATCTTTTGTGGAGATGGGCTAACCTGGTGACCGGCATTGCAAGTTGTGTCGCCGACATAATTTACATTACCTCCGATGACATCGGCGTCAAAGCTGGCACCGCTACACACCAGGCAGCCGTGAGAATAAATGCCGCCCCCATTGATGTTGGTATCACTGCTTCCAGAGAGCTTTACACCTTTTAAGCTGCTGCCGCCGCAGGGCGCATCATTGAGAGCCACAACAGCATGCCCAAATGCCAGCGGCGTTCGTGGCCGAATACGTACGATGGATTCGACCGTGCTCTGGACCGGACCGCTGTAAACAAAATGGATCAGTGCTGTATTTGTAACACGGGTGATCCAAGTATCCACATCGATATACTTTTCAATATA
>CAYQQX010000019.1:0-43880 GCA_964419495.1 uncultured Anaerolineales bacterium
CGATTCTTCCAGACCATTTCAAAAATGGGATCTTATTTTTGCACACCTCCTTACGAATTACCCAAATTAAAGCTGCGTCCTTTGCGGGAGCAGCCAGCCTATCGCGTCGCCCGCAACCCTACAGCTTGCAACATGGTCGAATTGCTGGCTGCGGTTGTCGGTGGTGCCCAACAGATCGAGATCGCCGAGGAATTGCTGAAACGCTTCAAAGGTCTCACTGGCCTGTACCGGGCCAATATCGCCGAAATTGCCGCTGTGCCGGGCATTGGCCAGAGTACAGCAGCTTCTCTGGTGGCCTCCCTGGAGCTGGGCAAACGCCTGGCTATGGACGTACCGGAAGAGCCGCCTACGATCAACAGCCCGGCAGATGCTGCTCGCCTGGTTCAGTACGAGATGAGTGTATTGGAACAGGAGCACCTGCGCGTGATCGTGCTCAATACCCGCAACAAGGTCTTGGATATTGTCGAGATCTACAAAGGCAGCCTGAACAGCGCCCAAATCCGGGTGGCGGAGATCTTCCGGCCTGCCATCCGCCTCAACGCCGCGGCGATCATTGTGCTTCACAACCACCCCTCAAATTCGTTGGACCCCAGCCATGACGACATAGCGGTCACGAGGGCCATCGTCGAGGCCGGGAAAAACCTTGATATCTCCGTTCTCGATCACATCATAATTGGAAACTCGCATGGTCGGGGTTGGGTTTCTTTGAAAGAGCGTGGTCTCGGTTTCGACAATAGCAGTGTGCGGGTGCGATGCACGCCTTCGGCGAAACGATCACGCTACCAGGCCGCTGAAACCATCGCTGCATATGATGTTCCTCATCGGATCATCGAAGCTCTACCCGGTGAATATCTCCTCTTTCCCGAAGACGCGACCGAAGACACCTGGCATCTTTTCCTGGATGCCTTCGCAATGAAGCGTTGCCCTACCTGTAAAGGAAAGGGCTGCGGAAAAGATTTAGAGCCCTGTCTTGATTGTAGCGGGCAGGGATCGTTCAATTCAAGGTTCCCCTTAGATTAGCAGAAAGGAGACGAATATGTTCGACAAAATGCAAGGACTTGATTTAGACAAAACTTTGATTCCTGGAGGGTTGAAATGGAAACGCTAAACACCCGTGCCCGGGTATCTCTGGACGATCTCGAAGCCGGCGTCGAGGCGAATGTCACCCTCAGCATTCCCCTGGAAGCCGTGACGAAACTGGTTGATTTCGCCCAGTTTGGCGTAGGTGATCACATCTATATCGATCCCCTGGGGGATGAGCTCTTGATTTCCTTTACCCTGCGTAATGAAGGTGCGCTCGCAGGTCAAATACAACCCGCGTAGATAACCTTTCCCCGTACCCTATTTTCAAAACAATCTATATCTAACCGTGAAGCACCATCTTCCCAACTTGGGGGAGGTAGGCTTTTCCAATTCCTATACCACAAGGAGAAAAAACATGAATACGAACCAAGCAACCCCTCTATCTGAATCTAATCATGACCTGCTCGTGGACGCGCTGCGCGTCCTGCGAGAACTGGTCTCTGCCGTAGAGAACGATGTCTTCACCGATGCTCCCGAACGCATTTCGAGCGTAGCTGAAGCTGAAGGCGCTATCCGGCAAGCGCATCAAGTGTTCCACTCGCTGGAGCGCGCCGCCTGGCAGATCCTGGGGGAAGCGGAAGAAGCCTTCGAAGCCATGAGCGTGGCGCGCGAACGGGCTGCCAATGGCGAATGGCCACTACCCCAATCCATTTCTGATTTCTTGATGTGGATCCAGGACGAGTGGGAATTCCAGGATCGTTTGGTGGCTGAGTGCCCCAAAGAAAGCGATTTGGTCTACGCCTGCGCCTTGCTCGATCTAGCCGACGAACTGCATGCTTTGGGCTTCGAGCCGTCGCCCGTGCCCTGGCAGCTTGTCATGGAAGATGCCCAATTGGCAATGGCATAAACTTCCCCAAAACATATCGGGAGAGAGCGTCCGCTCTCTCCCGATATCTGTAAAACTATGCCAGCACTACCGCCATACAGACTTATTTTGGTGGGTCGAACTCACCCATCAACCTTTTCGCCTGTTCCAGGAAGAATTCTTTTAGCTCTTCCAGTGTGACCGGTTTGATCATGCGAGGCAAGATCTCAACTTGCTCAACACGCTGCAATGCCACAGCCAGCCAGTAATCGTCCAAACCCAGATGTTTTTGCCGGGTTTTTTCGACCAGTTCATCGAAAGTCAAAACGTCCTGGCAGATGAAGTAGATATCTACGAAATCCTTTGGCTCAGCCCGGTCGAATAATGCCGATAGTTTATTGCAGGCGATATCGACCAGGTTTTCGACCTGTATGCCCATGTCCTCGTCCAGCTGAACCGGCGCGAGGCGGTAGGGGCTGTCCTGTGCGAAATCGATTTGAACCCGCTCGCCATCCGCACTCTGAAAGAAGCACTGTAGAAACGTCCCCAGGATGCGCGTAAAGGTGACTTGCGCGTTGATCTGCTGGGCGATTTCTTCCAGGATCGCCGGAACCCTCGCCACAGCGGTGGGGTCTGCCGTAAAGAAGTCCAGGTCGAGAGAATAGCGATGGTGAAGATAAAAGACCGCCAGCGCGGTCCCACCTGTCAGGTAAAAGTGTTGTAGTGGACTCTTACTGATCGCTTCGACGATCTGTTGTTGAAAAGGCGTCAGCAGTTTCATAGCGCAGCTTCACTTCAGGTAAATTGAAATACCATTCCCAGAAACGGCGAATTTCAGCAGGGATGTTCAGGTGGGGCAAAAAGGCATGGATAGTTTCCAAGCCTATGGTTTGCAGGTCATCCTTACCTCCCCGAGTTAACACTCTGGCGAGATACCACCTCCGAAAAGCATCGGTTTGTTCCTTTTCGGGTGGAATTTCGTAGTCCCATACCAGAGCCGGGTTTACGGGGATTG
Source organism: uncultured Anaerolineales bacterium (assembly GCA_964419495.1). Classification (GTDB taxonomy): domain Bacteria; phylum Chloroflexota; class Anaerolineae; order Anaerolineales; family UBA11858; genus NIOZ-UU35. Next base: position 2,904 of record CAYQQX010000019.1, read on the forward strand.
ATTTTTGGGGGATGGTTTTCGATGCCTTAGACATTTAGCGATCTCCCGTGAATATGGGGACATTATACATCATACGCCCAGAGCTTGGGCGGTGAGCTCAGGTTTTTCGCCTCGATCACGAATACGAACAACGACTTACTCAACCTACGGCGCTGCCCATACGCTTTTTCGAGAATATGGGCAGTTTCCACTTTTCAAATTCCATCAACCAAAAAAGGAGAATATCATGACCCTGCATTGGACAGAAAAGAAACGCGCCATCGCGCGCATCGGCGCCGAGCTGCAAAGACGCGGCTGGACGATTTACGGGTACGACCCCGGAGAGAGCGACCCCATGACCGATTACTTCCGGGCAGCTTCTTGGGAAGGCGTGGCTGTTTATGAAGATCAATACCCTGGCGTGGTTGCCTGCGTCCAGGTGGTTGATTTCACCGTAGAGACCCACGCCGGAAAGGATGGTTGGCCCCAATTTACGGCTACTCCCAAGCGTAAAGGGTGGCACATCGAAAAGGATGGCGAAATCGTCGAGATGGGTTTGGCCTATATGACGAAATGTTCCCGCTCCCGCGATTGGGAACAAAATGTGGAGCAGGTCGCCGCGGCCATCGAACGAGCTGCAGAGCGAGCACTCATCGCTTCATCCGGTGAAACGCCCGGTCGAAATCGGGTTGGAAACGGGATCAGCCTGGAATATAACCGGGAATGGACCTGGCTCTTCTTTCCGGAGAAGCCCGAAGTAGAAATCCGCGAGCGGCTCAAAAGCATGGGCGCCCGATGGAGCAACAAGCGTCAGGGCTGGTACTTCCGCCGGCATGTCGAGCGAGGCGAGCTGGCCTGGTTGTTTGTAGATGGGGATGGAGAGTACTACATTCCTGAAGAAGAGGCCGTACCGCTCGTGCTTGATAATCATGGCATGGATGAGGAACCGGTGGATATGATCCCCGAGGATGCCTGTCCTAAACCCGAATCCCCGCATGGGAGTCGAAGGGCCTGTCCTGATCCCGGCAGGAGCCAATGGGAAGTGCAGATCGAAGCCTTCGATAGGCTGCGCGGAGAAGCAACAGAAAAGGGCATCCACGCCGGCCCCAATGCAGAAGCATACACCTTGATCCCTGAGTGGTCGCTGCCTTTCTTGCCGGGGATCGGTGTCAGTTCCAATGTAACTCCGGAACAGAATAGCGATCAAGAGCCCGAAAACAATCGAAAAGCTGCGAATAATTGATCCAAAAACACGCCCTGGATATACTCCTTTTTAGCATAACACTGGAATGCGTATTTTTCATCCATTGTATCTCTAGAAAGGAGTATTTGACATGGCCTTCAAACGCAAGCCTCCCCCAGGCAACACTCGCCGCGTGACCAGTCTGGGGAACAACTTTCGTGGGGTGACCACAAATAAAAAGGGGCATATTGTCCAGTTCGAATCAGAACAGGAGCGCAAGCTGGTACTGCTCCTAGAACACGACCCTACTGTGGCAGACTATATCAGCCAACCGGAAATGCTACGTTTCCGCGATAGAAGCGGGCGAAAGCGTCACTACACACCAGACTTCAAAGTGTGGCGTACGAACGGGCAAATCGAGCTGCACGAAGTGACACTGGAAGCCCGGCGCCAAGAGCAGGCCTCCCTCCCACAAAGAGAAGTGGCAGCTCAAGCGATTTGCCAACAAAGAGGCTGGTTATACATCGTGCATACCGATCAAACGCTTCCATCCGGTTATGAGTACGCAAACCTGAACTTTCTGGCTGCCTTCCGAGCCCGCGAATACACAAATGAAGCGTGCACGCAGTTTTGGTTGGAACAATTGGCAGGGTATGAGCGTGTGCATCCACGGACCGCACTCGACCAAGCGCAAAACGGCTTGCCGGTCGGGGAGCTACTCAACGCGCTCTATCACCAGCTCTGGCACGGCGTAGTTCAGATGGACTGGCATGGCCCTTTGATCTGGCGGGGTGACTTTCACCCGGCAGCCCGCATCTGGCTTCCTCGCGCCCAGACGAGTACAACACAAATGCAAGAGGTGCGACCATGAAAACCACTGCTCCAGTCCGTGCTGCTGATTTGCTCCAGGTTGGCTACTGGTTTTCCCAGGGGGAGCGACTATTTGAAATCATCAGCTGGGACCCTAGGAACCCCCTGCTAGTTGAAGCGCGTGCTGCCGATACAGGTGATATCCAGCGCTTCACATTGACTGAGTTATTTGCTCCCAAGCTGCCTGCACAATTCGCGACTACTCAGGCCGAGTTGATCGACACGTCAGCCTCCGACACATTGGCGTTATCCCAAGCTGTCGATGGGGCTACCTTGCCCGCACACTTGTTGGATCGTGCTGATAACATCATTCGAGTCGTCGAAGCCGTTCAATCCTACATCGAGCAAGTTCAACGAGTTCATCAAGTCAGCGGTGAAACGTTATCGCTGACAAATATCACCCGCCAAGCCTGCCAGGCGCTGCCAAAGCCCATATCGTTGAGCACATACTATGTCTATCGTCAAAAGTATCGGGCTCACGGCGGCGAATGCGCGCAGATTGCCGCATCATTGCGCCGGAGCACCTATGGCAAGACGCGCATAGACCCAAATGCACAGCATTTCATCGATACAGTGATCCGCCGTTTCTACCGCAGCAACCCGCCCTTGCGCACTCAGACTGTGTATGACATCGCTCAGCAATTGTGGCATCATAACCGGCGCTGGTGGTTGAACTTTCAACAAACGGGTGAAGTTGATCACCAAGAGCTCATCGACCGCTTGCTGGATGCGCGTCACCAGATTGACGACTTGTTATCTGATACGGCGCAGGCCAAGCTACTCGTCCAGATCAAGCTTCCTTCTCGATCCTGGTTCTATGGATACGCGCGCTGGTTCAACACGCAGCCGGGCGAGGGCGCCGAGAACTATATCACTCGACACAGCCGGGCAGACTGGGAAGACAACTTCATGCTTTTCGATCGCTTTGCCCAAACAGCGAACCTTCCACTGCAACATATCTTTGCTGACCATTATCGAATTGACGTGCTGCATGTTGACGATGAATTCCGCGAAACTCTCAGCCGCTTGTGGCTTACTTTGCTGATCGACGCCTATTCGCGATCCGTCTTGGGATTACTCCTGGCTTACGAAGACCCCTGTATTGAGAGCATCCAAGGGGCTCTGCGTCACGCCATCTGGCCCAAGACAGGCCTGGAGGCATTCGGTATTGACCTGCCCTGGGTTTGCTACGGCATTCCTCAACGACTTTCTTTGGACAATGCCTGGGCACACCACAGCTATTCACTGGAAGACTTAGCACGTGCGCTGACCGGAGGAGGCCGTTATACCCATATGGAATTGATATTCCGTCCACCTTACCAGGCACGCTACGGTGGGCTGGTGGAACGGCTTTTCGGCAACCTGTCGGGCCAAATCCGTGAGCGCTTGCCGGGAGCCTGCCTGCAACCCGATCAGCGTCACTGGCACAATGCCAGCCAGGGAGCCTGCTTGCTCTACCGCGACGTTTTGCGTTTGCTGTATCAGATGGTCGTCGATTACATGCACACTCCCCATCGGGAGTTGGAGGGGCAGACGCCCCATGAGAGATGGGTATCTGGGCTGCAACTCATGGCTCCGGTTCCGCCTCCGCTTACGCCCCACCTGGAGCGCTGCTTCTGGCGTCTACACCCTCAGACTCGGGTAGCGACACAGTCCGGTCTAGCGCTGTTTGGTCTGCACTACTGGGATGTTGGTTTGGCCGGGCTGCGACACCCTGACCGGCAAGGACGCCGACGCCGTTTTCACCTGCGCTACGATCCGGACGACGTGAGCCGGGTCGCTGTTTTCGAGGACGGCAACTGGCTGGGTGATGGATATGCGCGTGAACTGCGCCTACCCGATGGCAGCCACGAATCGGTCAGCCTGTGGGAATTGAACATTGCCAAGGAGCTAGTCCGTCGCCAAAGTCACCAGCGAACGCCTCGCCCCCACTCTTGGCTGATCCACCTTCTGGAAGCCAGGGAACTGATCGCTCAACGGCAGAGCGAACAAAAACTCATCCGGCGCAAAGTGCAGCAACTTCGCGAGCGTCGGCGCGGACGCCCCAAGACATCCACCCAGGCTCAGCGCCAGGCGCTGGAAACCGCCCAGATGCAAGAAACTGAAGCGGCTATTGCTGGTATGGTCACGCAAGATCGAGATCCACGCGAGCATCTGCTCGAAACGTTGGAGGAGGTGCTCTAATGGATCACATGCAACCTCCAAACCCGCCTCTGGAAATCCTGGCTTTGGACCTGCGCCTGGATGTCGCCCAACGCTTGGGTGATTTGAACGCCTGGATGAGTGATTGGCAAACTCAAGACCAACGTCTCCTGCAGAGACTTCGAAGCCTGGATCCCGGCCGCCGTTCCGACGTGTTGGTAGGCAGCCAGATCGCCAGTTTGCGTCGCCAGTTGGCGCTTCGAGTGACCCGCCAGCCGGTGCACCTGGACCCGGATGCCGTTCGCCGGGTGGGATTTTCCGCTCTGCGGCAGAATCTTGGCGCTCAGTATGCGGGCTTGAGCATTGATGAACGCAAACTGTGGCTGACCAACCTTGCTTTCCTACTCACTCCTTCGCTGCAGGCCTTGATCGAAAAACTGGATGCGATCCGGCGCTACCGCAGCCTGGGACAGCAACGTTGTTTCCTGCTTGGCGGTGTTTCCGGTGTTGGCAAAAGCAGTGTCCTGAACTGGTATGCTGTCAATTACCTGCCCCTGGTTCAAGATACCCGCAACTACACACCGGTGGTCAAAATCGACGCGCCAGTTAGCAACCGCTCCCCAAAACCGCTCTTCCAACGCATGTTGCTCGCTTGTGGAGCCATCCCGACGTCTGGTGATGAAGAGTACTACCTGCAACTTCTGGAACTCTACTTCCAAAAGTGTGGCGTGGAACTGCTCATAGTTGACGAAATCGAACATATCGTCCGGCCAGGGCTGCGCCGTCGTCTGCTGGAGCTCTCCAACTTGACGGGCGTACCGATTGTGTGCGCCTCGTGCAATCCCATTGCCTGGACCACCGGTGATGTCGAGATACAGGGACGTTGGAACGACTACTTTGAGCTGAACCAGTTCACGGGCTCCCGCCTGGATGCCTTCCTGACCTTGCTCGATCTGCTTCTGCCCTTCGAAGAGGATGCCCATCTGGGGCTACGTGAGATCACGAACGGACAAAGTCAAACCACTGCCGCAGGCCCGGCACACTACATCGAGCAATGGACAGACGGCATATTGCGCGAGATCATGGTTTTGGTGATGGATGCCTGTCTCAAGGCACTCGACTCAAAACAACCCGGTCTGACAATGGACATCCTCAACCAGGCTTGGCGGGATATCAAGCGCGCCAAGGTGGTGAATTTTCTCGACCACTTGCTTGTTCAAGGGGGCATACCCCATGGCTGAACCCTGGTTCTTTCAAGTGTATCCCTGCCGTCCTGTTCCGTACTCGGATGAATGTTTGAGCGGCTACTTGCTGCGCCTGGCGCAAGCCAACGGCTTCGTTTTCTCTGGGGAACTCGTCAGAGACCTCTTCCCGACTTGGGACAGAGCCGCTCAAGCCATGCTATTGCGTTGGGAATATCCCATGGATGCCTGGGGCCTCATCCCACAACGCACGCAGGTTCCGCCCGCTCGATTGAAGAAAATGACCGTATTGCCATGGATCGAGAAATTCCGGGCAGCGCCGGTTCTATCCCGTCCCAATTTCCTGGGTCCTGGTCGTGTATTGTATGGGATCGTGGTGCCACACTTGCAGGTCTGCCCACTGTGCCTGCAAGCCCAGCCCTATATCCGCTTGATGTGGCGGCTGATGCCTGTGTGCGCCTGTCTCCACCACCGTTGCTTCCTGCAATCACACTGCCACCGGTGCGGAGCGCCACTGAGCGTGATCGGGATCCATCACCGCCACCTGCATTGCGCGGCTTGTGATGCAGACTTGCGCCAACTTCTAGTTGTGGACGCGCCTGGGGATGTGCTAGACGCGCAACGGCGCCGCCAGGCTGACTTACAGTATTTGCTCAACCCGGACACAACACTGATCAACCAGACCGATCTTGATAGCGAAAACCGGACGCGTGAATTGGGTAAAGCCATTGGCCTCAAGTTCCGTTACCTCAGAACCCAGACAGACCTATCTACGAGAGAGACAGCTCAACGATTAGGTGTATTGGGGAGCAAGGTTTCTTCTCTCGAGACGGGCAGGTATGCGTCTTTGCCTTTTTACCTGGCTTACCTGGAGTATTTGTCTTGGACGTGGGCGGATTTCGCAGCCTTGGAAGTTCCGCAGACGTTCATGCAGGAACTGAGCAAGATACCGCATTTACAGCTTCGTCTTTGTCCTAACCCCGAATGTCCCAATCACCAACCGCCTCCAAGCAGCCGGGTACGTGTCATGAGAGACCTCCCTGATCGCAGGCTGGTGCGCCTGCGGTGTATAGCCTGTGGAAGTTCCTTTGCTCGGACTTATGATGGCGAACTAGAAGCTAAACCGGATCGCTCCACGCGCGAACTGGCGTATCTATGCAAATCGCCCGAAGAAATTGCTCTCCTGACCCAATTAGGCTTACAAGGTGAGGGGAATTGCCAGATCGCCGACCGCCTTGGCTGGGCCCCGAGAACCGTGCGCCAGTACTGGAATGCACTGGGACTGGAGGAAGAGGTGCACCGAGCCCAAGCGCGTCGCCGCAAACAGAGGCAGCAACAGCGTCACGATGAGCTTTTGGTTCGCCTGGAGGCTATTTTACAGTCTCTGACTGAACAGGACAAAGAGATCACCCTGCGGGATGTGGGCAGAGCACTGGGATACAGTCTTGACTATTTGCAAAACAAGCCCGATTTACTAGAACGGGTGCGGCGAGTCGTCCAAACACATAACCCTCTAGCCCAGCAGCGACGGTATGAGGCGTTATCGGCGCATATCTCGGACATCTTGGACGAGATGAAACACGGCGGTGAGAGGATGACCATCACCGAGATCGCTCAGAAAGTGGGCATATCCTATGGGGTACTGCTCTACAATTACCCCGAACTGCACGCCAAGGTGCGGCAGGCTGTCCAGGAACAGAAGGCCAAGATCAAAGCCCTAAAGGAAGAGAAATGGCGTATACAGATCGATGAGGCGGCAACCCGGCTTATCGCTCAAGGCCAAAAAACCTCTGGCAAGGCAGTCTTGAGAGAGGCTGGCATCCGCGAAGGGGCCGCTCACTCCAACCCGACGATTCGAAAACTGCTCCGCCAGCGGATTGGAGGCTTCGTCTCCAACGACTAAAAAGCACTTCTTCCACAGTTACGCTGGATTCCGTTCCATTCCAGAGTTATGTTGGAACTGACAATCGGGCAATCCGATAAAGATGATCCTATTATTTGGCTCAAGTTCTTCCATCCTCTGTCCTCCTCGAGTTGGTATCTTACCGAATACGATCCGGATGAGCGGCTGGCCTTTGGTTTGGTGGTTGGCTTCGAGACGGAGTTGGGCTACTTTTCCATCGAAGAACTGGAAAACCTGGAAGTGCGCGGTTTGAAAGTCGAGCGGGAAATCTGGACGCGCCCTGCGCTAATCCGGTCTCTCGATGAATACCGGGCAGAATGGGGAGAGGGCGGCCCGTACCGGGGAAAACCAACCCTTGGAGGTTCACCCAAGCCTGAAACTGTTGTGATGACCACAGGCGAACTCCGTGAGGCGGAGGCAAATTGGGCCGGTGATGATGGGCCTGAAGTTGTCGTTCTGACCTCCTTCGACAATGGAAAACAGTTTGGCTACGACTCAAATCGCATCGGGATTTGGGGCTCATATCGAGATGTGGGTGATAAACGATACACGCTTGGTTGGACGGTCTGGGATAATACGCAGCCCGGTGGTCCTCTCGTCCTTCCTGATCCATCGTATCAAGGTGCGGGGACGAAGAATCTGGGCGATTGGTCATTAGCTGAAGCGGTTCGTCAAGCCGGCGAACACTTCGGTGTCCGAATCCGCCTGGAAGGGGAACCCTGCTGGGAGGATGAATACCCTCGCATGGCAGACGCCCCACAGCCGGAAGACGGCGAGATCGCAGCCTGGCGGATGAGGCGCCTGGCCTACCAGACCATCAAAGCCAAAGCCCGTGTTGCTGGTGGTGTGCCCATCCTGGATGCTGCTGACGGGTGCGAGCACAAACGCCTGGTTCAAGAAGCCTTGGCAAGTGGGGAAAATGTCCCCGGAAGGGTACTCCAAGATTATCCCGAACTTGCTCCTGCTGGTGGAGAAACCCAAGATGAAGATTCCGAAGAGCCTGTCCTGATCCCGAAGGGAGGCGAAGGGCCCGCCCTGAGTGAAACCGAAGGGCCTGTCCTGAGCGATGTCGAAGGGCCGGAAGACCATCTCCGAAAGATCTGGAAAGAAGAAGGTGTGCCGCTAGAAAGACAGGAAGAAATTCTGGCAGACATCGCTATGAAAGCCAGTCCGGAGTATGTCGATGAATTCTTTGGCAATTACTTTCGGCCTCACGAGCAGGCGCCCCTGGCGCTGGGTAAGTTGTACCGGGACTGGCTTTCGATCTCCGGCTGCAAAGAGAGCGCAGATCCATCCGAAGAACGCTTGGCCCAGTATCAAGTCTGGGCTGAAGAACTGGTCGTTGGAGGCGAGCGGGATGATGGGGGGGCTGCTTTTCGTCGCTTCTGCCGTGTGCGCCTGGCCGGTCTTGATACTGGGATGGATTTGATAGCTGCCGGAGAAGCTTACAACAATGGCATGGATTTTCCTGCTCCTGAAGGCTGGAATTGCCTGTGCGAAATGGAAAAGCCTGATCCTGAAGACGAAGTCCTGGAGATCACCCCTGAAGACCGGGCTGAATTTGAACGCTGGCAACTGCACCTGCTGACCGGCATGGTGGGTAAGAAGCAGAGCAGTTTCCACCATGCTCTCGAATCGGTAACCCGGCCCGGCGCGCTGCAGTTGGCGTTGGAACAGATCGAAGGTGAAGCGAGTCGCCGGGTGTTGATCGAGACCAGGCTGGTCAAGTTGAAATCTGCATAGATGGACTTCTGGCAGGTTTACGTTTCCGCCCCCAGTGAATCTCACCGGTGGCGGTGTCTTTCGTATAGAGATGAACAACTGTTTCTGATGTTTTTCAGGAACAGAATAATAAGATGGAGGTGTGAAATGACTGGAAAGACCAATACGATCGTGCTTTGGGTTGGTGTTGTGGGAAATAAGTATGGGGTAAGTACGCATGTGGCCGTTTCGGAAGATGCTTTGCGCGACGAAGTCTTCGAATATGTCAAAGAGTGGTGGCTGGAGGAAGTAGGCGATCTGCCCATGCCCCAAGATCGCAACCAGGCCATCGAAGCGTACTTCGATAAAGTCGAAAGCGAAACCTGTGTGATCGATACGACGACCCTTGCTGGAGATTTCGAGGATCTGTTCCAACCGTTGCCAGTTGACAAAGTCACGGGCGGCTACCTTGAAATCGGCGAATGGAATCCCGTCACGGAAACATATCCCTGGGAGGGATATGTTGATCTGCTGCTAGGACTGGACGGTCAGGTTTGGTCGAAAGTAGGGCAGGTTGAGAACATCCCGGAGTTGGAACAATAGGAGTGTGTTATGTTTAAATATTGGATAAGGTACAATTTTGCTATAGGAGATCTTCCTATGCAAAACCTTTCTAACATATTAGCTACGCTGCGCCGCGATTTCGAGCAGATCCTAGGTAAACGATTGGATGCCATATACTTGTATGGATCACAGGCGCGCGGGGATGCTCAACCAGGCTCTGACATCGACATTTTGGCAGTAATCCATGGGAATTTCAATCATATGGAGCTACTTGAAGAGACTTCTCCGGTGACTTGTGGTTTGTCTTTGGAGAATGATGTAGTCATCACCAGTATTTTCATCTCTCATGATCGATTCGAAAACGAGAAAAGCCCCTTTGTCTTGAATGTCAAACGAGAAGGAATTGCCATATAATGGAGATCAAGGTTCTGGTTGAGAAAGTGCAAGATAGTATCACTGCAGCAGAGGTTTTACTTCCAAAATCGCTCCCGGGATTTGCAGCATCATGAGTGTACTCATATGTTGGACGAAAGAGTTTCTTGAAGTCGCCAACCAGTACCTTTTCTAGGAACTAGATTTCCATAAATAGAATTCGCAAACACGCGCACCATACTCGGTGCGCGTGTTTGCGTTAATCTTGCTGTTTTCTCAAGAATAAGCATCCCGCATGTTTGACGGGATGTTTATTGGTTTGATGAGATATGAAAAAACTGACAAATAAAAAAGAAAGGAAACACCATGTACCTACCAACTACAACAAGCGAACGGGGCTGCGGCAAACGCATCCCGGCAGGAATCTATGCCAAAACCCGGTTATCACTGGGCGGCCAACCAATTGAAACCTTTATCGTTGATCCCCCGAAACGGATTGACATCCATTCATGGGGCTTGACAGCCAGAGGCGCCAAACTAATTGAAGTTGGTGGTGTCTGGCATATCTTCGACATCGTGGGACGTGAACACTATCCCCATGTTGCAGACATGGTGGAAGAAACCCGCCGCAAAGGTGCTTCGCGGCGTCTGGCCATCAAACTGGATTTCTCCCGGTTGACTCCGGAAAGTCACCTGGTGTTGGTCCACGCGCGTGCGGTGATCGAGAATTTCGACGAGTATCCCCAACCCCCGCGGGTAACTTGCCCGCGCTTCGAACATCTAACCCGCCTTGAAGAACCCTGCGCTGGCCTGTGGTGGCACGATATTCCCGAGGGCGATCTCGCTGCGGATGAATCTAGACACTACCAGCGTTCGATTCCCAGGGATGTCACTTACCACGCCACCCCGCGCATAGAAAGCATTGTTCCCCAATATCACTACGGTATCTTCATGCGCCTGCCGGTAACCAACCTGGCGGTGATCGCAGGGCGCAATCGTCAGGAAGAACGAGAAGCCGAAAAATCATACCAGGCTGCTAACCAGAGTAACCTGCCAGTTTATAAGGAGGCTGAATGATGTCTCGACCCATTCCAATTTCACAGATCGTTGGCTACGAGAACGCCAAACCCAAGAGAGCTTTGGTCAAGTCCATCCAAGACCAGGGCTTTTTGGTTGAGTTTCCCGTGATCCTCACACCAGAAGATGACGGCAATTACCGCCTGCTGGATGGCCGCCGGCGTACTGCCGCAGCCAAAGCGGCTGGATTGGAAAGCGTGCTGGCTGAGATTTCGGAAGCCGGTGTTGCCCTGACGATCCTTTCCCACGCAACCCGCAGCGAGAATCCGGTTGCTGAACTCAAAGCCTACCAGGAACTGCAACGCCAGGGCCTGAGCCAGGAGGAGATCGCACGGATGGCTCCAGAAGTGCAGCGCAAATTGGCTCACGCTCACCGCGGGGAAAAGATCACCGGCCCGTTGGTGCACGAATACCGCCAGGTCGAACGAGAGAAAGCGGTACTCAGCGTAGATGGACTGGAAGAGCTCTTCGCTGAACCAGAAGCAGCCACCATCGAAGATGTTTTCACATGCCTTTCCGAGGATACGCTGTATGCGATCCTGGCGGAAATGCCCGAAGACAACCGCTTCATCATCTGGCGGGGTAAGGTGCGCCAGGCGTTGCAAGTGCGGACGGCGGGAAGTGTGGCGATCCAATTTTCGCAGCCAGTTGAAGTTGTTTCCGTATGACTGTGCAGGGGAGTATAGGTAGCAAGGGGGCATGGGGGCTGGGGAGCACGGGAGTGTAGGCCTGATTCACTCCTACACCCTAGCACCCCTGCCCCCGGCCGTAGGCCCGCCTGCCCGTAGGGCCGCAGAGCGTGGCATACTCCCTAACTCCCACGCACCCCTTCTCTCCCGCACCCATGCACCGAAAAGGAACTAACCATGATCACTTTCAGCATCAAAGACCTCAATGGCGTGGCGGATTGTGTCTGCTATGCCGGGCACCAGCTCATCTTCGCCCGTTTCGCTCTGCACAATCAAGAAGAGTTGCGCGGCCTTCGTCATGCCTTCCAAAAGGAAAAATGGCTCACGATTGGGGGAGAGCACTACCAGCTCAATAAAGAAACCCAGTTGTGGCCCCATCACCAGATTGTCAAAGGCAAAGGAATTGGCTTATGGACCTTGACGGCCTATCTGCCCCATTCGGGGGACAAGCTGTTCTTTGTCCACGATAGGGCAAAACCTGTCGCTGATCAATTTACAGCCTTTCTGTACCAGCATACGCCCTATCCTGTGCCGCCTTTGCAGGATGAAGCGATAGCGAATGCTTTGCGCGTTCACGGTGACAGAATGCCTGTCGAAGGGCAATGTCCTGTCCCCCAAGGGGATGTCGAAGGGGGTGACAAGATCGCTATTTACCAATTTGCAGAAAATAAGATCATCGAAGTATTGGAGGCATTAGTATGAGACCCGAACATTATCTCAATTACGGTTACACCCCCACCTGCCAGGCAGCACTCGAACGCCTGGCAGGTTTGTTTTTGCCGCAGGCAGACGACAAGCAAGGCGTGATCCGTCTGTTCGATCCCTGCGCCGGCGATGGGGCCGCACTGGCATATCTCGCCGAATCCCTGGCTGACCAGGGCGCCAGTGTTGAAACCTACGCTGTGGAGATCGAAGCAGATCGCGCAACCGGGGCAGGGGAGCGCCTGGATTACGTCATCCGGGGAGACTTCCGGCGCACGACTGTCTCGCATCGCAGCGTGTCTTTGGCCCTACTCAACCCGATTTACGACAACATCGGCGGCGAACAGAGTCTGGAAAAGACCATCATTCGGCGAACCCTGCCTTACCTGGTGGAAGGTGGCGTGATCGTTCTGGTGATCCCGGAGCGATTGTTGGCTTGGGCAGAGTGTAAGCTCAAGTTCAATTGGCTGGCCCTTTTCCCGTCCGAAGACCCCAACAGCCCGAACCAGGTTGTGCTTGTAGGGCAAACAGCCGAAGAACACCATCTGCTTCCCGAAGCCGGTGCCACAAACCCAGTCCGCTTGCAACCGGCTAAGATCAACGCCAGGAACATGATCTTCCGGGTGAGTTGGCTTGACCAGGAAGAACGCGCCAGCGCACTGGAAGATACTTCCTTGCCGCTGCTTTATCAAGACGCAACGGTGAAGCAGCAAAAAGTGATCCACCCGCTGCGCCCGGGACACAGGGCAGCTTATCTGGCTGGCTACGCAGCTACCCTGTCACTCCCCCAGGGGCCTGCCCTGAGCGGCGTCGAAGGGTATATACGAGTGGCCGTGCGGGAAAGCGAAAGCCGCAAGTCGCTTGGCGAAAACCGCACCCGTATCGTGCGCGGCCCGAAGATGACTTCCTACCTGCTTTCAAGAGAACAGGGGCTGGTGGAGCTGCCCTTCGAAGACCTGCCCGCCTACGCCGAGGAGATCGACAAGGCCATCTCCCTGGAAACCTATGTGGATGAAGATGAGCGCGGTTGGCCGGTGACGCAGGCTTGGGAAGATGATGTTTTAGATCTTATCAATGCCCGCTTACCTGTGCTAAATGGGCGACGCGGTTTGTTGCCCCCACAGGCCGTGCGAACTGTGGGAATGACTCGCGCTTTGTTGGACGGTGAAAAAGGGGTTTTTGGTGTAATGGAAATGGGTGTGGGCAAGACCCCTATTTCGCTGGCTGTACGTGAATTGGTCAGAGCGAAGAAGCACATTGGCCTGACGGTCGTGCTTTGCCCCCCGCACTTGCTGAAGAAGTGGAGGCGGGAAGCCAAACGACTCATCCCGGACGCCACCGTTGTCTATCCCCAGGGCAACGGTACAGAACGGCTAGCCCAGGTGCAGCGCATGATCGCTGGCCTAGAAAATGGTCAAGATGAATGCAATGCCATCCTGATCTTGTCGCGGGAAATGGTCAAGCTGGGACCGCATCACAAAGCCCAGCTTGAGAGAAAATACTTCCCCCAAAAGAACCTGCGCTTGTGGACCTGCCCACGTTGCGGCGCGCCGGCAACCACGACCAACGAGGATGGCTGGGGTGTCGATGAAATCCTACGCTACGCGGATGTCTATCCGGCGCCATCCAGGAAAACCGATCCAGACGCTGAGCCTCCCCGCAGGCTGCGCAACAAAAGTTGTCCGGTCTGTGAGCGTGGGTATGCTGGCGCCGAAAGCTCGCCGCGCCGTTGGCCGCTGGCCGATGTGATCTATCGCGCTGTGAAACGGGGACAGATCAAGAATCTGTTCCTCGTCGGAGACGAAATTCATGAGTACCGGAATTCTAGCCTGCAAGGGATGGCCTTCAGCCGTCTCTACCGGGCAGCCACCTACGCAGTTCTTTTGACGGGGACTCTCTTCGGTGGGCGGGCGAGCGATTTATATCGTTTGCTACGTTGGACCTCTCCCGAACTACGCCAGACCGGGTACGGCGAGGCCGAGTTCGTTAAGCGCTTTGGCTACATGGAAGCCACAGAGACGCGAGAGGAGACACGTGCTTACGGACGCACGAAGGTCAAGCGCACTTCCTTCAAAGAGCGACCGGGGATTTCCCCAACGATCTATCGCTATCTGTTACCGCGCACGGCCTTTGGCGCCCTCGAAGACGTGGCTGAAGCATTGCCCCCTTATGAAGAACAACGCATTACCGTTCCTGCCCCCAATATCCCGGTTGAAGGTGTGTTCAGCCGCAACCGGGGCGGGCAGTTGTATCACGAAAAAGGCATAGGGGCTTTCATGGTTTGGATGCAGGCTGCCTTGGGTTACTATAACATTGCGGCTGTAGAACCCTTGGGGGGGGACGGCGACCGCAGTCATTTGTATAGCTTCACCAGCCGCGACGAAGACGGCGATGCCGTAAAAGATACCCTGGTACTCGATCTGCCGTATGTCGATACTCGCCAGCCGTTACCCAAAGAGGCCAAGCTGATCGAGATCGCACAGGAGGAAAGGGCTAGGAGCCGCAAGATCGTACTCTTGATCGAGCAGACTACCACCAGGCCGTTACCACAGCGCCTGGTGCCGTTGTTGAAACAACATGGTATCCGGGCTACGTACCTGGACACCAGCCGCGTCCAGGCTAGTAACCGCGAGGAATGGATCGAGAAGCAAGCCCACGAAATGGACATATTGATTACCCATCCCAAAGCTGTCGAGACTGGTTTAGACTTGGTGAGTTTCCAGACTGTAGTGGCATACGAGGCTATCTATAAGGTGATCAGTTTAGCCCAGGCCATTGCACGCGTCTGGCGGTTGCGGCAAACACGCCCCGTTAAGGTCATCTCTCTGATATACAAAGGAAATCTCGAAGGAGTTGCCTGGCCGGTGATTGCCCGCAAGATCAGTTGGGCTAAAAGCGTGTATGGCAATTTCGTCCAATCCGGTCTAGGAGATGCCGGCATGGACGAAAACCTGGATTTGTTGAGTGCCTTGAAAGACGCGATCACAACGCAAAAAACCACTGATATCCAGGTTCCGAAACTTACTTTAGCGGGGATTGATCACCAGTGGGCAATTGCACCTGAGCCTGAGATCGAACGGGCTATCCCTTCCAATCTGGAAGGCGATGTTACCATTACGATAGAGGAGTGGCTTCGACAAAATGTTCCCACCGCCACGCTAGAACGCCGTTCACGCCGGCGGCAACGCGTACCTGAAGAGCAACTTGCATTGTTCTAACCCAAAGAAAAGCCCCTGAGTCGTGTGTATCAGGGGCTTTTTGTATTTAAGGCACGATCGCTCGATAGGTGATTATGAACTATAATTTCAATTGGATTTCAATGGTATCCCTATAAGTTTTAAGGAAGAGTGATGCAATAATGAAAACAGGATTTATACCCATCAGTCTCAGCGACTATGTAAAGCTCCACGTAAAGGAAAACCCTGGAATAAGCCAGACAGAAGTTATAGAATCAATTGAAGATGCCCTCAGAGCATACAAGCAAGGAGCCCAGTGTACCAATTGCGGAAATCCAATCTGGGTTATCGGCTCAGCAATTTCAGGCTTCAATGGTTGTTTCACCTGCATTACTGGTGAAGCTTATCCAGAAGCTGATTATGAGGTTGACGAAGCATGTGTATAAAATATATTTCGCGTAGTCACCATGTTATTTCACCCCTCACCCTTTTTATGAACAGGAAAGATGATGACATCTGAAGAAAGCAAGGATACTTTATCTAGTCGGGAGGGATATTTGGACTACGTTTTTGAAATAATGGGGGAGTTGGTAAGAGGTAAGATACTTCGATAGTGACTCGGGACTCATTATTCATTGGAAAAATGTCGGTATGCAATTCCGGGAGGCGACTTTTTAGGTAGTCAGATATCTCAATTCGTTGCTATAGTAATTCCATCGCTTGAAGAGTTCCAGGTTGTTTTCGCGCGCCAGTTGTGAAGCCAGCGGACTGCCAGCCACGCGCAAGAAGAAAGGTTCGAGTTCTTCGTGGGGTTGGCATGCCCGCATCAGCCACGTGAATTTCATGTCGGGCTGTTGTTGGTTTGCCCCACCACATATAACACCCAAAACCGAAAAATCTCCAAACTCTTCGGTTTTTTCGAGTAATTCCCTTTCATCGATTTCAGCGATGTTATTGATCAGCCAATCCAACACAACCCAGGTCAGACGCCCAGATTGGCGGCAGTAGGCGGTACTCTCGGCAATCACATCTTCGGGTTGCCGCGCGGATATATTGGGGTCAATCTCTGCCAAAAGAACCGCACCACCCAAACGGTGCCACTCCTGAAACAAGAAATCTAATCGATCTGCCATCCATACTCCAATAGAAAATAGCGGATTTTTTGAGCCCAATCCGGGCGGAAAGAGGCCACGTGATTCATAATATTGACCAGGACATCACGATCACTTTCAGGCATCTTGGGCAATAAGAATTTCAGATCTTCCAGGTCTTGCTCACGTAACGCCACGATCTTCATCGCGGTTTGGTCCGGTTGTCCAAGAATATACAGCCGCAGATTTCTAAGCGGAATGTCGAGGGGAATTAGCCGGTTGTAGAAATCCCGTGGGAGAACATCGACAATACCATTGACGGCATCATTGAGCCAATCTCCTGGAAGATCATGTGTTGTAGCAGTATCTCGAACTGCTTTCCGTAAAGCTGCAAGATCGCCTCTCAACACCAGCACATCCACATCGCGTGTGGCTCATTTGGCGCCAAAATGGAGGATCATCTCTGCTCCATCAACCAGAACGAGATCACAGGGCGACGACATCATATTGTAGAGATATTGGATCACGTTGATAAGCTCGTTTTTATCCATATCTGATCCTATATTCATTATATCATTTGATTGAATTGAAGCATGATGACTCAAGAAAATGAGCATCGACCGGGGACGTGGTGGCTACTATCAGCAAAACGAGGAATCGGCTTTACCACAGTTGTCGATATGATTGGTGTAGTCGTTGCCGAAGGCTCTTTTCACTCACCGCAGTGCAGTGCTGCGGGGATTTTTCCTGAGAGGAAGCATTTGGCGGTACAATACGCACAAGCTCCTCCCTCCATAATTCTCAACGTTGTCAGGATCAATCATTGGATAATTGGAGAAAAAACAACCATGGGTATGTTCGACACTGTTTATGCAGAACTGGATTGCCCCTTTTGTGGTAAGCAATACCGCTATTCCCCGCTGACTTCCCAACAAGCTGCACAGGCGCTTCAAGAAGGCAAACAGTGGCAAATCGAAACGCGGGAAAAACACCTTCGAGGCGAAAAAGAAACCTTCAATATGCAGAATCTCTGGGCAGAACAGGAAGGCTTCGATGATGTCGACAAATGGATCGATCAATTGGATTCACCTGACAATATCGAAGCCCACCGCACGCGCCCGCACCTGGGGTTGGCGGAGATCCAAACCAAGGAATTCGATAAGACTCTCAAAGAGTTCTACGTCGGCGACGAAGTCCCAAAATATTCAGGACATTACTTTATTCCCGAATCGTTCGAATGTGATGGCTGCAGCAGCTCGGACGAAGATGTTTATGTTAAGGTATGGCTTGAAATCGAAGAGCGCATGTTGAAGGACGTGCTTACCCGCGACCCAGAAACCGGGAAACCGGCACGCGAGGTGTTCGAACAAGCTCCGCCCAAGCCACGGGAGCCCGACCCACACCCTGCTCTCCATTTCAAACATCGCGGGATACAAGCTCAGGCCAGGTACAATTCCGAAACGGAAATGTACGATTTAGAAGTTCATTATCTTCCTGAACGCTTCAGCCTGTCACACCCAAACACCGACCTGCTGCGTGAGGTATTCACAGCCTTTGCTGAGGGCTATCTGTACCTGCTGGGAAAAGGGCCTGAGGAAAAGGAGTCCCTTCACGAGCATTTACTTGCGATATGCCGTCACTTGCCCTCCGATTACCAACCATACGGCCAGCGCGAGCGCACGGGCCCGGACTGTTCAGTCGGTTACAAGCATTACCTCAAGCTGCCTGGAAAACTTGGCATGGATTGGGGCGTGTGTGCCAATCCGGACAGTTCACGCGCCGGATTGCTGACTTTCGAGCATCAGGGGTGCGAGCAGTTTGAAGCTTAGATTCTTGCTGCCTGTCCATTCCTATGTTATGAGAGTCTGTGTATTGAAATTCCACAGAAAGGGAGAGGATCATGTATCCAACCCAAAAAGGACCGCAAAGGTCGAAGATTTTCCAACTCAAGATCAGCCTGAACGAGGTCCAACCACCCATCTGGCGCCGCATTCAGGTACCTGGCGATGTCTCGCTCTTCAAACTGCATTTCATCATCCAGGTTGCCATGGGTTGGACGAACTCACATCTCCACGAGTTCCAAATAGAAGATCACTACTATGGAACCCAATGGGATGATGGCTGGGAGACACGTGACATTCGGGACGAGAAGGATTACCGGCTGGACCAAGTCCTCGCAGGCGAGGGGGTTCAATTTGGCTATTTGTACGATTTTGGCGATAGCTGGGAACACACGATCCTGGTCGAAGAATTGCTGGAACCCGTAGAAGGGCAGCAATACCCAACCTGTCTGGACGGAGCGCGCGCCTGCCCTCCGGAAGATGTGGGCAGCACCTGGGGGTATCAGGATTTCCTGGAAGCCATCGATGACCCCAGCCACTCCGAGCATGAAGACTATCTGGCCTGGATAGGTGGGAAGTTCGACCCGGAGGCCTTCGACCGAGATCGTACTGACGCAGAACTAAAAAACATCAACCGCTCGGAAATGGTTCGGATTTACCAGCGCTACTACGCTGATGAAGACGGCCCAGAGTTTAAACTTTACCGGGGGATCTCCGAGTGGGTCGAGGCACTGACCTCCGATGAGCGTGCCCAACTCGATGAGCTTCCCCTGCGCCGGGACGCCGTCAGTTTGCTGACCTACCTGCGTGACCATCGCATCACCGGGACTCAGTCCACGGGAAATTTGCCGCTCAAAGCCGTGCGGGCGGTGGCTGCCAAATTCGTGCACCCCCCTGTGCTGGATACCAGGATTGGAGACCGGGAATACAAGCTGCGCAGCGAGTACGACGTCTGGCCGGTCTATTTCATCGATTCTCTTTCAAGGGTAGGCGGGCTGATCGAAGGGGAGGCTAGCCAGAGATTGCGTCTTACTCCCAAGGGGGAACAGTTCCTGGAAGCAGAACCTCCACTCCAGGCGTGGTTCTTATTAGAAACCTGGTGTCACCACACCAACTGGTTGGTCGCTTATCCGCTTTCAGGCCTCGGCGAGCGCCTCCCGTATCAATTCACACTCATCACACTCGATCACCTGTTAGCGTTGCCGGTAGAACAGTCGATTCCATTTGGGGATTTTGCCGACCGTTTGATCCAGTCAACCGGCTTGAGGTGGTCGGCTCCAGACATGAATTACGCCCGGGATTCTCTGCATCGGGCTATCGAGCGTATGGTCATCTCTATCCTGGATGATTTCGGCGCCGTGGAACGCGAAAAGAGGCAAAAGAAGATCGGTAATTTCAGTGTGGAGAAGCTGTATGCCTTCACGATCACAAAACTCGGAGAAGGCTTACTGAAAGCGGTCGCCGGAAGGCCTTTTTAGCGTTTTCCAATTGTCCTTGATGACCGATGACCTGCCATAAAATGAGTCGCTCTTTTCCTTGATCCATTGTGGAAGCGGTAATCAAACAAAAAGCCTCTGCGAAGGGGCTTTTTGCATTATAAAGTATGATCGCTGATAAATGGTGAATTATCAACCGCTCACCTTCCACCGGTCAACTTCTATTTGGAGGGAGTGAACCACCCCGGCCACAGGCCGGGGCTTCCGGTTTAGTAGTCCTTGCCTGATCAGAACAGGTCTTACATGGACTCCACCGGCGTGACTTCCCGTAGTCCCTACGGTAGTGTGAAGCAATGTATTGATAGCAGCATTCTGGTCTCGATCGTGGTACACACCGCATATCGGGCATTGCCATGCTCTCACCTGCAAAGGCATGCTTACCATCTCTGTACCGCATACTGAGCAAATCTTGCTGGATGGGTACCATCGATCACTGCTTTTCACCTGGCAACCATACCACGCCCCTTTGTATGCCAGTATACGCACGAACTGCCCCCACCCTGCATCCGAGATGTGTTTGGCTAGACAGTGGTTCTTGACCATACCTTTGATGTGCAGATCTTCTATAGCCAGGTAGCCGTACTCATCTACCAATGAGCGGCTCAACTTATGCTGGAAATCTGCCCGGCGGTTTGCTACCTTCTCATGTTGGCGAGCTACCTTCAGATGCAGTTTCTCCCATCCCTGGCTGCCCTTTTGCTTGCGCGACAGCTTCCGCTGCAAGCGCCGCAACCGGCGTTCTGCCTGGATCAGATTACGAGGGTTGGCAATCTTGCGTCCATCGGACGACACCGCAAAATGCTTCAATCCCAGATCGATCCCAACCATCTCTCCACAACTTACTGGCTCGAGGATATCCACTTCTACCTGGAAGGAAGCATAATAGCGACCGCCCTTGGTTCTCGACGCGGTCACGTTCTTGAGCTTCCCTTCCAGGGGACGATGGAACACCGTCTTGACCCAGCCCACCTTGGGCAGATAGGTGCGCTTTGTCTCAAAGTTCACCTTTACTCGTTGGGGATAGCGGATGGCCTGTTTCGCCCTGCGGCTTTTGAAGCGAGGATATCTGGAGCGGCCTTCGAAGAAGTTGCGGAAGGCTCGATCCAGGTCCTTAAGAGATTGCTGCAAAACTTGGCTGTCTGCATCCCCCAGCCATTCGTTATCAGCGCTTCGCTTGAGCTCAGTCAGCAGTTCGGTTGTGTCTTGATAGCACAACCCCTCTCCAGTTGTCTGGTAGTGATCTCGACGCTTTTGCAGGAAGCGGTTGTAGACAAATCGTGCATGGCCAAATTGCACTGCCAGCGCTGCTTGTTGTTCTTCGTTGGGGTAGAGCCGGAACTTGAATGCTTTCCTCACCTGCATATACCTATTATAGCACATATGTTCTGGTGAATTCATCCCCGACCACAGGTCGGTGCTTTCTCCGCCGTTTCAGTAAACTCGATCCCTGAAAGTGTCAACGACCATCTGTTTTCACCGATGGCCGTTGACGTTACCCCTGACCCACCCTCACTGGATGACGGATCAGCATGTGGTAATGACATTACCCTTTACCCGATGCACTTGTAACAGTGCTGGGCGTTACATTGATGGAGTTGGGGCGCCCATCCCCACCGTTTAGCAGACGGTTCCATAAGAGATCAACTTACCCCGTTGATCAGGGGGTTCATGCTCGCTTCTATCAATCCAGCTACACCACAGAAATTAATCGAGTAACTCGACTTGCCAGTTGAGTTCCTGTAAGCGGGTATCCAGCTCGCGGTATTCTTTCGCCAACAAGTCGGCCCGGCGTTGGATATCGGCCACATCAACCGTGCTCTGGAACTTGATTTCCGATCTCGTCAAGCGGAAATGACCCTGGCCTCCGCTGGTGGCTTCACCTGCCAGTTCACGGTAAACCTTCTGACGCGTTGCCAGGATATCCCGCTCAGCCAAAGCGTCAGAAATCGATTTTCCCGCGGTGATTTCGGAAGCCGCGTTGGTGCGGTTGATGCGCTGGATCAATTCCACCAGCGTTTCCGTCAGTTCATCGATTTCATGCAATAAGGCCAGCGGCTCTTCGGTTGGCTGGTCGCCTTCCTGGACGCGAGCATTGCGGTTCAGACGCTTTCGAAGCTCCTGAATACGCTTTTGGGTATCTGCACGTTGGATCAATGCTTCGGCTAACTTCATATCGCTACCTCCTTGAGAATCAAAAACGCGAAGGGGAAACCTTCGCGCCGGAAAATCGATGTGGTGGAGGGGTGCATTACCTTACAAAACGCCACCTCCGCCAACCACTACGCCCGGGCTGGGGTTTCTGGTCACCAAATTTCGGTGTGGTATCCGAAAGACAAATTATAGGACTGGAATAATCTATCGTAATCATATCGGACGTGAATATATTCGATGAATTGGATATTGTCAATAGCGCAAATGACATGCGCGCTCACGCTGTTCGGTAAATTGTGTTGCAATTACTTACAGTTTGTGCGATAATAGCGTTATGCGGTATTCGGAATTTCTACACATCATTAGAGAAAACTCCCTTTTCGAGACATCTTTGCTTGCCGCAGGGAATGTGTCACCGTACCAAGCTCAACGCCGATTGACTGATTGGTTAAAAGCCGGCAAGGTTGTGGCTTTGCGCCGCGGCCTTTATGCGCTGCCAAAAGATAAACGGGTGATCGAGCCACACCCCTTTCAGGTCGCCAATCAGTTGGTTGCGGGATCTTATGTCAGTTTGGAGATGGCGTTGCGATACTACAGCCTGATTCCTGAATTTGTCGCCGTGGTAACCTCCGTTACCACCGGGCGGCCGCAGATCCATGAGAATCCGTTCGGCAGATTCCAATACCGCCATATCCACCCGCGCTTCTTTTTTGGTGTGGAATACCGCTTGGTGGTAGATAAGCAATACGCCTATATTGCTTATCCTGAAAAGGCCTTACTTGACTTGATTTATTTGCGTAAAGGCGGTGACTCTCCCGATTTCATCCATTCCTTGCGTTTGCAGAACCTCGAGCGTCTTAATCTCAATCGTTTGAAGGAGTTTGCTGATCGATTCGAAAAACCCAAACTTCACCGGGCTTGGGTTGTTATCCAACAGCTTGCTGAAGCAGAAGCAAGAGAATACGAATCCTTATGAAAGCTTACCTGCACAAACTGTGTATCACCGCTGATACACCGCTCATGGCGCATCATCACGTGCGCGAATATCTACAGGCTCGTATTCTGCAAAACTTGCAGCGATCCGGTGCAATGCAAAGCATCGCCTTTCATGGTGGGACAGCGCTGCGTTTCATCTATGATCTACCCCGCTATTCTGAGGATCTCGACTTTACCTTGGAGCGCGCCCCTGAATCTTATGACTTCCGGGGATATTTACACCAGATCGAACGCGATTTTACAGCAGAAGCCTACACAATAGATTTCAAGGTCAATGACAAACGCGTCGTTAATAAAGCATTTGTGCGATTTCGCGGACTGCTCCACGAGTTAGGGTTATCTGGACATTCATCTGAGGTGTTAGCTGTCAAATTGGAGATCGATACCAATCCGCCCCAAGGCATCGGATTGGCCACTACCGCCCTAAGTCGACATGTCCCGCTCAATGTACAACACCATGATCGCGCTTCGCTATTTGCGGGCAAATTACATGCGATATTACAACGCTCGTATCTAAAAGGGCGTGACATATTCGACCTGTGGTGGTACCTGTCTCAGCCAGCATGGCCTGAACCCAATACCACACTTCTCAATCACGCGCTGGAACAATCGGACTGGAGCGGCCCGGTGTTGGATCGGACGAATTGGCGAGATTTGATCTATCAGCGAGTAGAACAGTTAGATTGGCGAGAGGCCGTCTTGCGAGACATTCAGCCTTTTATTCTTACAACGGGGTGGGAAGAAAAACTAACTAAACCAGAGGTACTCAAGTTGTTAACTCGCTATTCGTAGAGCCAACACTCAGAAAAACGCCTAAATCAATGATGCAAAGAAACAGCTGTCGAAGTCAAATGGCGGGGCAGGCGCGCTGGGGTGAGAGAAATCAAAAATTTGTTTGAAAAAGCTCAGGAACTGGGCGCAGATGTCGGGCTGATCTCCCGGGAAGGGTTCACAACAGAGCATCCATACGCCTTCTCGCTTGCATACATACCGATTTTAAGGTATAAATGAAAGTATGCGATATTTAGAGTTCCGAAACAGCTTTCATGATTTAATCCTATTTAACACTCGTGAATTGCTTGCCTGCCACCCTCAATTTCATATAAACCGTCTTTCTGAATGGAAGCGCAAAGGGTATATCAACGCTCTCAGAAAAGGGGTTTACATTTTCGCGGATATCGAATTAACGCATTATATCCAATTCCTGATTGCGAATACGTTGTACACGCCATCCTACATATCGTTGGAAACTGCGCTATCCTATCATAACTTAATTCCTGAGATTGTATACGCGTATACATCAGTTACCACATGCTTGCCTAAACAATTTCAAAATGATATTGGAATTTATACCTATAATCAAATTAAGCCCGATATATTCCGAGGCTACCAACTGCTATCTATTCCTAACCATAGGCGGAAGGTAAAAATCGCAGTGCCGGAAAAGGCGCTGTTGGATTATCTGTACCTCCATCCCGAATTAACAACGCCTGATGATTTCTTGAGTTTGCGCTTCAATATAGAGGCTCTCAATCAGCTTGATTCTGATCGTCTTCAAGCGTTGGCTTTGATTTTCAATCAGAAGAGATTAGTCCAAAGAATGAACATTTTGCTCGAAAGCTATAATAACCATGCTTGATCTCAATCACATTCAGTCAGAATTTCCACCTCATCTACGCACTAACCCCAGAAATTATTTGCGCGAATACTTGCAGTACAAAATTCTGGAGAGTCTGTTCGCTCACAAAATAATCGCTAAACTGACGTTCATTGGAGGAACAGCCGTGCGTATCGCACATAACAGCCAAAGATTTTCAGAAGACCTGGATTTTGACAGCAAAGATTTATCAGCGCCTGAATTCCAAAGTCTTATTAACAACTTAGAGAAAGAACTCAATCGCCTGGGTCTAAAAACATCCATTCGCATTGTAACCAAAGGTGCATTTCACGCCTATATTAAATTTTCGGAAATTCTTTATGATCTGAAACTTTCCCCGCTGAGGGAGGAGAAGTTGCACATTCGGGTTGATTCCTATGACCAGGGAGTGCAATACAACCCTTCAATCATTACTCTGGACAAATTTGATGTGTATAGGAATATCGGCGTGGCTCCGGGAAATATCTTGTTGGCGATGAAATTAGTAACCATTCTGACTCGGAAAAGAGCTAAAGGAAGAGATTATTTTGATGCCTCGTTCCTTGCAAGCAGAGGATTTACGCCCGATTTTGATTTTCTTAAAAACAAGCTGCAGGTTGAGACGATGGAAGGTGTACAGAAATTGCTGATTGCCAAAGTTGATACAATCGAAATGGAAAAACTCGCGGAAGATGTGGCCCCGTTTTTATTCAAAGAGCATGAAAAACAGCGGGTGTTAGATTTTCGTAAAACAATCTTATCTTTCTGATCTATATCCAGGTGCGCGATGCGTTTGTAGCATAAAAAATCGTCACAATGAAGCTTTGCGGGGATTCCTATTTTTCGGAAGATCGATGACAGATTGGCAATCCAATTGGTTTTAATATCATCTGCAACGTGTAACCGACGTGCAAACTAAGTGGAAGCACTGAACAGGATGCACACATTGGACAATTGATACCCCCATTCGAGTTATCTCCTAACATGATTTGCGCGCACAAGACCAGAACCACATTCTGATATAATAATTGCAAACGGAACTTATTCGCTAGTTTTCAGAGTACGTGATGAAAAGTGACTATTCAAAAGCCGGTAAAACTGCCACAATTGAAATGGATCAACGGTTACGAACTGAGCGTGTTACCCCCGCGTTGTTGAATTATATTGTGGAAAAAATCGTCCGCGAAATAGAACCCAAACAGATTATCCTGTTTGGGTCACGGGCACGTGGGGATGCTTTAGATTCTAGTGACGTTGACTTATTTATTGTGCAAGATCAGGAATTATCCAACCGGCAAGTGCGTAGGAAAGTAGAATATCTTTTGTGGGGGCGTCTTTTTGGGGTTGATTTGATTGTGCGTAGGCCGGAGGATGTCGAGCGCAATCTGGCTGATCGTAACCCATTTTACACACAGCACATCTATTCGGAAGGCCTAGTATTGTATGAGCGCCCAGTCTGATAAACCGGTCGAAACCCCCAAAGCCTGGCTACGCTTTGCAGAGGGGGATTTAGCCGTCGCTCAAAGGGAGATCCAAAGCGAACTACCTGTGTATCACACCATTTGCTTTCTGTGCCAGAGTGCGGCTGGAAAGTTCTTAAAGGGATATTTGATATCAGTAGGGTGGGAGCTGGAGAAAACACATGATATTGTAGAACTGTTAGGACATTGTGCGGGCTTTGATGAAGATTTAGGTTTTATGATAGCCGAAGGTGCAGTGTTGAATGAATACATCGTCGCAGGCCGGTATCCGGGGGACGTATTCGCAGAGGGTATTGACCATGAAGCGGCCGAAGAAGCACTCAAAGCGGTAAAACGAATAAGATCCCGTGTGAAAGATTTAATAGTGGAAAATAAATCGTAAGAACCTCGGGAGAATGTGATTGTGGAACGGTTGATTCTTTTCAATAATCAGAGACAGGCCACCCTCCCTTCTTCATGTCCGGTGCAGTTTCGGTGCAAATACCATACCGTAACATGGAATTAGTAGAAACAGTAGACAAAATTGCCCCTATATATTGGGTATTATGAAAAATATACCACCATATATAGGGGGTGGACACAGTGGAAAACCGGTCGATGCGACTTACAAAGAAGAGGTCGCAGGTTCGAGTCCTGTTCTGCCCATTCAGTAAAGATAGGCACCTTCGGGTGCTTATTTTCTTTAAGCAAATGTAGGGTTGGCGATGCGAGCTCAATTGAGATCGTCCGCTCGCGCAGTCCTGTTCTGCCCATGATATGTATATATTTTCATCAATAGGGGAAGAAGGATGATGGTGCTTTTTGCAACTTGCTGTTTAATGCTTCGCCTTGTTTACGAGAGAACGGCGTAGCCGGTCTCAATTTTTTTAAAGCGAGGAATACTCCTTGTGCCTCAGGAGAGCCGGAAGGAGATCATCAATATTTATCGGGGGATACCATTGGGCATCTGTTTTGGTCCTCTGATGTGAGTTTCATCTACAAATTTCTGGTATATTTAGAATATCTAGGCCGTGTTGACATTTGGGGATTTCTCTCTAGAACAAGCTGTTTTCGAATTGTGCTCGTTTCTCTAGAAACTGTCAGAAATGTTAACACTACCTAGCCTCAACAAAAATGATCTAGCAGATACTCAGCAGATATGGAGGCACAATGTCTACCTTACTCGTACGCAATGCAACGCTTTTGGCTACTTTTGACGATCAGGAACGGGAGATTGAGGATGGGGGGATTTTCATTCGTGATGGATTCATCGAGCAGGTTGGCCCGACTCCAGAACTGCCGGCCGAGGCTGATGAAGTGCTCGACCTTTCGGGGCACGTCGTGCTGCCTGGGTTGATCAATACCCACCACCATTTCTATCAGACCCTCACGCGGGCTGTTCCTGCAGCACAGGATGCCAACCTATTCAACTGGCTGGTAACCCTGTATCCCATTTGGGCTCGTATGCAGCCAGGAGATATCTATGTATCAACGATTACGGCTTTAGCTGAGTTGGCCCTTTCTGGCTGTACAACGGCCTCTGACCACCTGTATATTTTCCCCAACGGCTCCAAGCTGGATGATCAAATCCAGGCTGGATTGGATATCGGCGTGCGTTTGCATGCCAGCCGCGGCTCGATGAGCCGGGGCGAAAGTGACGGCGGCTTGCCCCCTGACAGTGTCGTCGAAGATGAGGATTTTATTCTTCAAGATTGCCAGCGTCTGATTGAGCAATATCACGACCCCAATCCTGGCTCCAAGACTCAGGTTGTGCTGGCGCCTTGTTCACCCTTCAGCATCACCGGTGATTTAATGAAGGCCAGCGCCGCGCTGGCTCGGGAATATGGAGTGCAGCTGCATACCCACCTGGCGGAAACGGAAGATGAAGAACAGTTCTGTATTGAGCTTTTTGGACACCGGCCGGTAGCATACATGGAACAAGTTAATTGGATTGGCTCCGATGTCTGGTTTGCCCATTCAGTACACGTCAACGATGATGAGATTGCTCAATATGCGCACACGGGCTGCGGCGTGGCCCATTGCCCCAGTTCGAATATGCGCCTGGCTTCGGGGATCGCGCCAATCATCAAGATGCTCGCCACGGGTGTCAAGGTTGGCTTAGGGGTGGATGGATCAGCGAGCAACGATGGCTCCCATTTGCTTGGCGAAGTCCGTCAGGCGATGCTGCTCTCACGGCTTGGCGCGGGGCTCGAGGGTGCTTCTCTTTCCAGTGATGAAGCTTCGCCTTTGATGACTGCTCGCCAGGTATTGCGTATAGCCACTCGTGGCGGCGCCGCTGTACTGGGGCGCAGTGATATCGGCTCCCTGGAGGTGGGCAAGTGCGGTGATTTTTTCGCTGTCAATTTAGAGCAGTTAGCATTTTCAGGCGCGCTGCATGATCCTTTGGCAGCGCTTGTTTTTTGTGCACCAGTCACTGCGGATTTTACGGTGATAGGCGGCAAGTTTGTCGTCAAAGATGGACACCTGCAAACTGTTGATCTGGGCTCACACATCGAGGTGCATAACCAACGAGCGAAAATGCTGCTCAAATAGCCCCCTTGGAAAACGAAAACAAATCATTTATGACTTCACTGCAAAAACTACCACCCCATATATTCCGGCGGGAAACTCACTTGGTGGCTTTTTGCAGTAGAGTCATTTATGGTATTGAGTTTTTGTGTAATGGGTAAATTGATGTTGAACATTTCGCCTTGTCATTCTGAGGAGCGCAGCGACGAAGAATCCCTGCAAGGTGGAGCTAATTTATACCTGCATTGGCTCAATTGAATTGAACGTATCAGGGATTCTTCGCTCCGCTCAGAATGACATAAGTGTTCAAAGTGTTATCCCCCATTGTACAACTTGAGTATTTGATTGAAATTTCTTGCGCCTAGAACTGTCTTTTTTGAAAGCCTGCAATCTCTCTTTTGTGTATGGGGGCTATGGTATGATGGAAAATCATGTGCTTAAATTTATTTCGAATCCCTATGGAAACAATGGAATCTCCAATAGGAGTATCACGCTATGAAGGATGAACGTAAAACCAAGGCTCTGCTTATTGAGGAACTGGTTGAATTACGGCAACGTGTTTCTGAATTAGAGATATCACAATCCTCGAATAAGTTGGATATGGACCTGGCGCAGCTGCAAGAATTCCATCAGGACATTATTCAAAATGTGTCTGAAGGAATTGTCGTTGACGATATTGATGGTTACTTAACATTTGCAAACTCTTCTGCGGAACGAATGCTCGGCTATAAGAGTGGGGAATTGGAAGGAAAACATTGGACCGAGATCATATCATCTGATTGCCATGATCTTGTGGAAGCTGCTGACAAACGCCGGGTTAACGGGGAATCTGATCGCTATGAATTAGAACTTTTACACAAAGATGGCAGCAAAGTTCCCGTGCAGGTGAGCGGGAGTCCACGCTATGTGGGTGGCGAGTTTGCTGGAACCATGGCTGTTTTTACCAATATCCAGGAGCGGGTTGATGCAGAACAAACGCTGAGCAGGAGCGAGGAGAAATATCGCCTGCTAGCAGAAAATATGACAGATATAGTTTGGACAACGGATCTGGACTTTAATTTCACCTTTTACAGTCCTTCTGTTGAAATTGTCCGAGGATTCACGCCTGAGGAGGCCATTTCTCAAAAAATTGAAGAAACGATTACGCCCGATTCACTCCTGAGCATCCAAGAAATTTTAGCGGAAGAATTGGCTGCAGAAAACCTAACGAAAAAGGACCTGTATCGGTCTCGTCTGGTTGAAGTGGAACTCTACTGCAAAGATGGTTCAACAATTTGGCATGAGGTCAAATTTTCATTTTTGCGAGATCCAAATGATGAACCTATTGGATTGATTGGGATCAGCCGAGATATTTCTGTAAGAAAACGCACTGAGATTGCTCACAATCATTTGTTGGCTGAGTTCGAGCACCGAAATTTATTCCTCCAAACAGCTGCTGAGGTTTCCAAATCGGCCAGCGCAATCCTATCTCCAGATGAACTGATTCAACAAACCGTCGATCTTATTCAGACAAGATTCGGCTATTACTACGTGGGCATATTTCTGGTTAACGTTGAGGGGGATTATGCAGTTCTCAATGCAGGAACGGGTGAAGCGGGAAAGCAAATGTTGAAGGCTAATCACCGACTTGCTGTTGGGGGCGAATCAATGATTGGATGGAGCGTTGCTCACGCTAAGGCGCGCATTGCATTGGACGCTGGGGTGGAGGCTGTCCGTTTCGAGAATCCATATTTACCAGATACTCGTTCAGAAATGGCTCTGCCTCTAGTGGTTCACGGTGAGGCGATTGGGGCTCTGACTGTACAAAGTATCGAAGAGTCCGCTTTTTCACAAGAAGATATTGCTGTTTTGCAAACTATGACAGATCAGTTGGCCATCGCCATTCAAAATGCGCGATTGTTTGATACAGCTCAATGTGAAATTGCCGAACGCCAAAGGGCTGAAAATCTGCTGCGTGTGCTCAATGAGGCGGCACTGGCAATGGAAAATTCCTTCGAACCCGATAAAATTTTTGCCGGGTTTGCTGAGGTACTAGAAAAGGTTGGTTTCACTTGTGCGGTGCTGCCCGTCGATTTTGTTCAACAGAAAATATTTACCCGATATTTGGGGTTTGACAATAAGGCCCTAAAGGCTGTGGAAAAGATAACTGGTAGACATCACAAAGATTTCTCGATACCCATTGAAGGCGCAGGCATTATGCGTGATGTTGTTCGGAAGAGGAGCACAAGATTTTTAGACGACTTAAAGAGCCCATTAGGGGATTGGTTGCCAAAGGGTGGCGAGAAATCGGCAGAAAAAATATTACAGCTGCTGAATATTTCTACACTCATTACTGCTCCCATGGTGGTTGAGGACAGCGTGGTGGGCGTATTCTCTGTGCTATCCGAGGACTTGAAAGAAGATGATATCTCTGCCATAACTGCTTTTGCCAATCAGGTTGCTGCATCATGGCGCAAAGCTGAGCTTTTCCAGCAGGCACAAATTGAGATAGAAGCGCGTAGAGAGGCAGAACAGCAATTGCGTTTACAAGCAACTGCCCTGGAAGCAGCCGCTAACAGTATCATGATTGCCCTGGCAGATGGCACGATTATTTGGATTAACCCAGCCTTTACCAAGAACTCAGGCTATGAGCCTGCCGAAATTATTGGTCGTCAGCCCAATATATTGAAATCTGGAAAACATAATCAAGAGTTCTATAAGCATCTGTGGGAAACCGTTCTTGCCGCCAATGTTTGGCAAGGTGAAATTACTAATCGGAAAAAAGATGGCTCACTGTATACAGAAGATACAACCATCACGCCCGTTCTTGATGTCGACGGCCAGGTAACACATTTCGTTACCATAAAACAAGATATTACCAAGCGCAAAAGAGCTCTTGAAGCATTGCGTGCGTCTGAGCAAAAATTTGCTAAAGTTTTCCACGCCAGTCCAAATCCGATTGCGCTTTCAATATTTCCTAATGGTCAAATTGTTGACGTAAATGATAGCTTTCTCGATGTTACCGGATACAAGCACGAAGAAGTAGTGGGGAAAACTGATGTTGATCTTAAACTTTGGGAAGAGACAGATTTTAGGGATAAAATCTTCAGTGATCTTGAATCGAACGGTTTTGTTAGAGACATCGAGATCGGTTATCGCCGAAAAAATGGGGATCGGGGTACGGCATTGTTTTCAGCTGAATTCGTTCAATTTGGCGCAGATACATACTTATTGTCAGCACAACAAGATATCACACAGCGCAAACGAGCTGAAGCCGAAATTCAGCTTCGTTCACAGCAATTGGCGGCCTTAGTTCAAACGGGGCAGGCAGTTGCATCTACTTTGGAACTTAAGGATGTGCTTGCGCAGGTGGTTGATGGCGTGCCTTCGCTTGTTGGCGCTGAAGGTGTTTCGATCTTATTATTAGATGGGCCGGATGAACTTGTATTTTCGGCAGTAAGCCAGGGTGGAGTGAATGGGGTGCAAAAAGGCCTTTTGGGCCAACGGATGCCTGCCAGCGCGGGTGTTGCTGGCGATGTGATGCAATCCGGAGATCCAGTCCGAATCAATGATATGCGTAAACACGATCCCATTTATCGTGATCTCGAACCATTGAGTGGGTTTCATACACAATCAATTTTGGCAGTCCCGCTGCAGCTGGGGGAGGCGATTATTGGCGTAATGGAAGCTGTTCATTCGAGCCCCGATGTATTTAGTGAAGACGATTTGCAGATGATGGATGCTGCTTCTAGCTGGGCTGCAATTGCAATTGGAAATGCCCGTCAGCACGAGAATATTCAGCGACGGTTTCAAGAGAGTCAAACCGTGGCAATTATCAGCCAGGCGCTGACTGAAACATTGGATTTGGAGGAAGTATTACAACTAATTGGCGAATCAGCATTCCAAGTAATTCCCTCGACAGAGCGTGCGGTTATCCATTTGCTGGACGACGTAAAACAAGCTCTTTGGCCGGTTGTCGCCATCGGGTTGGAACAATTAGGAACGCCAAGCTTTAATTTGCGAGTAGGGGAGGGTATCGCAGGGCTGGTCATCACTACCGGCAACACGATCAATGTGGGCGATGTTAATTCTGATGCGCGTTATCTGGCGATTGGGAAATCGACAAAACTAAATTCGCTAATGGTCGCACCTGTGCAAAGTGGAGGGAGACGATTGGGAACCATCAGTATTCAAAGCGCGGATGCTGATGTTTTCTCGCTCGAGGATGAGCGTATGCTGACAACGCTTGGTTTCCAGGCAGCTGTGGCTATTAAAAATGCGCGCTTATTTGAGGCTGAGCGCCAGCGTCATTCGGAACTGGAAACCTTACGACAGGCGAGTTTGTTAATCACATCTACGTTAGAGCTAAAACCGATTTTGGAAACGATCCTCGAGTTTGTATTAAAACTTGTCGCGGCAGACAATGTGCATATTTTCCAATATGTCGACGAGAAATTGATTTTTGGCGCTGCATTGTGGGCAGGTGAGCATCAGGAGCAACCCTATGCCGAACCACGAGAAGACGGTCTCACATATGGTGTTGCTCGGAGTAGAGAGAAAATAGTTGTCCCAGATTTTGAAACTGACCCCTTATTCCAAGATCAAAATTGGAAAGGTTCGATTATTGGCTTACCTCTGCGTATTGGTGATCAGGTGCTTGGGGTGATGAATATTGCTTATCCAATTCCACATGCTTTTGACGAAAATGAAATTCGAGTTTTAGAACTTCTCGCTGACCAGGCAGCGGCTGCCCTAGAAAATGCGCGCCTATTTGAAAATGAGCGCATTGCCCGTGAGCAATCGGAAGCACAGGCGACTGAACTGATCCTTCGCGAGCGGCATCTGACATTGCTTAACGATATTACTCGCGCGGCCATCGAATTAAGCGATCTGCCTGAAATGTTGGACAGTATTGCTTACCAGTTTGGATTGATTGCCGATGCAGATAGTTGTTATATTTCTCTGTGGGATGAAAATCGAAATGCACCCATACCAAGCGCAGCATATGGTCGCTGGGTCACGAACTACTTTAATTTGCAGGTCGACCCAGATGAACCGACTTTAACCAAAGAGGTTTTAACAACATTAGAGCCCATGGTTGTTCAGGATGTTTCCAGTTCTAACAAGATCAGCCAGAGAATTGTTGAACAGCTCCACGGGCGCACTATCTTGGCATTACCGTTGATTTTGGGTGAGCAAAAGTTGGGGGCGGTATTAATTGTTTATGATCAAGAGCGAGATTTCGATGACAATTTGATCAAGCGATACAAGCAAGTTGCAGGTCAAATCGCACTGGCGATCTCTAAAGCAAAGCTTTTCGAAGAAACCCAAAGGCGGCTCAAAGAACAGACCGCTTTGCGTGAAGCTGCATCTGCTATCTCTTCCACCCTCGATTCGTCAGTTGTTTTGAATTTGATCTCGGAACAAATTTGCCAATCTCTGAATGCGACAAGTGTGTTCATATGTAGTCATGAGATTTATACAGGAACTTCGACTGTCATTGCAGAGTACGTATCTGATGAAGCAAATGAACTTGAAAAGATACCTGATCTTGGGGTAGGTTATCAGAATGTGAGCGCAAGATTTATTCAGTTGATGTCCCAAGGATTGACTGACATTGCTCAGCATGATGATCCCAACTTGGATGAGTTCGATAGGGAGGATATGGTTGAAAATAACGTCAAATCTATACTCTACGTGCCGCTGTTGGTGAAAGAGCAATTGGTAGGATACATGGAAATCTGGGAGAGCAGGCTGCGCAGAGAATTTTCTGAGGATGAAATCGCCATCGCCCAAGGTATCGCCCAACAGGCCGCCATAGCCTTAGAGAACTCTCGATTGTTTGAGGCGGAGCGCACTCGCCGGAAAGAGGCAGAATCTATTCGCGATGCGACGACAGCGCTTACCCTCACCATTGATGTGCAAGATATCGTGGAAATTATTCTGATCAATCTGAAAAAAGTTGTACCTTATGATAGTGCTGCCTGTGTGTTGTTATCTCCAGACGATCGTTGGCACGTTGTTGCCGGAAGAGGTTTCCCTGATGATGTAAATGTAGTTGATCAATATTACGATGCAAATTCCAATCAGCTTGCCCAAGAAATTGTTGGGACCGGGAATCCCATTGTTATTGCCGATACCCGGTCCGATCCTCGTTTTAAGCAATGGGGACAAACCGATTATGTGCGTGGCTGGATGGGTGTCCCCCTAGTCGTGCGAGGTGAGTCTATCGGGTTTCTGACCATTAATAGTAAAGAGACAGATGCCTATAATTATGCTCAAGCGGCACTGGCTCAGGTGTTTTCCAACCAGGCCGCGGTTGCGATTGAGAACGCAAATCTCTTTACGACGACAAAGGAATTGGCTGATCGGTTAGTCATTCTCCATCAGGCCAGTCAGGGAGTTACTGGAGCCAGCATGGATCCAGAATTAATTTATGAAACAGTCCATGAAGCTGCTGAGCGGCTGATGCCTTGCGAAGCATTTTCCATATCGATTTTAAACGAGGACGAAGGGGTAATAGAGGGTGTATATCTCATCGATAAAGATGGCCGAACCCCAGAATTACGAATTCCAATCGGAGAAGGGCTTAGTGGGCATGTGATCGCCATTGGACAGCCAATGCTTGTATATGACCTGTTGGATACCCAACAGTTTGAAAATATCGATCCAGTTAATTATGGGAGTTCAGACTCAGTCAGGGCGCTGATCGCCGTACCGATGAAAATAGGCGAGAAGGTAATTGGTAGTCTTTCTGCGCAAAGCTATCAGCCATATCAGTATTCGCCTGAGGATCAACTGCTGCTTGAAATGTTGGCTGCTCATGCAGCGGTGGCCTTGGATAACGCTCGCTTGTTCAATAATACAACTTTACGGCTGAGAGAAGTAAATACACTCTATAAAATTATTCAGGAAGTCGTTGCATCACTCGATGTTGATGAAATCTTAGCCCGGGTAGTCAATTCGTTGCAAATGGACTTTGGCTATTACCATGTTCACGTATATCTCTTCGATGATCAAAGGGAAAAACTGGTAGTAAGGGAAGGGAGCGGTTTGGTTGGGGGATTGCTCAAAGATCGGGGTCATAGTTTAACTGTTGATCAAGGCCTTGTTGGATATGTAGGCCGGAACAATGAAGTGTTCTTGAGCAACAATGTTGATGAACTGGAATTCTTTTACCGAAACCCATTACTTCCTGAAACTAGCGCCGAACTGGCCGTTCCATTGATGGGCCGTGAAGGCGTGATGGGCGTGCTGGATATTCAGCACCAAGCTCCGAATATATTCAAAGAAGACGAGATGCGGTTAATATCGGCCGTGGCCGACCAGCTATCTGTTGTGTTGGATAAAGCGATGATTTATGCTGAACTGCAAAAATCTTTGGAAAGTGAGCAGGCTTCGCGATCGCAACTTGTCCAAGCAGGTAAGTTGACCGCCCTGGGGCGTATCGTTGCATCTGTAGCCCATGAGTTGAATAATCCTTTGCAAGCCATTCAAAATGCGTTGTATTTGGTGAAACTTGAGCAAACGCTTTCTTCTCAGTCGCGCCAGGATCTAGATGTAGCCCTTACTGAAACAAGTCGTATGGCAAACCTGATTGGTCGATTGCGAGAAACCTATAGGCCTATAACGGCTGAGGAGTTTCAGCCCGATTCGTTGAATGATGTGGTTGAAGATGTTCATCATCTGATTACTACGCATCTCCGTCATAACAATGTGAAATTTGAATTTCACCCTGATTCAAGATTGCCTGAAGTAAAAATGATCCGAGATCAGATGAAGCAAGTTATCCTAAACCTGAGTTTGAACGCCATAGAAAATATGGACCAAGGCGGGGAATTGCACATCGGCACTGAGACTTTCGATGATGATATACTATTATCTGTGAGCGATACAGAATCTGGAATTGAATCCCAAGATCTGGTACATGTCTTTGAGCCATTTTTTACTACCAAAGAAGGCGGCACCGGGTTAGGCTTGTCGATTACTTACGACATCGTTCAAAATCACCGGGGGCGCATAGATATTGAAACTCAGCCAGGAACGGGATCTACTTTTAAGGTTTGGCTGCCCAAATAGAGGAACAGAATATGAGTTCAATTGGGAAAGTGTTGATCATAGACGATGAAGAGAGTCTGCGTCGCACGTTGGCACGTATACTAAAAAATGCTGGATGTGATGTGGTTAGTGCAGCTGATGGCGGTGAGGCATTAGAAAGATTGTCGGGGGCTTCATACGATCTGGTTTTTCTCGATCTTCGCCTTCCCGATACAAGCGGCTTGGAAATTTTGAAAGAACTTCGCAAATCAAATGCAGAGTTGCCTGTCATTATGCTTACTGCCCACGCATCGCTGCAATCGGCGTTAGATGCGCTCAGGCTGGGGGCCTCCGATTACCTTCTAAAGCCAATTAACCCTGAAACATTAGTTTCCCGTACCAGAGTGATATTAACGGAGCAAGCCGTTAATCGCAGGCGCCGTGAACTTCAGGAACAAATTGGGCTCCTACAGGCAGAATTAGATTCCCTGGATGATGGGATTGACCCAAGTGAAGCAATGCCGGCTATCGCCACTTCTGCGCCGCCTCCCGATGAGCGATTTATGCAATGTGGACCGCTTATCCTCGACTTGCACTCGCGCAGGGCAACACTTGGTGAGCGGGTGCTATCATTGCCTCCCACGCCATTTGACTATTTGGTGGTTTTTGCGACACACTCTCCAGAAGTGGTTGAGTATCAAACCTTGATTGAAGAGGCACAAGGCTATCAGATGGATCGACGAGAAGCGCAGGAACTTGCTAAATACCATATCCATGTCCTGCGCGATACCTTGGAGCCAGACCCAAAGAATCCACGTCATATCTTAAATGTGCGCGGTGTAGGGTACCGCTTTTTGGCTGATTGATTTTGCTAAGTGGTTCTTCTCACAAAAATCTAAAACTAATATCACTGCGAGCGAAGCGTGGCAGTCTCCTGGTCAAGGAGGAGATTGCCTCACCCCTTTTGGGGTTCGCAATGACACAAAGGAGCACTGTTCGCAGTGTCATCATGGGGGCTGCTCAAAGGGAATTGCCAAATCCTCGACAGGTGGGAAAATGCGGTGCATTTGTGCCACAGATGGGCCTGGAAGCGAGATTTAGCCTTACCAAGCCGCCGACGCGGTTGGCTCGCTAGCCAAATGACTGTTTTGAAAGATGGGGGTGATGATAGTTTTTGGGGTGGCAATTTTCCCCTAACTCTTCCTAACTAATCCCTACAATTGCAAACCGCATATACTCACATTTTCAGGCAAAATATTGTCATGAGAAATAGCATGAATCCAAAAGATAGTAATTCCGCGCATGTACTGGTTGTTGATGACCATCCGAATACTGCTTCAATGTTGGCTCGGGCACTAGGGCGCTCTGAAAAGAATCTCGAGGTCAGCGTTGCTCATAGTGGTGAAGAAGCCTTTACCATCATGGAAGACAGCATTGTTGATGTTCTGATCACTGATTTTCTTTTACCAGGAATTAGCGGCCTTGAGCTGATTCGGAAAATTCGCCGGGATCTCAGCACAGGACCAGAATATATCATATTGATCACGGCGTATGGCAGCATGAAATTGACAGAGGCCGTACGCTTTTTAAAGATCAATGAATATCTGCTCAAGCCTGTTACCCCCGATACGATTGTCAATATTATCGGGAACGTAATTGAGGGACTGCAGGCCACAGTTCCTGTGTTTAGTGAGGGTACAAGCTCGCGTCAGTTTAATATTCTCGTCGCGGATGACAACGATGATAACCTTCGCCTGGTAACAAAGAATTTGGGCCAGGATGGGTATCAATTCATAACCGCATCAGATGGGGAAAGTGTGCTTACAAAGCTGCGTACAGAAGCAGTAGATTTGCTGCTTCTAGATATCAACATGCCCAAAAAAGATGGCTTTGAAGTGCTGGCAGAGATGAGGGCGGATCCTCAACTGCAGTATATTCCAGTCATTGTTCTCTCTGCAGCTAGAATTGATTCCAGTGACATTCGGACCGGTCTTAGTTTAGGCGCCGACGACTATATCACCAAACCCCTCGATTGGCGGGAGCTCATAGCGCGGGTGCGCACGAAACTGCGTGTAAAACAATTTGAAGATTCTTTACGACGGCGAAATCATCAATTAAGTCTACTGCCTGAAATTGGTCAAGATTTGAGCGCTCGCACAGATTTGAATGAAATCGCTGAGCTTTTGCTGGATCGAACCTCAATGGCATTAGATGCTGCTGCTGCCCATTTAGCGCTCATCATTGATGGAGAATTCGAACATCGCTTATATTCGAATCGAGATTTCACTTCAGAGAACTGGGATGAAATTCAGAAGCAATTCT
Organism: uncultured Anaerolineales bacterium; assembly: GCA_964419495.1. GTDB lineage: Bacteria > Chloroflexota > Anaerolineae > Anaerolineales > UBA11858 > NIOZ-UU35. The sequence continues at coordinate 42,002 of CAYQQX010000019.1, forward strand.
GTCAATCGAAAATCTTCACCCATGTCTTTGATCGGCGGGTGGGCACAGTAGTAGAAGATGCGCATTCAGACATTCTTTGGAAATCAGACATAAATCCGTATATTAAGTCCATTCTTTGTTTGCCCTTGTTGGGACAGCGTGATGTTATCGGAGTGCTGACCCTTGCTCATGAGCAGGGTGATCATTTTAATGAGGAGACACTCACATTTTTGCGCGCCATTGCCAGCCAGGCTGCAATTGCTATCGAAGATGCCCAGCTTTACACGATGGAGCGTAAACGAGCCAATGAATTAGCAGCTCTCAATCAATTGACTCAAAAACTAAGCAGTGTTACCCGTTCCGATGAATTGTTTGATAATTTTTCCCAGGCCATTCATGATGAACTGCATTACCCCTTGGTCACGCTTTGGGATATCAATAATAACCAGCCCAATCTGATTATTGAGGTTGGAAGCTCAGCTGAGATCAATTTTGAACAACTTGCTGAATGTCCAACGCAAGTACTGAAAAAAAAGGGTGCAGTTTTGCATTCCAGAAATGGGCGCAGACCATCTACTGATACTGATCATCAAGACGAGCTTGAAAATGCGGAAACCGCCCGTAAGAGTACGTCCTCTATCGCGGTGCCGATTTACGCAGATGAGGCCATCAGTCATATTCTGGCTGTTTACGGTCTGCAGCAGGTTTGCTTGGGCGAGAGCGATTTTGTTGTTTTGGAGATGTTGGCATCACAGATTTCGGCTGCCTTGGAGCGGATTCGCCTGTTCGAATCGGTTGAGCAAGAACAGCACCGCATTTCTGCGGTACTGCAGGCAGCCGCTGATGCCATCCTGGTCTTTGATCGAGATGGGCTGTTGCAGCTCATGAATCCGGCTGCCCACAAACTATTCACGGATGTGGAAACCCAAATTGGGCGCGGTCTGCCAGATAACCGGGGCTATGACGACTTGATCGAAATGCTATCCAAAGCGCGCCTTTCAGGGATTGCTGAAAAAAGCAAAATTCTGTGGCCCGACCAGCGCACATTTGCGGTTCTGATTACGCCCATCGAAGAAGGGGGCCAGGTCGTTGTGCTCCATGATGTATCTCACTACGTCGATCTGGAACGGGTCAAAAATGAATTTATCGCCACGGTTTCGCATGATCTCAAGAGTCCCATCGGCGCCGTGTTGGGCTTCAGTGATTTGATGGAAAAAGCCGGTCCGCTCAATGATAAGCAAAAGGATTTTGTGGGCCGCATTCGCGACGCCTCTGCCCGCATGCATGAATTGGTGATCAATATGCTGGATCTGATCCGCATTGATTTGGGGGTGGAATTGACCCTGGTGCCCTTCGACCTGCATAACATATTGAGCAGCGTGACTCACGATCTCCGGGCCCAGGCGCGCGCCAAAGACCAGGAAATTCAGTTGGATCTGCCTGAAGGGCGGCCGCAGGTTTTGGGTTCAGTATCACGCCTGCGCCAGGTGCTGTACAACCTGATTGGCAACGCCATTAAATATACACCCAACGGCGGTCAAATTTCCTTGCACGTCGATCAAGAGGAATCAAAGGTATGGGTTTGTATTACCGACACTGGTTATGGCATTCCCCCCGAAGATATCCCTTTCATCTTCGATAAATTCTACCGGGTTGATTTGGATAATACCAAAGATATCGACGGCAACGGCCTGGGATTAGCCATCGTCAAGGCCATTGTAGAGCAGCACCATGGCGAGGTTGCGGTTGAAAGCACCCTGGGTGAAGGCAGCATATTTCGTTTCAGTTTGTCCCTGGTAAAAGATATTGAAATGCCAGCACCTTTGGGGGGAAGCGACTCTGGCTACCCTGATCTTAAATTGATCAATAGCCAAGTATGTTTGAGGGATGGAGTTTATAG